>JAGBFS010000005.1 GCA_017936365.1 Clostridia bacterium
AGAACTGACCCATAAGCTCTTTTTTAGCATCATGTGCTATAAGTGCAATATTCATTTATAACCAACCCCTCAAAGTAGTTTATAAGAATTTATAATTTTATAAGCGGAACCTTTGCCCCATTAATTCTGACAGCAAGATTCTGATAAGCCTTCTGCCGCGCCGATTTCTTTTCGGGCACAACGCACATAAGCCTCGTTTCCGAACGATCTATGCAATCGTCGATACCTAAAAGCTCGTCCTTTTTTACACTATCGGACGAATAATCATAAAGCACAAGGCCGCATGATATGTGATCCTCCGGCAGCTGCCGGCGAAGCCGCGCCGCAGCCGAGATTCCAAGCTCGTCCGCCCGGGTCAGGATAAGGCTGAGCGATACATAATCGGAAAGCACATTTGCAAAATGATAATCCGCACACGGACAGCACACAATTATTGCGTCGTAAAAGCTGTCAAGCCGGGAAACCAGCAAACCTGCATTTTCCGCCGAAATGCATGATTTATCGGCAGCCGAAGCTATAATGTCAAACCCAAGATCGCAGCGGTATACCGCATCCTGCGGATCGCACATACCGGAAAAAACATCGCCGGCATCAAACGCAACCGAAACTGTATCCTTCAGCAGCCATGAAACGACATCAAAGCCGCGTGAGCAATCGACCAGCAATACCTTTTCGTATCCAGCCCCGCACAAAGCCGAAGCAAGACCGATCGATATCCTTGCCGCGCCTAAACCGGACATCACATCCGTCAGCGAAATGATCAAGCCGAGATTTCCTCCAATAATATAATGGAATTCAAAGTCAAATATTAGCTAAAACGCCAACACTAAACCGAGATAATAATATCATATAATTTACTTAAAGTCAAAAGCATTTTTATATTTTTTTAGGTTTTCTATATGATTTTTTCATTATTTCTGCTAAAATATCTGCTCAAACAGATTCATAAGCAGATCAATTTAATCCATTTGCGCATTTCGGTCATTATAAGCTTCAAAAGAAAATATAAATAATGATTAAATTATAAAAGCTAAAAGATAAAAATAATACTGGATTTATTTGACACCGTATTGTATAATTTAATGTGTTTTTTCAATCTGTGCTTTTTTATTTTAAAATTCACAGCAAATTAATGCGGAGGCTTCCCCCGAAAAGCTCCGCGTGCAAAACATTCTTTCGGGGAGAAAGGCAAACCGATCCCTATTATGATCGGCTATGGTTTTTTATGACTCGCAAAGACGCAATTATCGCACGCCGTTCGGTGCGTACCTATACCGAGGAGCCCTTAAAGGACAATCAGCTTCTTGAGCTGCGCAAATTCATCGGTACCATCCATCCGCTGCACGCAAGCATAAAGATTAACATTAACATACTTTCAAGAGCTGATTTTGCAAAAAACTACCGCACAACATTTTCCGCAAAAGCAGCCCATTATCTTGTAATACGTTCTGTAAAAAAGGAAGGCTGGCTTGAAAACGCCGGCTTTATCGGTCAGCAGATAATGCTGTATCTTACCGAACACGATATCGGAAGCTGCTGGCTTGGAATGGTATCCCCCAAAAACGAATCTGCCGGTCAGCTGCCGTATGTTATAACCATCTGCTTCGGCCGCGCCGATAATTCCCCCATGCGCCGCTCGCCCGATGAAGCCAACCGCAAGCTGCTGCATGAGCTTGTTATCGGAAAGATCAGCCACCCCTCTCTCCTTGATCTTCTCAACGCCGGACGTCTTGCTCCTTCAAGCATGAACTCCCAGCCGGTACGCTATATTACCGAAAGCACCAACATCTATGTATACCGCAAGCGTCCTCTGATATCCATAAACAAGCTTGAGGATATGCAGTGCATCGATGTCGGAACCGCAATGGCAAATATTTTTGTTGCCAGCGACGGAAAACGCATTTTTGTAAAAGAGAAGAATTATCCTACTCCCCCGTCAAACTGTATCTATGAATACACTGCGCTTGAATACAGCGAGGATATGGTCGCAGATCACGAAAGCGAAGAATAATAATAAACCTTTCTTACGCCAATAATACCAGACAAAAGGCTATATAAGGAGTGTTATCTCAAATGGCAAAGAAACGAATCGGTCTGCTCACAGCCGGCGGCGACTGCCCCGGTCTCAATGCCGCTATACGCGGCGTTGCATATGCATCATACAACCTCTTTGACGCTGAATTCATCGGAATAAACGATGGATTCACCGGACTTATCGAAGGCGATTATACCCGTATGGATCGCGAAGACTTTTCGGGTATACTCACCCTCGGCGGAACGATACTCGGCACAAGCCGTACCCCTTACCGCAATATGCGCGTTATAGAGCAGGACGGCAAGGATAAGGTCGCCGCGATGAAAAAGCATTACAAGGAGATGAAGCTTGACTGCCTTATCACCCTTGGCGGCAACGGCACCCATAAAACCGCAAATCTTCTTGCCGAAGAAGGCCTCAATGTAATCGGTCTGCCCAAGACAATCGATAACGATATCTTCGGCACCGATGTCACCTTCGGCTTCCACAGTGCTGTTGATATTGCTACTGATGTTGTTGACCGTATCCACACCACGGCAAACAGCCACGGCCGCATTATGGTCATCGAAATCATGGGAAATAAAGCCGGCTGGCTCACGCTTTATGCCGGTCTCGGCGGCGGCGCCGACGTAATTTTGCTGCCTGAGATACCCTATGACATCAACAAAGTCATCGACACCGTTGAAAACCGTGCTACCTCCTCCGGCAAAAAGCGCAACTTCTCCATACTCTGCGTTGCAGAAGGCGCTATGACCAAAGAGGAATCCCTGCTTAAAAAGAAGCAGCGCGCTCAGAAGCGCAGCGAAGAGGCATATCATTCGGTCAGCTACAGAATAGCCGATGAAATACAGTCTAAAACCGGCCTTGAAACAAGGGTCGTTATCCCCGGGCATTATCAGAGAGGCGGTTCTCCCTCTCCTTACGATCGTGTGCTCGCCACACAGTTCGGCGCTTATGCCGCACAGCTTATTAAAGACGGAAATTACGGCAACGCTGTTGCAATGAAAGGCAATCAGGTTATTCATAATCCTTTATCCGAAGTTGCCGGAAAAACCAAATTTGTGCCCACCGACGGCGATATGGTCACCACCGCACGTTCTATGGGCATAGGCTTCGGTGACTGATAAATATATGTCAAAAAAGACACAGCAGAATCGAAAAACCTGGCTCAAACTTGATAACGCAGCTAATATATATCCGTCTTTAATCAGCCGAAATTTCACACCGAATTTTCGCGTATCACTCACATTGAAAGAGCATATAAATCCCGAAATATTGCAGCAGGCGGTCGAAAACTGCCTGCCGCGGTTCAAAAACTTCTCTTCCACACTAAAAAAAGGACTCTTCTGGCATTATCTCGAACTTAACACCCGTAAGCCTGTTGTTGAATACGATTCGCATTTTCCTATGCGCGCCCTAAACAGCAAGAACACAAACGGTTATCATTTCCGCGTATGCTATTACGAAAAGAGAATCGCGCTTGAGGTAATGCACGTTATAACCGACGGCACGGGTGCAACATATTTCCTTTGCACCATTGTTGCCGAATACCTTAGGCTGTGCGGTAAGGATATCCCTAACGCAGGTCCCGGTATAATCGATCTTTCTTCCGCGCCCACTCCGGACGAAATGGAGGACGGTTTCCGTAAATACACACGATTCAAGACTCGCCGCACAAGACAGGAAGCATCGGCATACCACATTAAAGGCACAAAGCTTCCGGCCGGTGAGGTTGGAGTGATAATCGGACGAGCACCTGTCGATGCCATTAAGGCAAAGGCAAAGGAATTCGGCGCAACAATAACCGAGTTTCTGGTTGCTGTCCTTGTATGGACGTTATACTGCCACCAAAAGGAACACAGCAAAAAGGATATTGCTGTCAAGATCAACGTCCCTATCAATCTTCGCAATTATTACCCAAGCAAAACTCTGCGAAACTTTTCGCTTTTTATAAATCCCGGTATCGAGCCGAAATACGGCGATTGGGATTTTGATGAGGTAGTCGACGATGTTCAGCACTTTATGCGCCTTAACAAAAAGGAAAAGTTCCTTAATGCAAATATGAGCGCAAACCTTGCCGATGAAATGAATCCGGTAATAAGGGCTGTCCCCTTATTCTTAAAGACGCCGGTTCTTCACATGTACTATGTTTCCGGCGAGGGCAAGTATTCCTCCACCATCTCAAACCTCGGCGAATTTGCAATGCCGGAAGAAATGAAGCCCCATATCGAGCGCGCCGACTTCATATTAGGTCGGCCGTATATCATGCCGACCAACTGTGCGGTAGCCAGCTTCAACGGCATCATGTCCATAAGTTTCGGCCGTTCCATTAAGGAAAAAGAATGCGAAAGGGAATTTTTCCGCAATCTTATAAAAATGGGCATTCCGGTAAAAATTGAAAGCAACGAATAAATTTTCAGAAAGGGGGCGTGCTTCATAAGGGAGCACAATCGCCTATGTCCTACTGCGTAAACTGCGGCGTAGAACTTCACGAAAGCGAAAAAAAGTGTCCGCTTTGCGATACGGTCGTTCTTAACCCTAACACCCCGTTTGATGAAACGGCCAAATCCGCTTTCCCAAGACTTAATAAAAATAATCTTGCCGCTCAATACGATAATAAAAAATTCACCGCATTGATCATCACCATTATACTCGCAATTCCCGTTTCGGTCTGTCTTATCACCAATTACGGTATATCAAAACAGCTTACATGGTCAATGCTGGTTCTTGCAATCATGTCGCTGCTGTGGCTTGTTGTAACCCCCTTATTCATTATGAAAAAGCCGCGCGTTTCCAACATCATACTTATCGATCTGATTGCTGTTCTTCTATTTCTTTTCATCGTTTACAAGTACGTAAATCCTCCGGTAAACTGGTATCTGTCATTGGCCGTACCGATCACACTTTCGGCATTTACGATGATATGCATACTGGCCGCCGTTATCCGCTCTACCGGCGGACGCAGCCTCACCACTCTTACCGTCTTTTTTATCTCTCTTGGCGCATTCATTGTCGCACTTGAGGTAATAACCGATCTCTATCTTGATGACCATGTAAATCTTCTCTGGTCGCTTATCGTTCTTGCCCCATGTGTACTGCTTGCACTCCTTTGCCTTATATTAAAGCAGAAAAAAGAACTCAAGGACGAGCTCGAACGTCGTTTTTACGTCTGATCTTCGGAAGACACATAACGCACATAAAGCACATGACCATCAAAGCCGCCGAACCTGCCGCGCTGC
>JAGBFS010000081.1 GCA_017936365.1 Clostridia bacterium
GATTCAGGAAATACTCGCGGTTGGTCTGCTGCTGTGATAGCTGGTCGGTAATTGCGTTGTACGCAACCGGGTCGAGATAACGAAGCGAAAGATCCTCAAGCTCTTCCTTAACCGGGCGGATACCGAGTCGGTGAGCGATCGGAGCGTAAACCTCCATCGTTTCGCGCGCGATATCACGCTGCTTCTGAGGCTGCAGAGCCTTGAGGGTTCGCATATTATTAAGCCTGTCAGCAAGCTTAATGATTATTACGCGGATATCCTCGTTCATTGCAATCAGCATCTTGCGAAGGTTTTCCGCCTGATGCTCTTCGCGTGTGGAATATCCGATTTTACCAAGCTTGGTAACACCATCAATCAACGCTGCTATAGTTTTACTGAAACGCTCAACTATTTCGGGAAGCTCGATGGGCGTATCTTCGATAACGTCGTGCAGCAGAGCCGCCACGACACATTCCGTGTCCATACCAAGCTCTACCAATATGCAGGCCACCGAAATGGGATGCACTATATAAGGCTCACCCGATTTACGGCGCTGTTCGGCATGGGCACGGTTTGCAAACAGATACGCGTCCTCAATCAGCTTCATATTATATTCTTCATCACTGCCATGTATCAGCATTACAAGGTCATCATACGTTCTGTATTCGTGCATTACCTACACCTCCGTAAAAATCTTTGGCTGTTTTAATCTTCTGTTAATTTCTTTATAATAAAGCTTTCGTTAAGGTCAACTTTACCGGAAACAGACTCCGGGCTTATTGAAAAACAATTTGCCCGACGCCTCATTTTAATAAGACCTCTGTCGCGCATGGCTTCGAGCGATACAAGCACCGCACCGTATCCGATTCCCTGTTTATACAGCCTTGCGCCAAGATTTTCAAGCGCACCGCGATAGCCGTCCTTTACATGCATATATACTACTCCGGATTGCTGACGGGTGGGAATAATCTGTTCTTTTTCCTGCTGTGTCAAAGCTTCACCGCGCATAGCCTTTTCGAAAAGGCGCTGCTCATGATTCATCTTATCAACATCTATCCCGGAAAGACGTATATCCTTTACGATTCTTGTAAGAGCGGCATTATCTCCGGCCTGACGTGCATACGATTCGTTAAAATCAAGCGTTACAACGCAATCGACAACATCACCGACATTGAAATTGAAGTTTTCCGGCAGAGTTTTAAAACACATAGCGTTAAAAACGCATCCGTTCTTTTCAAGAGTCAGGCGCTGGTGCTGATTATTGCCTACGCTTTTTATATCTATAATCGAAAGTTCTGTCATACCAAGCACAGGCGCGGGATTTTTCACGCCGAAGGGCTCAAGGAAACAAGAATCCCGATAAAGAGAATAATCAACCATATTCGCCGGGAGGACACAATCAATATCTATCACCGGAACGGGCATTTCATCAAGTGATGATGCATACTCGTTTATCCGATTAGTAAACTCGTCAATGTCCTCCTCATTTATCGTAAGACCGGCAGCCATAGCGTGTCCGCCGAAATGTACAAGGAGATCGGAACATGCACACAATGCGCTGTGGAGTGAGAATCCTTCAACACTCCGTCCGGAACCGGTTGCAATACCATTTTCCACGCTAAGGACAAAACACGGCTTTCCAAGTATTTCGCACATACGGGATGCAAAAATACCGATAACGCCTTTATTCCATCCGCTGCCAACTATTATGACAACCTGATTGAGAAGAACCTCCGGATGCTCATCAAAATAGTTCCATGCATCCGCGGTCATTTCCCGTTCAAGCTCAAGCCTTCTTGAATTATCTTCGCAAAGATCCTCTGCAAGATCACCGCATTCGTCCATATCCTCGGAAAGCATCAGACGCACAGCTCTGTCCGGCTTACCCACACGGCCGGCGGCATTTATGCGCGGCGCGAGAATAAAGGAAATATCACTTGTTTTATATTTTCTCAATCCAAGACCGGCTTTATTTGCAAGGGCAAAGATGCCCGGCCTGCTGCATTCCTTTATCGATTCAAGGCCATGCATAACCAATCTGCGGTTTTCACCGATAAGCGGAACTACATCGGCAATCGTTCCTATAGCAACCAAATCAGCATAATTGTCAAGTATGAATTCATCGTCACCCTCAAGTGCGCATACAAGCTTGAATGCAACGCCGACACCGGCAAAATCCTTGAATGCTCCGCCGCAGTTGTGTCGATGCGGATCGACAACGGCACATGCATCCGGCAGCCTTTCGGGCGGCTGGTGATGGTCGGTTATAACGACATCGATCCCCTTTGATTTTGCGTATTCAACCTCTTCATAACATGAAATACCGTTATCAACGGTTATAATAAGCTGTGTTCCGTACTGTTCCAATGTGTCAACAGTGCTCATTCTCAAACCGTAGCCGTCTGTTGCCCTATCAGGCAGCATATAAAGCACATTGGCTTCACAGCTTTCGAGATAGGAATAAAGCAGCGCAGTAGCAGTAACTCCATCGGCGTCATAATCACCGAAAATAGCTATCCTTTCACCGTGCTCTATGGCTTTTCGGATCCTGACAACTGCTTTTTCCATATCAATGAATTCAAGCGGATCACAAAGCGGCGCATCCTTTGTAAGAAAATCTTCAAGCTCCTGAGCCTCGGTAAGTCCGCGGGTAAGAAGCAAGTGTGCCGCAAATTTCGGTACACCATGCCTTTCGGATATTATTGCCGAAAGCTTTTTATCACCCTTTGCAACGTTCCATTTTCTAAGCAAATGCGCCACCCCCTTTTATAATCTTGTTATATAATTAATCATCAAACAACGGTGTGCTGAAATAACGCTCCCCTGTATCGGGAACAACGGTAACAACAGTCTTTCCTTTACCAAGCTTCTTTGCAAGTCTTAAAGCGGCCGCAACATTGGAACCGCTGGAAATACCGCAAAGTATGCCTTCCTCACGCGCCATTCTTTTTGCAATACCAAGCGCCTCTTCATCGGTTACAACGCATATCTCACTGTAAATATCGGTATTGAGGTTATCGGGGATAAGTCCGTCACCTATTCCCATCTGCAAGTGTGTTCCGATACTTCCGCCGGCAAGTATCGCCGCGTGTTCCGGCTCCACCGCCCAAATCTCGATATCGGGATACTGAGCCTTAAGTGTTTCGCCTATGCCGGAAATAGTACCGCCGGTACCGATACCGGAGCAGAATCCGTGAATGGGTCCTGCAACCTGTTCCAATATCTCAAGCCCGGTGTGATGCTTGTGTACAAGAGGATTATTGGGATTTGAAAACTGCTGGGGAATAAATACGTTCGGATCTTTTTCGCCCATTTCGATCGCTGTCTGAAGGCATCTTTCGATACAATCGCCGATATTTCCGTCGTCGTGTATTTCGATAACCTCCGCGCCGTAGTGCTTTACAAGCAGACGTCTTTCCATGCTTACGGAATCGGGCATAATTATTACAGTCTTATATCCTCTTACTGCACCGACGAGCGCAAGACCTATTCCCTGATTACCGCTTGTCGGTTCGACAATGATAGTATCTTTATTTATCCTGCCTTCCTTTTCTGCCGCAAGAATCATATTATATGCAGTTCTTGTCTTAATTGAACCGCCGACACACAGACCTTCAAATTTTACAAGGATCTGTGCGCTGTCTTCATCGGGCAGGCGGTTAAGTCTTATCATCGGAGTGCCGCCGAGGGCCTCCAGTATATCATTGCATATCATGTCAATCACTCCTAAAATAAAATCAAAACAACACTATATAATATTCAGCGTTCAAACGGCTGCTACTTATAGTCTTCAAGCATACATTCAAGCCGTTTCTTTATCGAATCACGAAGCTCCGATGGCGACTTTACAACCACACCGCCGCCAAAATTAAGTACCCATTGCTCAAGGCCGTCATTTGCAACGGCATAAACCTTTATCATAAAATGTTCGCTGTCAATCTGTTTATACGGCACGCTGATGCCAAAACGCTCGATCATCGTTTCAAGAAGACGATTTTCGCAGACAAGCTCAACACCGCGCTGATTAGCACCGGCAAACATATTGAAGACGCGGCGTGTATAATCGGCTGCGTCAAAGCGGCTGGTATATCCGCAAACCTCACGAAAATCCCTTGCTGGTTCATCGGTACATTCGACTCGCTTCATTTTATCTATGCGGTAATGGGAAAGATCATCGTATTTATCATAATTACCGACAAGATAATATTTATCGTCATTCCATATAGTCGCGTACGGACTGATAACAAATTCGCGCCCGGTATCGAGTACCGGAATATTTCCTACAAGCTGTCTGCGCTGGTATATGAACTTTACCTTAACGCCGCGATTAACCGCCTGCTTTATACGGTCGATATTATAATAAATCTCTTCATTTTCACTTTTGAACCGATTATCGATATATATCTGCGATTCAAGCTGCTGTGACTGATGGACACTTGCCATCGAGCGAAGTTTTTCTATAAATTCCTTTGTTTTTTTTCGGGTTATGACGGGTGAAGCCTGTACAGCGTCAATAAGCATCATAAGCTCGGATAACTGAAATTCGCCACCGGCATAAAAGAAGCCCCTGACCGGTTCGTTTCCGTTAATTATCGGCATACCGTAATCGCGAAGAACCTTGATATCATTGTATACTGATTTTCGTTCCGCAACGATACCCTCTTTTTCAAGATGCTCGATTATCTCGCCAACAGCCATGGCGTGTTCTTCATCGGTATATTTTTTGAGTATATCGGCAATATACAGCAGTTTAAGCTTTTGTTTTGGGTTGCCCGACACGCCATCGCCTCCGTCATGCAAAACTATATCTTGTGAATTTTATGTGGACAAACATATATATGGTTGACTACAGGAAAATAATGTGCTAAAATTGTGATAATACATTGGCGGTATATAATCCGACCGATTATTTTTGAGTATAAAATGTATTATACCATTATATCCCCTTGATTTCAATACCTTTCCACCCTCTGCGTACATTATTATTTTGAGGTGATACCTGTTGGACAGCCCTCTCAACAATGAATATTCAAAGCTGCATCATCTTCATTTTGCTGTGTGGAATATGATAAAACCCATCAATTTCATCTGGGTTGATTTCGATGAGCAATGTGTACGATGCGGCGTAAAAAACGAACCGGACGATCCCATTGCGGCAATGCGCGAAGAAGAGGCGGCCAAGGATGAAGTATTCGTCGAACTCATCTCATACGATGATGACGGTATGCCTGTACTCGGCTTTGACCCAAAAGAATCCGAAAAACCGTATACGGAGTATCCGGCACAATCCGATGATCTTGTTGCATTTCTTTGCGATCTGCAGGAGCTTGACATCCTTAGCTGGCGCAATCAATTCCCCTCATTGAGAGAAGGCCTGTGCTGGAGAATCGACATCTATTACGATGAAAAAGGCGAAAAGCACATGTCCGGTCAGACCCGTTTCCCGCCCGATTGGGCCGCTTTTGGTAAATCGCTTAACGCACTTGTGGAAAAGGTTCAGAAAGACAGCGAACAATAAAATCAGAGCCATATTATATAATCAGGACTTGTTCAATTAAATCAACTGAACAAGTCCTTGTCATATAATAAGAAAATCTTCATCTGCGGAGGGTAATATGTATGGATCATAGAGAATACATACGGGCTATCGATGATGCTGACACAGCCGTTTTCATGGTACACGGCATAAACAGCACTCCCAGGCATTTCGACTGGCTTATCCCCTATCTTCCCGAAAACTGGTCGATATACAACATACTGTTGGACGGACACGGCGGCAGTGTAAAGGATTTTTCAAATACGTCAATGAAAAAATGGAAACAGCAGGTTGACGGCTGGCTTCGAAAATTATCAGCTCAATATGCTAATATCCTTGTTGTCGGTTATTCTATGGGCACACTTCTGACTATGGAGCTTACCCAAAAATATCCCTGCATAAAAGCTATGCTGCTGTTTAACGTCCCGTTAAAGGTTTTTGTGCGCCCTGTTATGGCTGTACGGGTATTGAAGTTCTCATTCGGCAAGGTTAATAAGAACAATCCGGCCGAACTTGCAACATACAACGATATCGGAATGAAGCTTGAACCGTGGCTGTGGAAGTACCTTGCATGGATACCTCATTATATTTCGCTGCTTCGCCTTTGCCGACAATGCAGAAAGGTCGCACCGGTACTCAATATACCGTGCCATGTTCTTTTCGGTAAAAAGGATGAGCTTGTGTCGGTCAAATCAAAACGCTATTTTGAAAATAATCCTTATGCAAACAGTTTTATCTTTGAAAACTCCGGTCATTTCTATTATGAGCCTGAATTCAAAGCCCATGCGTTGGAATCACTGGGACGATTGATAGATCAAATTAATTTACAGCTATGAGGTAAAATATGAGCAAAAATATTTTTGATAATCTTTCTTATGCATGCAATTGGGAAAGCACTTACACACTTGATTTATTCGGCAAATCAGTACTTACCGACATTACCATCTTAGGTGAGGAGGCTGACGGCATTGCCGATATACAGCTCGATTCTTTCAATAGATTCATAGATCATCTTGACCTTATAAACAAAGCACTTCCCCAAAAGATACTTGAATATTACCAAAACGAACGTTGCGAGCTCGGATACGCTGATGAAGCAAACGAGCTGTATCCCGAAATCACAGACGCTCAGCAAATATTAAATATGATCGAAATTGACAGCTTGATTATACCTGAGCCCGATATTTATGATGGCAGATGTGTGTTTCTGACCTTCAGCTGCAGCTGGGATGATGAGCTTGAGCCACATGGCATGGGGATAAGATTCATCAACGAAGAAATCGATGAGATAGGACATGCCTCTATTGCGTTTTAACAATAAAAAAACAGGCGCATTACACGACAAAAGCCGGAAGTAATGCGCCTGTATTTTTTATTAATCAGCTAAGTTACAAAACCGAAAATCTTATTTGGAAAGACCTTCAGCAACTGCAACAGCGCAGGCAACGGTAGCACCAACCATCGGGTTGTTGCCCATGCCGATGAGACCCATCATTTCAACGTGTGCAGGAACGGAAGAAGAGCCTGCAAACTGAGCGTCACCGTGCATTCTGCCCATAGAGTCGGTAAGACCGTAGGAAGCAGGGCCAGCAGCCATGTTATCCGGATGGAGGGTTCTGCCGGTGCCGCCGCCCGATGCAACAGAGAAATACTTCTTATCGTTTTCAAGAGCCCACTTCTTGTAGGTACCTGCAACAAGATGCTGGAATCTGGTCGGGTTGGTGGAGTTACCGGTGATGGAAACGTCAACACCCTCATGCTTCATGATTGCAACGCCTTCGAGAACGTCGTTTGCGCCGTAGCACTTGACCTGTGCTCTCTCACCGTCGGAATATGCATGCTCATCAACAACCTTGAGCTCGCCGGTGAA
>JAGBFS010000082.1 GCA_017936365.1 Clostridia bacterium
TACCAATGCTCATAAAATAGTAAAAGGGGAACTTCCGGAGCTTGGGCGAAAGGACAGCGACTTTTTCTTTCTTGAAAGCTCCGATTTCGTAACGGCTGCCTCTACTGTGGAGGATCTGTGTTTCCGACGGCTTCCGGCAGCGTATGATTATAACCCTCTTTCTGATATACAGGTTCTGTGTCCGGGTAAAAAGGGGATAACCGGCACAAAGGAACTCAATAAGCGTCTGCAGGCACGGCTTAATCCCCGACATAGCTCGCGTGCCGAATTCCAGTTTGGCGGTGTTGTCTTCCGCGAGGGTGACAAGGTCATGCAGATAAAGAATAATTATGATGTCGAATGGATTCGTGACGATGGCAGCGAAGGTACGGGAATGTTCAACGGAGATATTGGTATAATTAAGAGGATAGACCGAATGTCCGGCTGTCTTTATGCCCGGTTCGAGGATAAGACGGCATCCTATCCGTTGGGTGAACTTGACCAGCTTGAGCACGCCTATGCGGTTACTGTGCATAAAAGTCAGGGAAGCGAATTTGAAGCGGTGATAATCCCGGTCATGCCGGTGGCAAAGCAGCTTTGCTACCGAAGCCTTCTGTATACGGCGGTCACAAGAGCAAAGACTCTGCTCATTCTTGTCGGCAGCCGAGAGGTTGTTGCCGATATGGTGTACGGAGTGCGCAAAACGGGAAGATACACCGCGCTTAAGGAATATATTGCAAACGGTTAAACTTGGTATATTTTATAACTGATTAAAACTCCTGATCTTTAAAAGAAGGGAATGAGAAAACAGATGACCAGTATTACAAAAAGAGTAAAGAATGCGGCTCTTAATGCGCTTTTTCCGCGAAGATGCCCGCTGTGCGGTGCGTTTCTTTCCCCAGCGGAGCGAATCTGCGGCAAATGCGCTGACAATTTGGTTTATATAAACCGTCCGATATGCGGAAGGTGCGGCCGACCGATTTTTGATTGCGACTGTCGGCCGGGTGAATTTTGCTTTGAGCGAAGCGTGGCACCATTTTCCTATACAAAGGCGGCACGTTCGGGAATACATAGGCTGAAATTTGACAAAAAAGCATCTGCTGCGGCATTTTTTGCCAATATGATGGCATCGGTCGTTGTACGCGAATACAGCGATTATAATATCCATATTGTTACAAGTGTACCGCTTCATCGTGATTCGGAAACAAAGCGCGGCTATAACCAGTCACAGCTTCTTGCCAGCGGTGTTGCGCGTGCGCTCGAGCTGCGGGTGGATAACGGTATCCTTATAAAACCGGTAAAGAATTCCGTTCAGCATTCCCTTTCAAGACAGGAAAGAGTAAGGAACGTGCGCGATGTATATCGTGTGGCCCGGCCTGACCTGATAAAGAACCGCACCGTGCTTTTGTGCGATGACGTTATGACCACGGGAAGTACGCTTAACGAATGTGCAAAGGTTCTGCTTGAAGCAGGAGCGGCGAGGGTGCTGTGTGTTACGGCGTGCCGTGTATGCGAATCAAATCAGGGCGGTATGAAGCGAGCTGTTATCTGATCGCATCCGCTTTGTAGCAAAAATACATAAAATTGCATTATTATTTAAAAAGTTTAATTCTAATTATGATTGCTAAAATGAAGATATTTTAGTATAATAATAGCAATGTTATCAAAATTAATATAATAAGGAAGTGTTTGCAATGTACAAAGATGTAATGGATTCTATCGGATTTGTTGCAAATTACGACGCTGATGTCGCCGCTGCAATGAAGGACGAGCTTTCAAGACAGAGAAGAAATCTTGAACTGATAGCATCCGAAAACCTTGTTTCCCCGGCTGTTATGGCTGCTATGGGCAGCGTGCTGACCAACAAATACGCAGAAGGCTATCCCGGAAAGAGATACTATGGCGGCTGCCAGTGTGTCGACGTTGTCGAGGATATCGCAAGAAACCGCGCAAAGGAGCTTTTCGGTGCCGATCACGCAAACGTACAGCCCCATTCCGGCGCACAGGCTAACCTTGCCGTTTATTTTGCAATGCTCGAGCCGGGAGATACCGTCATGGGCATGAGCCTTGCCGAGGGCGGACATCTTACCCATGGTTCGCCGGTAAATATGTCTGGTAAGTATTATAACTTCGTTCCCTACGGTGTTGACGGCGAAACCCATAGAATCGATTATGATAAGCTTGCCGAGCAGGTAAAGGAAGTAAAGCCGAGAATGCTCGTTGCTGGTGCAAGTGCATATCCCAGAGCCATTGATTTCGAGCGCCTTGCAGAGATCGCAAAGAGCGTTGATGCATATTTCATGGTAGATATGGCACATATCGCCGGTCTTGTTGCCGCAGGCGTTCATCAGAATCCGGTTCCTTATGCTGATTTTGTTACCACCACCACCCATAAGACTCTCCGCGGACCCAGAGGCGGTATGATTCTCTGCCGTGAGGAGTATGCAAAGGCAATCGACAAGTCAATCTTCCCGGGAACCCAGGGCGGTCCTCTTATGCATGTTATCGCCGGTAAGGCTGTCTGCCTTGGCGAGGCTCTCAAGCCCGAGTTCAAGGAATACGGCAAGAATGTTGTTGCAAATGCCGCAGCTCTGGCCGATGGACTTATGAAGAGAGGCATTAATCTTGTTTCCGGCGGTACCGACAACCACCTTATGCTTGTTGACCTTCGCGGAACCGAGATCACCGGTAAAGAGCTTGAGCATCGTCTTGATGAGGTTTATATCACCGCTAACAAGAACACCATCCCCAACGAGCCCCTCAGCCCGTTTGTAACCAGCGGCGTACGTCTTGGCACTCCTGCTGTCACAAGCCGCGGCCTCAACACCGCTGATATGGATGTTATTGCCGACTGCATCCACCTTGCAATTACCGATTTCGATAACAAGGCTGATGAGATAAGAGCAAAGGTCACCGAGCTTCTTAAGACCTATCCGCTTTACGAATAATCAATAAATATACTGATTAATTTAACCAGAAGGGAATGTAAGAACAAATGGTATTTTCCGGCAGCTTCCTTTCGGCCGAATTAAAAAGACATGTTTCCGTTTCGCTGATACTTCCGCATGATACTGTTGAGCCGCCATCCGCCGGTTTCCCAGTGCTTTATCTGCTCCATGGAAAAACGGATGACAACAATTCATGGCTCTATCGCAGCAATATCGAGCGATATGCCACCGAGCGCGGACTTTGCGTTATTATGCCCGATGTGGAACTCAGCTTTTATACAGATATGCAGAACGGATCGAGATATTTCAGCTTTGTTCTTTCCGAGCTGCCCGAAATGGTAAGAAGTGTTCTGCACGTTTCCTTAAGGCGTGAAGATACCTATATCGCAGGAATCTCCATGGGCGGTTACGGCGCGCTTAAATGTGCTTTTACAAAGCCGGAACAGTACGGTGGATGCATTGCATTGTCACCAGTTACCGATATTGCCGCCGCTATGGTAAGAGATTGCGATAATGGCGAAAAGTCTCTCTGGAAGGGTATCTGCGGCGAAACATTGAGAATAGGCAAGGATATAGATCTTTTCCGCATACTGGAAGACGGTTCCGGCCTTTACAATGTTTTCCCGAAGATGTATATTGCATGCGGCAAGCGTGATTTCCTTTTTAACGAAAATATTCGACTTAAGGAAGCACTTGACGCAAACCATATCGATTTCACATTTGAGCAGGCTGCTGCTGACCACGAATGGGGCTTCTGGGATGTAGCCATCCAGCGCGGTCTTGATATCGTAATGAAAAAGTAATAATAAACATTTTAAGCGGATGCGTTTTTCGGTATCCGCTTAAAATATTTTATAAAAAAGCGAAAGGATTGATCGGGGTATGGCAGCACCGCTTGCCGACAGAATGAGACCGCAAAGTCTTGACGATGTTGTCGGTCAGGAGCATCTTCTTTCAAAGGGATGCGCGTTAAGACAGATAATTGAATCTGGCGAGAGTCCCAATATGATCTTCTACGGTCCGCCCGGTATAGGCAAGACAACGGTGGCCGGTATAATCGCAGAGAAAACCGACAGACGGCTGCACCGCCTTAACGGAACAACGGCTTCAACAAAGGATATCAAGCTTGTTATTGAAGAGCTTGATATGCTGACCGCCGGAAACGGCGTGCTGTTATATCTTGATGAGATTCAGTATTTTACAAAAAAGCAGCAGCAGACACTTCTTGAGTTTATCGAGAATGGTAAGATATCACTTATCGCATCGACTACCGAAAATCCTTATTTTTACGTTTACAGCGCTATATTAAGCCGATCCACGGTTTTTGAATTCATGCCGGTATCGCCGCAGGCGGTTGCAAAAGCGGTGTGCCGCGCCTTTGACTTTTTGAAGGAAGAGCGCAGCGAGGATATCGAGCTTGAAGAGGGTGTGTGTGAATATATTGCGTCTGCCTGCGGCGGTGATGTGCGCAAGGCGCTCAATGCAGCAGAGCTTTGTGTGATATCGTCACTTAAAATTGACGGCAAACGCACCGTTACCCTTGAAAGAGCAAGGGAGCTTGCACAGCGCAGCGGACTTAGATATGACAGGGACGGCGATGAGCATTACGATATCCTTTCGGCGTATCAGAAATCGCTTCGCGGTTCCGATCCCGATGCAGCGGTGCATTATCTCGGAAGGCTTCTTGAAGCCGGTGATCTTGTATCAGCGTGCCGAAGGCTTATGGTGTGCGCGTGTGAAGATGTCGGACTTGCCTATCCGCAGATTATACCTATAGTGAAAGCGTGTGTGGATGCGGCAAATATGCTTGGCCTGCCGGAGGCAAGGATACCGCTTGCCGATGCAGCAATATTGGTTGCAACTGCGCCAAAATCCAATACCGGTATCTGTGCCATTGATGAGGCTGTTGCCGACATAAGAGCCGGCAAGACTGGTGATATTCCGTCATGGCTGAAGGATTCCCACTATTCGGGGGCAAAGGATCTTGGTCATGGTGACGGCTATAAGTACGCCCATGCATACCAAAATGGCTATGTAAAGCAGCAATATCTGCCGGATGTCATAAAGGATCGGCAATATTATAAATACGGCGAAAATAAAACCGAGCAGGCTGCAAAAAAGTATTGGGATGCTGTAAAAGGAACCGATAAATAAAGGTTTTGTATTTGTGCGTTGTTCGGTAGAAAATAACCGAAAAAACGGTCGTTTAATATGTTGACATAGTAGAAAATTAATAGTATACTTATTCGGTAATCTTATTTTGCGAAAGGAATAAAAAAGTTATGAGTGCTAACAATAATAAAAAGAATAAGGCAACATTTTCCGATCTGATGGCCGATAAACATGGCAGAATCGTATTTTTTATCACTGTCGGTCTGATTGTTGCGGTTATAATTATGGGTATAATCGGTATCTGCACATCTACAACCACCAATAGTGCAAGCGGTGATGTAACGGTTACCACCACAACAAAATCGCCCGAGCAGCTTAAAGAGGAACTCCTTGCTGATTTCAACGAAAACTCCGGCGATTATCACGCTGCAGTAAGCGAGTATCTTTCCACAAGAACCACAACTGTTGCCGCACAGTAATTTTACCGATAAAAATTTATGTAAAGGCTCATATCCCGAAAATCACGGTGTATGGGTCTTAATTTTTAAAAGGAGATAATTATTATGAAAGAAAACAGAAATGATCCGCAGGCGTATTTTAAGCTTTCATACGGTCTCTTTGTATTGACGGCTAAGGATGGGGAAAAGGATAACGGCTGTATAATAAACACCGTCCAGCAGCTTACCGATACGCCAAAGAGAATAACTGTATCGGTAAACAAAAGCAATTATACCCATGATATGATTTTGAAGACGGGCGAATTCAATGTTTCCGTACTGACCGAAGATGCTTATTTTGCCGTATTTGAGCATTTCGGTTTCCAAAGCGGAAGGGATACGGACAAGTTTGCGGCAAACCCGGCTCTTAACCGTTCGGAAAATGGTATCATTTACCTTTCCGATTGTGTTAATGCAGTAATTTCGGGAAAGGTGACCGATGCGATTGATTATGATACGCATACCCTGTTTGTGGCTGATGTAACAGAGGCGTTCGTCCTTTCGGATGCTCCTTCGGTGACCTACAGCTATTATTTTGAGCATATAAAGCCAAAGCCGGAACGGCAGAATAATAAGAAAAAGGGCTATGTGTGCAAAATATGCGGGTATGTTTACGAGGGTGAAACGCTGCCGGATGATTTTGTCTGTCCTATTTGCAAGCATGGCGCGGATGATTTCGAGCCGCTTTTCTGATGAATGACATAGCTTGACATGATATGCTATAATAGAAAGGGTCATTGATTTGACCCTTTCTATTTTTTATCGGAGGATGATTATGCTCAAAAAATCTATTTCATTTTTGCTCTCGCTTATTATGGTTTTTTCGATATTTATCATAATTCCGGCGAATGAAGTATCTGCCGCGGCATCGGGAACGGGCCGATACAGAATATCTACATCGGGAAGCAGCCTGCGCATAAGGGCTACACCAAGCACCGATGCAGCTCAGGTAGGAACTGTACCGAACGGTGTTACGGTAAATGTTACCGAAGTTTCCTCAAACTGGGGAAAAACAACATATAACGGTATCTCGGGCTGGATATCTCTTGATTATGCCACAAAGGTCGACGGTTCGGCCGCTGCATCAACCGAGACAGCTTCGATACTTGCAAAGTTGGATGAATTAAGAAAAAAGTTCCCTGATGGCAAATACTGGAACCATTACGGATCTTCAAAAGCGAATCCCGATGGATGGACAAACACTCCGTGTCCTTCCGGTCATTTCCTTAATGGTGTTCAGCAGTGCAAC
The DNA here is from genome assembly GCA_017936365.1 of Clostridia bacterium. Classification (GTDB taxonomy): domain Bacteria; phylum Bacillota; class Clostridia; order Oscillospirales; family Acutalibacteraceae; genus SIG598. The sequence goes on from JAGBFS010000082.1 coordinate 6,786, forward strand.
GGACAGTGTGACGGTTTTGCAAGGAAGCTCGGACTTGATCTTTTCAGTCTTTCTACATATTCGTGGAACAAAACATCCTATAATATCAATACGGTATGTGTCGGAGATATTATCCGTTATAACAGCAAGCATACTATTATGGTCGTTGGCTTTACATCCGACCCTAATACCCTCATAATAGCCGACTGTAACTGGGATTATCATTGCGGTATCAGCTGGGACAGATCGTTCAGCACATCTCGCTATTTCCGTACGGTCAACTGGGTAATGCATTATCCCGGCAATAATTTTACAAGGGAAGTATATCTAAACGGTGGCGCAACCGCTACAACAACCACCACAACAACAACCAGACCAACTACCACTACCACAACGGCTGCACCGAAGATCACTCTTGACTACAGCAAATATTCAATCAGTGCAGGTTCGGATTTTACCCTTAAAGCAAAGACAACACCCACAAGCCTTGCGTCATCGGTAACATGGTCTTCATCGAATAAAAACGTAGCTACTGTTGACAAGACCGGAAAGGTAAAGGCTGTAAAGGAAGGTACTGCAACTATTACGGCAAAAGCCGGCGGAGTTTCGGCAACGTGCAAGGTTACTGTTACTGCAAAGGTAGATATCGACAGAATCGCCGGTGAGGACAGAGTCGGTACTGCGGTAAAGGTTGCACAGTATGGCTGGGGCTCAAGCGGAGCGCAGAATGTAATTCTTGCTAACGGATTATCCTTTGCTGATACATTGGCGGGTGTGCCGCTTTCAAAGGCTCTTGATGCACCGATGCTGCTTACGGCAAATGACGGCTCACTTGAAAAGGATGTAATAAATCAGATATCAAAGCTTAAGACAAAGAATGTTTATATCCTTGGCGGAGTTTACGTTGTAAGCGAATCGATTGAAAAGGATCTTATTAAAAGAGGATATAATGTTACCCGACTTGCAGGTACATCAAGGTACGAAACAGCAATAGCAATAGCAGATAAGCTAAAGGAGATTAAGGGTGCTCCGACTAAAGTCTTTTTTGCAAACGGCTTTAAGTTCCCCGACGTTTTGTCGGTAAGCCCCGCGGCTGCACTTCAGTCGAGTCCTATCCTTTATCTCAAGGAGAACGGTTCGCTTGATAATTCAACCAAAAAATATATAGAAAACAGCAAGTTTACAAAGGCGTATCTTATCGGCGGAAAATATGTTATCCCCGATAAGACGGCACAGAGCATAAAGGATCTTGGTGTAAAGAGTACCCAAAGGGTTGCAGGGACCGATAGATTCGGTACATGTCTTGCTGTTATCAATACCTTTGAATCAAGCTTTACGGGTGAAGGCTTTGGCCTTGCAACAGGATTTGCATTCCCTGATGCACTTTCGGGCGGTGCGCTTTCTGCAAAGCTTGGAATACCGCTTGTTCTGGCGGGAGAGTCGGTCTCGGCCGAAACAAAACAGTGGCTCAATGAGTATAATACAAGCAGGATCTACGTCTTTGGAGGTCCTTACGCAGTAAGCGATTGGCTTATGTACCAATACGCAGCTTAATATGTGATAAAAATAACCGCAGAAATACTTTCTGCGGTTATTTTTGTGCAGATGAATCTTGATGCCTTGTCAGATGACCGATGGTTGTAATTTATTGTTTTATCCTATTAATTAGCTCTTTGAATTTAGCAAAAGATATAGTATAATACTAATCAGATTTTGTGCGATTGTTTATGGCTTGTATTGGAGGGTCAGGTTTTGGAAACGCATGATAAAAAGTTGGATAAACAGAATAGCGGCGTAGAGAAGAAAGCTGAGCCACATAAGAACCACCGCCAAAGACTCAAGAATCGATTCCTGAAGGATGGGTTTGAAAGCTTTGAGCCTCACAATGTACTGGAATTTTTGCTATTCTTTGCGATAGGGAGAAAGGATACAAACGAAATCGCGCATGCGCTTATAAAAAGGTTCGGGAGTGTGGCCGGCGTTCTTAACGCATCGATGGAGGATCTTCAGAGCGTGGAGGGAATAGGCGAACATTCCGCGCTGTTTCTTCATATGCTGCCGCAGCTTTTCAGCTATTATGTTGAAGATAAGATCCATGAGGAAAGTATTACCGATCAAAAGACTTTATTCAATTATGTAAGCTCAAAATTCTGGGGACTTGACCACGAAAGGGTAATTCTGATAAGCCTTAATGCAAGGCTTAAGGTTATCGCCGCTGATGTGATAACAGTTGGCAGTACAACAAAAGCTTCGCTCGAAGCAACGCAGATACTTGAAGCGGCGATAAAAAGACGCTCCAAGCTTGTCATATTGGCTCACAACCATCCGCAGGGCTATGCAACACCCTCGATGGAGGATGTTGCGGCAACAAAGAGTATCATGAAGGTTCTGCGGGTCAGCGGAATCAGTCTTATCGACCATATAATATACGCGCCAAACGGCATCATGTCGATGGCAAACAATAAACGCTACGGCGATATGTTCAGGAATATTTCAGATGAGTGAAGAAAAACGTTTTAAGATAGCATCCAAATACAAGCCGACCGGTGATCAGCCGGAGGCTATAAAAAAACTTGTTGACGGTATAAATAAGGGATACAGGGAACAGACTCTGCTTGGTGTTACCGGTTCGGGAAAAACCTTTACAATGGCAAATGTCATTGAACAGGTGAATCGGCCGACGCTTGTGCTTGCACACAACAAGACACTTGCGGCACAGCTGTGCACCGAATTTCGTGAGCTGTTTCCGGAAAACGCCGTCGAATTCTTCGTATCCTATTACGATTACTATCAGCCGGAATCGTATATTCCGATGACCGATACCTATATCGAAAAGGATTCGTCGGTCAATGACGAGATAGACAAGCTGCGCCATTCGGCGACGTCGGCGTTGTCGGAGCGGCGCGATGTTATAATCGTGGCCAGTGTTTCGTGTATCTACACACTCGGTGACCCGATAGATTACCGCAGTATGGTGCTGTCGCTTCGTCCGGGGATGGAAAAGAGCCGAACCGAAGTTGTTTCCAGGCTGGTCGATATGCAGTACGAGCGCAATGATATCAATTTCATACGAAACAAGTTCCGTGTGCGCGGCGATGTTGTGGAGGTTTTTCCCGCTTATTCGGGGGAAAATGTAATACGCATAGAATTTTTCGGTGATGAGATAGACCGTATAAGCGAGATAAATTCCGTAACTGGCGAGCTTAAATCAACGCTTGGACACATTGCGATATATCCTGCGTCCCATTATATCGTACCTAAAGATAAAATGCGTGTCGCTATCGAGGAGATAGAGCGCGAGATGCAGGAGAGGGTAGCATATTTCAAGGAAAACGACAAGCCTATCGAAGCGCAGCGCATCGAACAGCGCACACGTTATGATATCGAGATGCTTGAAGAGATTGGCTTCTGTTCGGGAATAGAGAACTATTCGCGCGTGCTTTCGGGAAGAGAGCCGGGAACTACACCGCATACGCTGATACATTATTTTCCGGATGACTTTCTTTTGTTCGTTGACGAATCGCACGTTACCATACCGCAGGTAAGAGCGATGTATGCAGGCGATTATTCGCGAAAGAAAAATCTTGTCGATTACGGTTTCCGACTGCCTTCGGCTTATGATAATCGTCCGCTTAAGTTTGATGAGTTTTATTCCCTTGTCAATCAGGCGGTCTTCGTCTCGGCTACTCCGGCCGATTTTGAACGCGAAAAGAGTGCGCAGACTGTAGAGCAGGTTATAAGACCGACCGGACTTCTCGATCCTGAGATTATTGTCAAACCTACCGAGGGACAGATCGATGATTTGATATCCGAAATAAATCTGCGCATTGACAAAGGATTCAGAACGCTTGTAACGACGCTGACAAAGAAGATGGCGGAGGATCTTACCGGATATCTTGAATCGGTCGGCGTGCGTGTGCGCTATATGCACCACGGTGTTGATACCGTTGAGCGAATGGAGATAATCCGTGACCTTCGTCTTGGCGAATTCGATGTGCTAGTCGGAATCAACCTTCTGCGTGAAGGACTTGATATTCCGGAGGTTGCACTTGTCGCGATTCTTGACGCCGATAAGGAGGGTTTCCTCCGAAGCGAAACATCGCTTATACAGACGATAGGTCGTGCGGCGCGAAATGCCGAAGGCCAGGTTATCATGTATGCCGACAGCGTTACGCCGTCGATGGAGCGAGCTATAACCGAAACCGAAAGAAGACGCGGTATCCAGCAGGCGTACAACCGCGAGCATGGTATAGTGCCAAAAACTATTGTCAAAAAGGTAGCCGGTATCGTAGAGATCAGTACAAAAGAGAACGGCGCAAAGGTAGGCAAAAAGAAGCTTACACGTTCCGAAAAGGATCAGATGATAAAGGAGCTTACAAAACAGATGAAGGATGCGGCAAAGCTGCTCGATTTTGAATTGGCGGCGCAGCTTCGCGACCAGATAAAGCAGCTTGGCGGTAAGCTTGAATAATTAAACCGGGAAGGATAGATATATGTCAGAAAACAAACGCATCGTTATAAAGGGTGCAAGGGAAAATAATCTGAAAGATATAGAGCTTGAACTTCCGCGCGAAAAGCTCATTGTATTTACGGGGCTTTCCGGTTCGGGAAAAAGCTCACTTGCATTTGAAACGATATATGCCGAGGGACAAAGACGGTATGTGGAATCGCTTTCATCCTACGCGAGGCAGTTTCTGGGTCAGATGGGAAAGCCTGATGTCGATTATATAGAAGGCCTTTCTCCGGCGATATCCATCGACCAGAAAACCACGTCAAAAAATCCGCGTTCTACCGTTGGTACCGTTACCGAAATACATGATTATCTTCGTCTGCTTTACGCGAGGGTTGGTATACCGCATTGCCCTGTGTGCGGAAGAGAGATAGAAAAACAATCTGTCGATCAGATTGTGGATAATGTTCTGTCGCTTGACGAGGGAACAAAGATAATGGTCATGGCTCCGATAGTCAAGGCAAAGAAGGGTACTCAGAAAAAAGAACTGGACTCGGCACGGAAATCGGGCTATGCAAGGGTAAGAGTAGACGGAAATATATACGACCTGAGCGAAGAGATAAAGCTTGACAAGAACATCAGGCATAATGTGGACGTAATCGTTGACCGTCTTGTGATAAAAGCCGATATCCGCGGAAGGCTTGCCGATTCGATAGAAACGGCCTGTTCGCTTACCGATGGTGTAGTTTTAATCTCGGTGATAAATGGGGAAGACAAGCTTTATTCACAGAACTATGCATGCCCCGAACACGGAATATCAATCGAGGAGCTGGAACCGAGAATGTTCTCGTTCAACAGCCCGTTCGGTGCCTGCCCGAAATGTACCGGTCTTGGAATATTCATGAAGATAGACCCCGACCTTATAATTCCGGACACAAGGCTTTCCATTGCCGGCGGTGCGATAAAGGCGACCGGATGGCAGACCTATGACCGCAATTCCATAGCTCAGATGTATTATAAGGGCTTGGCCGAAAGATACGGATTTTCGCTTAATACTCCGGTCAATCAGCTTCCTAAAGAGGCGCTGGATGCAATTCTTTACGGCACGGGTGATGAAAAGATACGCTGTGTGCGCCGCGATGTTTATGGCGAAAGAGAGTTTATGACACCGTTCGAGGGAATAGTAAACAATCTTGAGCGCCGCTATAGAGAAACACAAAGCTCATGGTCAAAGGCTGATATAGAGGCAATGATGAGCGAGGTTCCGTGTGAGGAATGTCACGGAAAACGTCTCAAGCCGGAGACCCTTGCGGTAACGGTGGGCGGAAAGAATATAAGCGAGCTTTCCGATATGTCGGTTGTTGATGCCCTTGAGTTTATCGATAATCTTAAACTGACTCATCAGCAGAGCATGATAGCCGACAGAATATTGAAGGAGATAAAGGAACGGCTCGGATTTTTAAAGGATGTCGGACTTGAATATCTTTCGCTTTCGCGTTCGTCGGGAACCCTTTCGGGCGGTGAGAGTCAGCGAATACGTCTTGCAACTCAGATTGGCTCGTTCCTTATGGGGGTTCTATATATCCTTGACGAACCGAGTATAGGTTTGCATCAGCGTGATAACGGCAAGTTGCTTGCAACCCTCAAAAAGCTGCGTGATATAGGCAACACGCTCATTGTCGTTGAGCATGATGAGGAAACTATCATGGAGGCCGATCATGTTGTCGATATCGGCCCCGGCGCCGGTGTGCAGGGCGGTGAGGTAGTATTTTCCGGTACGGTCGAGCGGCTTATGAAATGCGAAAAATCAATAACCGGCGAATATTTAAGCGGCAGGAGAAAAATACCCGTACCCGAAAAAAGAAGACCTTGCGACAAGGGCTGGATAACCATAAAGGGCGCAAGAGAAAACAATCTCAAAAATATAGATGTTTCGATACCTCTTGGAACACTTACCTGTGTAACGGGAGTTTCCGGTTCGGGAAAAAGCTCGCTTGTAAACGAGATTTTGCATAGACGTCTTGCCAGCGAGCTTAACGGAGCAAAGCCGAAATACGGACTTCATGACGATATCGAGGGTATAGAGCAGCTTGATAAAATAATAGATATCGACCAGTCACCGATAGGAAGAACACCGCGTTCAAACCCGGCTACCTATACTGGTGTGTTTACCGATATCCGCCAGCTTTTTGCCGAAACACAGGACGCAAAAATGCGCGGCTTCGACATGGGACGCTTCAGCTTTAACAAAAAAGGCGGCCGCTGCGAAGCGTGCGAGGGTGACGGAATCATAAAGATCGAAATGCACTTTTTGCCCGATATATATATCCCGTGTGAGGTATGCGGCGGAAAAAGATACAACCGCGAAACACTGGAGGTAAAATATAAAGGCAAGAGCATATCCGATGTTATAGATATGACGATAGAGGAAGCGGCCGAATTCTTCAAGAATATTCCGAAGATATCGCGTAAATTCCAGACGCTGTGTGATGTCGGTCTTGGATATGTAAAGGTTGGTCAGCCGGCAACAACGTTATCCGGCGGTGAGGCACAAAGGGTCAAGCTTGCGACCGAGCTTTCCAAAAGAGCAACCGGACGCACGATCTTTGTGCTTGACGAACCGACCACCGGATTGCACA
>JAGBFS010000083.1 GCA_017936365.1 Clostridia bacterium
ATTCATCGGCAGGTCTTCGCGCCGATACCGTTATTGTCAACGGCAGACCGGTAATCAAAAATAGCGAATTTTTAACCATCGATATGGAACAGGTCACCTATGAAATAAACAAAACCGCCAAAAGGCTCGGTTTGATATAACTGTGAAAGGAATTGCTTTATGAGCCAGATAAGAGACATCTCTTTAGCGCCGGAGGGCGAAAAGAAAATAGAATGGGTCAAACGATATATGCCCGTTCTGCGCTCGATTGAAGAGGAGTTTATAAAAACAAAGCCCTTTGAGGGAATTAAAATAGCGCTGTCTGTCCACATGGAGGCAAAAACGGCATACCTTTGCCGCGTTATGGCTGCCGGCGGTGCCGAAATGCACGTCACCGGCTGCAACCCCCTCTCCACACAGGATGATGTCGCTGCGGCTGTCGCAGCGGGCGGAATAGATGTCCACGCATGGTACGGCGCCACACCGGAGGAATACGAAAACCATCTGCTTTCCGTTCTTGAACCGGGTGCAAATATAATTATCGATGACGGCGGCGATCTCGTAAATCTGCTTCACACAAAGCTTACACATCTTATCCCAAATGTCATCGGCGGCTGTGAGGAAACGACCACAGGTATCCACCGTCTGCGTCAGATGGCACACGCCGGCACATTAAAATTCCCGATGATAACGGTCAACGATGCCGACTGCAAGCATCTTTTTGATAACCGCTACGGCACTGGTCAGTCGGTATGGGACGGTATCAATCGTACGACCAACCTTATCGTTGCCGGAAAGACCGTTGTTGTAGCCGGCTACGGCTGGTGCGGACGCGGAGTTGCGATGCGAGCAAAAGGATTGGGCGCAAAGGTCATCGTAACCGAAATCGACCCGGTAAAAGCCATCGAAGCTATCATGGATGGATTTACCGTCATGCCGATGATAGAGGCCGCACCTCTTGGCGATATGTTTGTCTGCGTTACCGGCTGCTGTTCGGTAATAAACGGCGAACACATGGAGCTTATGCGCGACGGAGCCGTACTTTGCAACGCCGGACATTTTGACGTTGAGATAAATCTTACCGAGCTTACCCAGATGAGCGAAAGCATATTTAATGCCCGCCGCAACATCGACGGCTACAAGCTAAAAAACGGCAAAACGATATTTGTTCTGGCTCAGGGAAGACTTGTCAACCTCGCCTCCGGCGACGGTCATCCGGCGGAGATCATGGATATGAGCTTCGCGATACAGGCTATGAGTGCCAAATATCTTTGTGATAACCGTAACGGCCTTAAGCCCGGCGTTATTGCCGTTCCGCGCGAAATAGACGAACACGTTGCCCAAAGAAAACTCGCCTCATTAGGCGGTGCGCTCGATACTCTTACCGAAGAGCAGCGCATATATCTGGGCATTTAAAATAAAACACAACAACCAAAGAAAAGGGGAAAATAAAAACATGGCACGCTTTCTTTTTACTTCCGAATCTGTAACCGAGGGACATCCCGACAAGATCTGCGACCAGATCTCCGATGCCGTTCTCGATGAGATCATTGCACATGATCCGATGGGCAGAGTTGCCTGCGAAACCACCGTCACCACCGGCATGGTATTCATCATGGGCGAAATAACAACACAGCATTACGTTGATATTCCCAAGATCGCACGCGATGTTATCCGAAACATCGGCTACACCGACGCTTCCATGGGCTTTGACTGCGATTCATGCGCCGTTCTTACCAGCATCGATGAACAGTCGGCTGACATCGCTCTCGGCGTTGACAGATCGCTTGAGGCAAAATCGGGCGAGCATAACGAAGAGCTTGATAACGGCGCCGGCGATCAGGGTATGATGTTCGGCTATGCCTGTGATGAAACCGAAGAGCTTATGCCTATAGCTATCTCTCTTGCACACAAGCTTGCCAAAAAGCTTTCTGAGGTCAGAAAAGCAGGTGTGGTCGATTACCTCTGCCCCGACGGAAAAACTCAGGTAACCGTTGAATATGACAGCGAAACCGGCCGTCCCGTCCGTGTCGACACCGTCGTTCTTTCCACCCAGCACAAGGATTACGCCTCACTTGAACAGATTCGTGAGGACATGATAAATCTTGTCATTCTGCCCATAATCCCGGCAGAGCTTATTGACAAGGACACAAAATTTTTTGTCAATCCCACCGGCCGTGTTGTTATCGGCGGCCCCCACCGCGATTACGGCCTTACCCGACGCAAGATCATCGTTGACACCTACGGCGGAAGCGCCCCCCACGGCGGCGGATGCTTCTCCGGCAAGGATCCTACAAAGGTCGACCGCAGCGCCGCATACGCCGCTCGCTATGTAGCAAAGAACGTCGTTGCAGCCGGTCTTGCCCGTCGCTGTCAGGTTCAGATAGCTTATGCTATCGGCGTTGCAAAGCCTGTTTCCGTTCTTGTTGAAACCTTCGGAACGGGCACAGTTTCTGATGCCGTTCTTTCCGATGCTGTTGCAAAGGTATTTGACCTTCGCCCGACAGCTATCATCCGTGATCTTGAACTCAGACGACCGATATACTCCGCTCTTGCCGCATACGGTCACATCGGCCGTACCGATCTCGGCGTAAAATGGGAGGATACCGACCGAACCGACGCCCTTAAAAAGGCTGTCGAAGAGCTTTGCAAATAAAGCATGAAAAACATTTCCACCCATTCTACGAGCAAAAGGCTTTTCTGTTTTGTACTTATCGCGGCGGCTGTATTCTCTCTGTTTCCTATACCGGTCAATGCCGTCGCGCCCGTTGCAGAGGCGGCCGCCTCTGCCGCAATACTCGTTGACAGAAATTCAGGCCTTGTGCTTTATGAAAAAAATGCCGACGCGGCAGTAAATCCCGCCAGCACCACAAAGATCATGACCGCTTTGCTTGTATTTGACGCAATTGCCGAAGGCAAGCTGACCCTTGCCGACAAGGTCACCGCAACAAACGCAAACGTCAACAGCGTTGAATGGGATGCCAGCCGCGTCAACCCATATATCGCAGAGGGCGAAGTTCTTACCGTTGAAGACCTGCTCTACTGTGTAATGCTCCATTCCGATTGCGTTGCCTGCAATATACTCGCCGTTCGTGTCGCCGGATCTGTTGATAACTTTGTCACAATGATGAATTCAAAGGCGCAGCAGCTCGGCTGTACCAATACCAATTTTGTCAACACCCACGGTTACACCGCGCAGGGACA
>JAGBFS010000006.1 GCA_017936365.1 Clostridia bacterium
GCTGCTGACGAAATGCTCGACTGCAACGGTTCCGGTCAGTCGGTCATGGAGATGAGCCATCGCTCCAAGGAGTATCAGGCAATCATCGACGAGTGCGAAGCTCTTCTCAGAGAACTCATGGAAATCCCCGAGAATTATAAGGTTCTCTTCCTTCAGGGCGGTGCTTCCACCCAGTTTGCAATGCTTCCCCTCAACCTTATGAACGGTTCCGGCAAGGCTGATTTCGTTATCACCGGCCAGTGGGCAAACAAGGCATATCAGGAAGCTTCCCGTTACGGTCAGGCAAACATCGTTGCATCCTCCAAGGATAAGACCTTCTCTTATATCCCGAAGCTCGACAAGTCGACCTTCACCCCCGATGCAGACTACTTCCACATCTGCTTCAACAACACCATCTACGGCACAAAGTATACCGAGCTTCCCGATACCGGCAATGTTCCCCTTGTTGCTGATATCTCTTCCTTCATCATGTCCGAGCCCATCGATGTTTCCAAGTTCGGCGTTCTCTATGCTGGTGCTCAGAAGAACCTTGCTCCCGCAGGTGTCACCATCGTTATCATCCGTGAGGATCTCATCGGCAACGCAAGAGACATCACTCCGACAATGCTCGACTACAAGACCCATTCCGAAAATGGTTCCATGTACAACACACCGCCTTGCTACACCATCTATATGGCAAAGCTCGTTCTCGAGTGGGTCAAGGCACAGGGCGGCGTAGCTGCAATGAAGGAATGAAACGAGAAGAAGGCAAAGCTCCTTTACGATTTCCTCGATTCTTCCAAGATGTTCAAGGGCACAGTCGTTGCTGAAGACCGCTCCCTCATGAACGTTCCCTTTGTTACCGGCAATGACGAGCTTGACGCAAAATTCGTTGCTGAAGCAAAGAAGGCCGGTTTTGTCAACCTCAAGGGTCACCGCTCCGTCGGCGGCATGAGAGCTTCCATCTACAACGCAATGCCCTACGAGGGTGTTGAGGCTCTTGTAGAGTTCATGAAGAAGTTCGAGGCTGAAAACGCTCAGTAAGATACTTACAAAAATAATTTATAGATAAGGACTGACTACAGTGGCAAAAAAGAAGATTCTCACCATGAACAAGATCGCCAAGATCGGTCTTGACAGATTCAGTGATAATTATGAAGTCGGCGAAAACATTGCCGATCCGGACGGTATTCTTGTCCGTTCCGCATCTCTTCATGAGATGGAAATGCCCGAAAGCCTTCTTGCAATCGCAAGAGCTGGCGCAGGCACCAACAACATCCCCACCGACAAGTGCAGCGAGCAGGGTATAGTTGTTTTCAACACTCCCGGCGCTAATGCAAACGCTGTTAAGGAGCTCGTTCTTGCAGGTCTTTTCCTTGCTTCCCGTAAGGTAGTTTCCGCTATCGACTGGGCAAAGGGCCTTAAGGGCAACGGCGCAGAGGTCGGCAAGATGGTCGAAAAGGGCAAGGCACAGTTTGCCGGCCCCGAAATCAAGGGCAAGAAGCTCGGCGTTATCGGCCTTGGCGCAATCGGCGTTCTGGTTGCTAACAGCGCTAACTCCCTTGGCATGGACGTTTACGGTTACGATCCGTTCCTTTCCATCGACGCTGCATGGGGACTTTCCCGTTCCACAACTCACGCAAACTCCCTCAAGGAGATCTTTGAGCAGTGCGATTACATCACTCTTCACGTTCCCCTCAACGGCGAAACAAAGGGCATGATCAACGCAGAGGCTATCGCTCAGATGAAGGACGGCGTCCGCATCCTCAACTTCTCCCGTGCGGAGCTTGTTGACAGCGCTGCTATCATCGATGCAGTAACCTCCGGCAAGGTCGCATCCTATGTTGTTGACTTCCCGACCGATGAGGTTCTCGGCGTTGACGGCATCGTTGCTATCCCGCATCTCGGCGCTTCCACTCCGGAATCCGAGGACAACTGCGCTGTTATGGCCGCTGATGAGCTCAGAAGCTATCTCAAATACGGTTCCATCCGCAACTCGGTCAACTATCCGAACCTTGAGTGCGGTCACATCGAAGACAACCGTATCTGCATCATGCATAAGAACATCCCCAACACCCTTACCCAGATCTCCGGTAAGATCTCCGCAGAGGGCATCAATATCGAGAACATGCTCAGCAAGTCCAAGAAGGATTATGCTTACACCGTTATCGATTATGCAGGAACCCTTTCCGATGCAGTACTCGATGCTATCAAGGCAATCGACGGCGTTATCAGAATCCGCGTTCTGTAATTTCTGCGATTTTAATTTATAAGCATTATAAAATCCCCGTGCAGCGATGCATGGGGATTTTTGTGTCTGATTTTTATTTTGTCCAAATTTCAGAAATTTAATTTTCTGCTGTTATTTCGTTATTTTTCTCATCGCTGCCGAGCTTTGAATAAAGCACCTCGGCGTAGATGGAGGGGATTATTCCGAAGAGAACAAGGGCGAATATCAGGCTCGATGAAAAGAGGATTATCTGTGCGCCGTCAAGGAAAAATCCGAGGATTCCGCACACGACCATAACACCGCCGCCGATAACACCCAGCACACCGCTCAGACGATGGGTCTTTTTCCATATATGCTCGTTTTTGAGCGTAGCGCGTATTTTTATGCCGAAGTTCGGGTTCTGCTTCAACTTGCCGAAATAGTTGCTGCCGATAGCGATGAGTATGCCAAGCGCTATCATCAGCGGCGAAAGCCATGTGCGGTTGGGGGATATTGTTCCGGTGGCGGCAAGAGTCATAAACCAGCCGAAAATTATAAACACGATGATTATAGTGATGATGAAAGGATCCTCATATTTTGCGTTCTTTTTATGGTTTTCTTTATTAGCCGTCAGCTTACGGTAAACAATAAAGAGTATTGAAAGAAGGACGCAGATTGCCGGAAACAGCATCATTGTCCATTTTGAGCCGTACTGATCGGGGTTCATAGCCAAGTCGTAATGGGTTGGAATAGCATCGTTCGGAATGGAAAAAAGATAGACGGCTGCACCGATTGCATTGAGGATTGAAAGAACAAGAGGGATTAATAATTTTTTCATTGCTGTGGCCTTTCCTTTCAGGCGATTGATCGCCGGTTCAGATTGTATTTTTACTTGTCGTTGTTATCGTCGCTTTTTATAAAGCCCGCAAGGGCGCTCAAAATATCTTCAAATACGCTTGTGTTTATCGAATAAATGATATTCTGCCCTTTTTTCTCCGAATCGACCAGCTCGGCACTCTTTAAAATATTAAGGTGGTTGCTTATCGACGGTTTGCTCATGTCAAATTCGGCGGCTATCTCGCCGGCGTTCATATCGCGTTTTCGCAGCATCTCGAGGATTTTTCGCCGGGTAGGATCGGCTAATGCCTTCCAGACGTCACTCATAACAAAATCATCTCCTAAAATATATTAGATAATTAGATAAACGTCTAATAACAACTATATAATACCATGTTGAGTGATACTTGTCAACAGATATTTAGAAAAAAATCTAAATATTTAAGCGGCGAGCAGACGATGTAGGTGTTTACAGATTTTATACAGCTATTTAACAATATGAGCCTAAAAGGCGACGTAAGATCGTGGTAATATATGGACAGCAATGATGAACAGGGAGTGATAAAATGAAAGTCGGAGCAAAGGTGCTGGCCGCCCTAATGGTTATAGCTTTGATGTTATGCGGCTGCGGTGACGTAAGCGGTGTAAAAATAAATTACGGACAATCGGACATTTACACCCGCGAGGATATGGACGCGGCTATTGATAAGATAAAGAACGAGTTCAGAACGTGGGAAGGGTGCAAGCTTTATACCATAGATTATGCCGGTGATGAACGATCGATGGGGGAACTTGATTACGTCAACGATCTTGATGAAAATGCGGATTTTGTTGAGTGCATAGTTTTTGAATCATCATTTCATACGCCGATAGATGGCGGCAGCGGCTTTAATTCGGATGAAACCTATACGGGATGGAGTTGGTATCTTGCAAGAAGCAGCGGCGGTGAGTGGGTGCTTCTGACATGGGGTTATGCCTGATAAAACAGTGATGCAGAAAAACAGACGGTGCTGTATTTATTAGCAGTACCGTCTGTTATTTTCGTAGCATAAAAATTATGCTTGTAGCTTTTTGGCTGTGTGGGAGGTATTATAGGTGAAGGGAGTTGATAAATTTGGAAAAACGATCATTGCGCGCGAATGATTGCAAACAGGAGAACATAATTAAATATTCCGATATGGTGTACAGACTTGCTTTTGCACGGTCGGGCACAAGATTTGATGCGGACGAGATTTATCAGGAGACCTTTTTGCGCTATATAAATTCGGACACGGTGTTTGAAAGCGAAGAACACCTCAAGGCGTGGCTGATAAAGGTTACGCTGAACTGTTCAAAGAAGTTGATGTTTTCGCCGTGGCGAAGGAAAATACAGCCTCTTGATGAGAGTGTGGTCTTTGAAGAAGGTAAGGACTATGAGCTTTACGACAGCCTGATGAAGCTTTCGCCAAAGTATCGTGAGGTAATACACCTGTTTTATTATGAGGATATGCCGATAGAGCAGATAGGCAAGGTGCTTGGGAGAAAGGCGTCCACCGTACGCACACAGCTTACCCGTGCGAGAGAACAGCTCAAAAGTATTCTTGAAAAGGACGAAGGAGGAGAAAATATATGCTGAAGCAGCGTTATAATAATATGATAAGTCAGGTTTCTGTGAGTAAAGATATGCTTGAAAGTATTCTGAATGAGGAAAAGGAATCGCGCCAAATCGGTATGGCGAAACCTATGCGCAGAATAGCTTTGGCCATGGCGATGTGCTGCCTGTGTCTTTTGATAGCCACACCGGTTCTTGCAGCTACAGTTGACCCGGTTTACAGGATCGTATACAGCATATCGCCGCCCGTTGCTCAATTTTTTACGCCCGTATGCAGGTCGAGTGACAGCGAGGGTATAAGGATGGAAGTGGAGTCTGTCTGTGTAAAGGGAAACACGGTAAAAATGTATGTGACTGTGCAAGATATGACGGGAGACAGGGTGGACGAAACGCTTGATCTGTTCGACAGCTATTCGATAAACCGACCTTTTGATTGCAGCGCAGGCTGTGAAAAGGTTGGTTTTGACCGAGAGACGGGAAAGGTGCGGTTTCTCATAACCATTGAGGAGTGGGGGAATCGCGATATAACAGGTGACAAGATAACCTTCACAGCAAGTTGTCTTATTGGAAAGAAGCAGAAAATTAATCCTGAAGTACCAATCGAGCTTTCGGATGTTCAACCGACGGCAAGAACCCGGAAAGTATCAATCAGCGGCATCAGCGGAGCAGAAGCCGATATCGGTGACGATTGGTTTGAAAGGGAGCAGCGGGTTCTTCGCGCTGATGGCTCGGATGTTGAGGTAGCTGACGATATTACCGTATCAGCAATCGGCTATGTTGACGGCAAACTGCACGTTCAGACAGCAAACACGTCGGTACTGATGAAGGATAATCACGGATCATTGTATCTTGCGGACAGCGAAGGCGGTATTATACACAGCGAAATTCAACTTCATTTTGCAAATACACACAAGGTGACTGACGACAGGGTCGATTATATCGAATATATATTTGATGTTCCGCGAAGTGAAATATCAAATTACAGATTAATGGGTGACTATGTTGTGACCGGAATGCGTGTTGACGGAAACTGGAAGGTTACCGTGCCTATAGAAAACTGACAAACAAACAGCCCTCGGAGTTTTTTGCTCCGGGGTCTGTTATTTTGCGGGTGAAAATTTGCCAGATATAAATTAAAAAATACGTTATAATATATTGACCAAATTGCGGTTTCAAACGTGTTATTGGTGAAAGGAGGGGCTGCAAAATGGAAAATGCATCAGTACGGCCGACTGATGGTATTGAAATTATTATCGACAGTTACTCTGATATGCTGTTTAGAATATGTTTCGTTATGCTGGGCAATGAAGCCGATTGTGAAGATGCTGTGCAGGAAACCTTTATCAGCTATTTGAAGAAAGCACCCGTTTTTGAAGACTCCGAACACCAAAAGGCGTGGCTGATTACAACGGCGAAGAATAAATGCCGCGATATGCTGCGTTTCAGAAGCCGGCATAAACAAACCGATATTGAATATCTGAAGGAATTGTCCCCAGACCCATCTGACAGCGGTATATTGGAGGCGCTCATGCCATTGCCGGAAAATATCCGGCTTGTCCTTACCCTTTATTATGTTGAGGGTTATCGTGTTGAGGATATTGCGCGGATAATACAGAAAACCCCATCGGCGGTAAAAATGCGCTTGCAAAAAGGGCGAAAGCTGCTGGAGAAAAAATAAAAGA
>JAGBFS010000084.1 GCA_017936365.1 Clostridia bacterium
CGGAAGACCTTGTAACACTCATGTGGGCAAATGAGTGCTTTGACCCGAATAAACCCGATACATTCTATGAAGAGGTAGAATAAATGGAAACAAGTTTCAAAAATAACGGAAAATTAAAGCTTATGATAATCGTCGGCACACGCCCCGAGATAATTCGTCTTGCGGCTGTAATCAACAAGTGCCGCACGTACTTTGATACAGTTCTCGTTCATACGGGACAGAACTACGACTACAACCTTAACGGTGTTTTTTTCAAGGATCTTAAGCTCGACGCCCCCGAGGCATATCTTGACGCAGTTGGCGCAGACCTCGGTGAGACCTGCGGAAATATAATTGCGAAGTCGTACAAGCTCATGGCGGAGCTTAAGCCCGATGCGGTGCTTGTGCTGGGCGATACAAACTCGGCTCTTTCCGCAATATGTGCAAAGCGTCTTAAAATTCCCATTTTCCACATGGAGGCCGGCAACCGCTGCTGGGATTGGAACGTTCCCGAAATGATAAACAGAAAGATTGTCGACCATATATCCGATATCAATCTTCCTTATACCGAACATTCCCGCCGTTATCTTATATCGGAAGGCATTGACGGCAAAACCATGTTTGTTACGGGTTCCCCGATGAGGGAGGTTCTTCGTGATCACATGGATAAAATAAACGAAAGCGATGTCCTTGAGCGTCTTGGTCTTGAAAGCCGCAAATACATTCTGCTTTCGGCGCATAGGGAAGAGAATATCGATAACGAAGAAAACTTCATGTCGCTGATGACGGCGGTCAATAATATCGCAGAGCGTTATCAGATGCCGGTCATCTATTCGACCCATCCGCGCAGCAAAAAGTTCATTGAACAGCGCGATTTTAAATTCCATCCGCTTGTACAGAGCATGAAGCCCTTTGGTTTCCTTGATTATAACAAGCTCCAGATGAATGCATACTGTGTCCTTTCGGACAGCGGAACCCTTTCGGAAGAATCGGCGATGCTTTCATTCCCGGCTGTACTTATAAGAACATCTACCGAGCGACCGGAGGTTCTTGATAAAGGTACGGTTGTTGTCGGCGGTATTACCGGCAACGATGTTGAGCAGGCTCTGGAGCTGGCTGTGTCGATGTATGAAAACAGTGAAGAGACCGTCATGGCAGAGGATTACGCCGATACCAATGTTGGCGCAAAGGTGGTCAAGATCATTCAGAGCTATGCAAAAATCGTCCGCATAACCACTTGGCAGAATACGACAAAATTATAATAAGTAACAAAACTCCCATTACCGGAATAATGTGTAGTATAACATTACGGTAAAGGGAGTTTTTTATGATACATACATTTAAAAGAAATGAAACGGTGTCATCCATTGCAGCATATTACGGAGTGTCGGCGTCGCGGATAAGGTATGATAATTCCATACCGATAGGTGCCGAACCGGTGGAGGGGCAGGCGCTGCTGGTTTTGATACCGGAACTTGTCCACCGCGTTGAGAGCGGCGAA
This sequence comes from Clostridia bacterium, assembly GCA_017936365.1. Lineage (GTDB taxonomy): Bacteria > Bacillota > Clostridia > Oscillospirales > Acutalibacteraceae > SIG598. The sequence goes on from JAGBFS010000084.1 coordinate 1,481, forward strand.
ACCGTATCTTCAATAGCGAATCTATATGCTATAAGCGAAAAACAGCTTGTAAGGAACAATCCTTATCTTATTTCATCGCCGCTTAATGTGGGCGATTATGTGGTTATATCATATCGTGATAAAAGCTATTATCCTGTTCATGTAACGGGCTATGCTTATCCAAATATAAGCCGTAATAATTTGAGAGAAGCGCTTCTTTATATTGATGACCTTGCGATATTCTCTTACGGTTTTACTTCAGATGGTGCGCTGATACAGCCGAATGACACAAGGCTTTTGGAGGAAGCGGTGCGGTTTGATGTAAATCCGATATTGGTGCTTACCCCATCGACCGATCTGCGTGCGTTCAGCAACGAGCTGATAAATAATATCGTAAATAATGAAGCGGCACAGGATAGATTGCTTGGTGAGATTACCAGCGTAATGGACGAAAAAGGGTATACCGGAATTGATATGGATTTTGAGTATATCAGAGGCGATAACCGTGACGCTTATACAGCGTTTATAAAAAAGACGGCGGATATGATGAGAACCAACGGCTTTACGACAAACGTTGCGCTGGCACCAAAGACATCGGCCGATCAGCGCGGATTGCTTTATGAGGGGATAGATTACCGGGCGTTGGGCGAGGTGGCAGATAGTGTATTGCTCATGACCTACGAATGGGGATATACCTATGGACCTCCAATGGCCGTTGCGCCGATACCGCAGGTAACAAGGGTGCTGGAATATGCGCTGAGTGAGATACCTGCAAACAAAATAGATCTTGGTATACCAAATTACGGATATGACTGGCCGCTGCCGTTTGTTAAGGGTCAGACAAAAGCGCGAACTATCGGTAATATGCAGGCGGTCGAAATCGCAAGAGATAACGGTGCGTCAATACAGTTCAGCGATACGTCGCAGGCACCTTTTTTTACATACCCGGATCATGAGGTATGGTTTGAGGATGTAAGAAGTATCGACAGAAAATTTGATCTTATTGAAGAAAATGGCCTGCGCGGCGGTGGATATTGGAATCTTCTGCGAGCATTCAGACCCAACTGGCTTCTTTTGAACGAAAGGTTTTTATGATTGTTTAATAGAATGACAGGGCAGCACATCATTGTAATGTGCTGCCCTGCTTTTGTACTTTTTTATTTTACGACCTTGCTCAAAAATTCGCGAAGACGATCGCATTTTGGATGCTCAAAAATCTCTTCGGGAGTGCCCTGCTCGGCAATAACGCCGCCGTCCATGAATAAAACACGGCTTGCGACCTCGCGCGCAAAGCCCATTTCGTGGGTAACGATAACCATTGTCATTCCATCGTTTGCAAGATCCTTTATAAGGTCGAGAACCTCACCTACCATTTCAGGGTCAAGTGCGGAGGTAGGTTCGTCGAAAAGCATTACCTTGGGGTTCATAGCAAGCGCGCGAACGATTGCGACACGCTGTTTCTGACCGCCGGAAAGGGTAGAGGGGTAAACATCGGCCTTATCTTCAAGACCTATTCTGCGAAGAAGATTGAGTGCGTTTTCTTTAGCTTCAAGCTTGAGCTGCTTTATGCTTTCCTGACGCTGTTTTAGGGAAAGACCCTTTTGCTTTTTAATGTTCTTCTTGCCGATGTGGATCGGAGCAAGTGTAATATTATCAAGAACGGTCTTATTGTTGAAAAGGTTAAACTGCTGGAACACCATGCCGATGTGCTGACGGTGGACATTGATGTTTACCTTGGGATCGGCAATATCCTCGCCCTCAAAAATGATACTTCCGGAGGTCGGATCCTCAAGGCAGTTAAGACAGCGCAGGTATGTGCTTTTGCCGCTGCCGGAAGGTCCGATTATTGCAACCTTTTCACCCTCGTTGATGGTGTCGGTTATGTGATTCAATACGTTGAGTTCACCGAAATTTTTAACAAGATCAACTATTTCTATCACTCTTCTTCAGCCTCCTTTCCATCAGCTTTACGCCAAGCGCTATAACAAGAACGATTACGATATAGAATGCAGCCATTACAAGGTAGGGGATCATAAATTCGTAGTTGTTGGCCGCTATGTATCTGAATGCTGTATAAAGGTCAAGCGCACCGACAAAGCTTACAACCGATGTTTCCTTGACAAGGGATATAAGCTCGTTGCCGAGTGTGGGCATGATGTTTTTGACGGCCTGCGGAACGATTATCTTGAGCATGGTTGCCCAATAGCCAAGACCGACAGCACGTCCGGCTTCCATCTGACCGGGGTCAACCGAACCGATACCGCCGCGCATGATTTCGGAAACATAGGCACCGCTGTTAAGGCCGAATATCAGTATACATACGCTTACCGGCTTTAAGTTGATGCCCATCAGCGGAAGGATAACGTAATATCCAAGCAGCAGCTGGACAACGATCGGAGTACCTCTGAAGAAAGAGGTGTAAACGCTGCATATACCATTGAGAATTTTGGCCATGACCTTTGTAAAACGAGTTCTGCCGGGCATAACTCTTACAACGGCAATAAGGGTTCCGATGAAAATACCTATGCAAAGACCTATCAGAGCGATTATTAGGGTGTTTTTGAGACCGTCAATAACGCGCTCATAGCCGCCGTATTCAATGAATGACCGCTCAAACACTTCCCATTTTTTAGCAATATTCTGCACTTGGGTACTCCTTTCATTAAAGAAACAAGCCCCGCCGAAAACGGTAGGGCGTTGTTGTCTTCAATTGATTGATTATTAGTTTACTGCGTTGACTGCTTCAACAATGCTGTTTGCGGGAGCCTCGTCGATGATGACATAATCGATGTTGCCGTTAAGCATATCCTGAACAGCAAGAGCGCCGGAGTTGTAACCTGTGCATGCTGCATCGAAGCCGTCAAAGCCCCAATCTGCATCGCCTTC
>JAGBFS010000085.1 GCA_017936365.1 Clostridia bacterium
AAACGCTTTGAACAGCTAAGACATTCACGTCTTCTGCGGATACGTTCACCTTCATCGGTAGGACGGGAATCTATAACTTTGCTTTCAGCATAATTGCAGAACGGACATCTCATAACGGCCACTCCTAACTAAATGATACAATATATTGTAGTACATTATATCACCGTTCGTGCTTTTATGCAAGATTTATTATTAAACGGCTCTCAAAAAATATGCCGCAGCAGCTATCGCAAGACAGAAGTACGATGAAACACCGGAAAAAAGTGCTTCTTTTTCCATACCTGAGCTCTTTAATCTTTTGCCAAGCCGAAGCTGGATAAACCAGCAGAAAACCAAAAGTAATATAAACGAATCGGTAAAACGCAGCTTCATGTTACGGAACCAACCCTTCTTACGGTACAGTTTATGGTAAGCTTGATATCGCTGCCTCTGTACAGCGAATCCCATTTATCATGATTTGATAAATACCACGAATGATAATGCTGACGTGCTGTTCTCTCAAGTCCAAGTATGCTTGCGCCAAGCTTGTTTCTGCTTTGAACCGTCAGCGGATATAACCTGCTGTAAAGTGATTTTTCAATTGCGTCCGAATCAACTTCGGAATCGGACGGGTTTTCAATAAGTGAACATTCAATATTCAGATCAATATTGAAAAACAGCCTGTCGTCTTTTAATCTGACGCTTTTATCACACGAAGAACTTTCGATTTTATATCGTATAACGGTGCCGTCAATATTTGCCGATTCAATGATTCCGCTTGTCTGCCCGTTTGAAAACAGTCTGATAAGTTCGGCATCGCTTTTGCTTACAGTTCCGCTGTAACCGGCCGCGTTATAGCAATATGCTCCTGATACAGAAATGAAACATGGAGCATCCGTACCCGATACGGCTTCGGCATCGGTGGTGGAAAGCGTGGGAATATAAAATCCTTCGCCGACACTTTTCACAATATACAGCCGGTTAAGTGTCATTGTTGCCGAGCGAACCTGTGATGAATCACTTGACTGAAGCACCTGCGCCGCGTATACCGCCGCACCGGCATTGCCTGTCTTTTTGAGCAGAAGCTCTTTCGCCGGGATCGGTGATACAGCAACCTGACATTGCCGTCTTATTGTGCCTTCTCTGAACAGATAATCGAGAAGATTATAAAAATCGGCTCTTGCGGCACCATCGGAAAGAACAACCAGACTCAGATGCTCAAAACTGATGTTTGTACTGCTCTTTTCAAGCTCGCGAACAGCGCGGCTTAATGAATCGGACGTTATGCTGATATTGCTGTAGGCACTTTCTCCGAGAAACTGTGCGGTTTGAAAGGTGAACTCATATTCGCCGTCAGCGGCGGAATCAACACCGATACCAAGGATGAAAACACGGTCGTTTATCTCTTCCATATCCCAGCATGCCGATAGGGGAAATATCATGCACAAAGATATTAAAAGCAGAAATATTCGCTTTTTAAGCATTTGGATGACCGCTCCTTTTTGATGTGATAAACGTGATAACGGCAAATATGGGGGTTATCACAAACAAAATAGCACAAAAGCCTATTGCGCAAATATCCGTAAAAAGCTCTGAAAGATCAAAAACGCTACAAGCCGCCGCGCCAAGAACCACAGCAGGGAGCAGGAGCATGCTGAAACAGCGGTGGCTTTTCATACCCGACATACCCCCAAGTCCTACAGCTGCACAATACATTGCGATAGCTGTTTTTATAACCGTACCGATTATCTGAATAAAAATAAACAGAATATCAAACCGCTCGGTCATTGCCATGGAGCCTATATTGATTACACGCGACATCTCGCTTAAAGGAAACATCAGTCCCGACGCACCTTCAAGAGTAAATGTTCCTACGGTAATCAGAAAAGAAAGTATAAATACAGCAAACACCGTAAAAAAGCCCGTAAGAACAGCCGTCCGTGTTTTGCCGATATATCTTTTTGTGCCAAGAAAGAACAGGATTGCTTCAATTCCCCAAAGCGCGCAGGAAGCTTCAAGCGAGCCGAATATACTTTTTGGCTGTGTGATATCAAAAACTACCCGAATCTCATCGAAATCGCATCTGACAAGCCCGAATATAAGCAGAAGTATGATAAACGGTGCGATAATAAACAGCAGAAGCTGGGCGGTTCCGGCGAGCTGTCTTAACCCGGTGTAGAACAAAAAAGCCGATGTCAGCGCAAGGGTAATAATAATTATATCGTCGGGTGTTTGGGCAAGTATATTCAGCTTTATCATTTCCGCCTGAGTATAAATACAAAGTGAAGCCTGAACAATAAAGTATAATAAAATGACAGCTAAAATTATCTTTGAAATTATCGGTGTAAAGCAGCGGTCAAGTCCGTGTATTATCCCGTGATAGCCACCGCGCTCAAATGCATAAAGAGCAAGATAAAGCGAGAAAAAGCATAGTACGAGAAAGATCACCTGCAGCGGTATAAAATCGGTGGTGTACAGATCGGATGTTATCAGAGATAACCCGAGCATTGCTGACATTGTTATTAGAGCGTATAATCTGAAGGCCGGAAGTGGGGTAATCCTGTTTGTGCTGTTCAACTCATTCATCTCCCGAATGTGATCTTATCATATCGAGGGGGTCACAGTAAGCAGGACGCATAGTCCTTTTTCTTATCGGCATTTGTATGATGCTTTTTGCGGCGTCGTGTTTTTGCAGCGGCATAAATGGAGAAGTGAAACGTGCGCCGAAGGATTGCGTTGCGGCAAGAAGCGTTACCGTTAGAATGATTCCAACGGCAAGTCCGAGTATCCCTAATATGCTTGCAAGTGCAAGAATAAAATAACGCATAAGCCTGAAAGAGGATGCAAGGGTATAGGAGGGGAGAGTGAAGCTCGCCATTGTCGTTATTCCTATAATTATTATAAGCAAAGGGCTTATAAGTCCTGCCTGTATTGCGGCATCTCCGATAATAATACCGCCAACGATTGAAATGGCAGTACCGACATTTTTGGGCATCCTTATCGATGCTTCGCGCAGCATTTCAAGTGCAAATTCGATTATCAGAACCTCGGTAACGGCTGAAAACGGAACGTTGGCTCGGTTTTTTGCCGATGTTACAAGAAGCTCTGTCGGAAGAAGCCCCGGATTATAGGCTATTACCGCAACATAATATGCCGGACCTATCAGCGCTACAATAAGAGCAATCCACCGAAGTATTCGGATAAATGATGATAACGTCCAGCGCTGATAGAAATCTTCGGGTGCTTTCATAAGCGTTGAAAGCGTAACCGGCATGGTAAGAGCGTTTGGGCTTCCGTTTACCATTATTACAACTCGTCCGTTACAAAGAGCCGCCGCGGCGTTGTCCGAAAGCTCGCTTCCGCCGCTTTGGGGAAATATATTAGATGGCTGTTCTTCAAGAAGCTGTTCAAGCTCGCCCGAATCATTTAAAATATCAACATCTATATTGTTGATGCGCTTGCGAAGAGAATCGACTATATCGGGGTTTGTAAGACCGTTTATATAGCACAGCGCAACTATTGTATGTGAACGGCGTCCGACCTTCAGATGTTCAATAGTAAGATTCGGGTCGCCTAGCCGGCGGCGTATAAGTGCAGTATTAAATCGAATGTTTTCGGTAAATGCTTCATGAGGACCGTTTACGTTTCCTTCGTTCGGACTTTCGCCTACGGAACGTGAATTTACGGCTCGGTAGCCTAAAACATAAGCCTCTGAACTGCCTTCGATAACGACAAGAGCATCACCCGACAAAGCAGAAATGTAGCCGTTTGAAAGGCTCTTTTCAACACTTAATTCGCTTGAGGCAAACATCTGCGTGATTGCATCTTCCGTACTGAATTTGTTTTCTCCCGATTGTTCGGCAAAACGGCGCGAAGCGAGGATTATATCCTGCTCTACAAGATGCTTGTTGGCCATTCCGTCTACCGTAACAACAAAACATCTTCTTCCGTCGGCAAGATTGAATCTTCTTATAAGTATGTCACTGCTCTTATTCTTCAATTTCATGCAGTATTCGTAATTTTTTTCAAAGCTTCCTTCGCCGGTGAATACCGGCTGATCATAATCTTTGGAAATATCAAAAAGCGTACTTCCTTTGTTTTCCATACGATCACCTGAATTTACATGATTTGGAATTATTGTTTTCGGTATTCGGAAAATTATTACTTTAAAATAATAAAAAATATATAATTAATCTTTCAAAATCCTTTTAGATGGTATATAATAGCTATGAATGTTCAGATTTGAAAATAAAAAAAGATTGGACGGCTGCTTATGAGTAAAACTGTTAGTGTGTCACTGTCCCAGATTATCAAAGAAATGTCGTTTGAAAC
>JAGBFS010000086.1 GCA_017936365.1 Clostridia bacterium
AGACGGTCGCCTCCGCTTTCATACAAAGCAACCGCTTTATCAAACAGTGCCGCTCCGTCGGTATGCCCTTTCATATTATTCCAACATCCCTTTCTCTATCTGTCGCCGTCCGGAGCGTTTTGCCCCGGACGGCGTATTTAAAGCGTACCCATGCCCCATCGCAAACAACGCGGGGCGCGAAAGACCGCGAGTGCGCGTGATCCCGGCCGTCAGGCAGCCCCTTTCCCCGACGCCTGTTATATATTATTCAGGCGCCGCGGCTTTTGCCAATCAAATCAAAAATGTTTTTGCAAGCGCCGCCGCAACGGGAAGCGTAAGAGCCGAAACCAATGTGGTGACCGCAACTATTCCGCCGCCAAGCTCGGAATTTTTACCTGTCTGCGCCGAGATGAGCGCCGATGTAGCCGCCGCGGGAGCCGCCGCTTCAACTATCAGCACGATCTTTGCCGTATCGTCAAGCCCTATCGGGAAAAGCATCAGCGCCGCAAAGCACATCGCCGGGAAGATTATAAGCCTTAAAGCCGATACAATATAGACACGTTTGTCGAGTAGCGCCGTTTTAAGATTGGCGCTTGCCAGCCGCGCACCAATGACCACCATCGCAAGCGGCGTGTTCATCGACGCCAAAGTCTTTATCGGCGAAAGCACCGCTTCGGGGATCGAAAAGGGTAAAAACAGCAGCGGAAGGCTTACCGCAAATCCAATAATTCCCGGATTAAAAAGTATCTTTTTTACCGACATCTTTCCGCCCGACATAAGCGCATAGCCCACAGTCCACTGAATAAGCATAAATACCGCAACAAATATCGAGGCATACATAACGCCCTGTGCGCCGAACATCGCCTGTGCCAGCGGAAGCCCCATAAATCCGCAATTTGAAAGCACCGCCGAAAAGCGCAGAACCGGCTTGTCGGTTTCGGGCTGCTTTCTGAAAAAGAAAAGCATGATAACAAGCGGCAGAAGCATAGCCGCGGCAGCCCACGCCGCAAAGATGAGCAGCGACGAGCTCACCCCTGCCTCACGGCATCCATAAAATGTTTCGATAAGCAAACACGGCGTAACCGTCCACAAAAGCACATCGGTCATCTGATCGGTGCCCTTTGAATCTATCAGCTTTGCTTTGTACATAACAAAGCCAAAGGCCATCATTACAAAAAGGGATAAAACCTGCATTCCGACCGTTGCCGCATTACCAAGAAAAATACTCATTACAAACCTCTGATTCCATCAGCTGTGCTGTGATTTTTAACTTATTGGATTCTATCACATTATACTCGTTTATTCAATCGGATATAAAGAAAATATATGAAATTCGTCATTTGTTATTGCTATGGGGTTTGTTTTACTATATAATATGTTTTATTGTAATGATATATTTTATGATCTGTTTTCAGGACAAATTCCACAACGAAAGGAACTATGCTTATGAAACAGGCTAACCCCATTTCAAAAGCCGAAGGTGAGCTGATCTTCCCGACCCGTCCATTCAAAGGGTACGGCGGCGTTATTCTGCCCCACCTCAAAGGAACGGAAAACTGCGAATCGCAGATGCTCCCCACCCCAAAAAAGGTGGTCATCTCCATGCAGCAGCACGTTGGCGCACCATGCAATCCGACTGTCAAAGCCGGTGACAAGGTCTTTGTCGGTCAGCCGATAGGTGAACCGGCATCGTATGTCTCGGCTCCCATACATTCAAGCGTTTCGGGTACCGTCAAGGCGATAACCGAAATACTGCTCACGTCCGGTCAGCGCGCAAAGGCTGTCGAAATTGAAACCGACGGCGAGCAGACGCTCTGGAGCGGTATCAAGCCGCCGCGCGTCAACAATATGGAACAGCTTTGCGAGGCCGTAAAGGCGTCCGGTCTGGTCGGTCTGGGCGGCGCGGGCTTCCCGGCACACGTAAAGCTTAACATTCCCAAGGATAAAAAGGTCGATACCCTTGTTATCAACGGCGCCGAATGTGAACCATATCTGACCGCCGACTACCGCGAAATGGTGGAACACCCCGAGGATGTTCTTGAGGGTATATACCTCCTCAAGGCTCTGCTCAAGGTGGAGCGCGTCATAATCGGCGTTGAATCCAACAAGCCGAAAGCCATAAAGATCCTGTCCGATATGGCATACAACGAGGAGCGCGACCCGTACAATCATGTGCGTGTTCTCCCACTCAAGGCGCAGTATCCGCAGGGCGCCGAAAAGACACTTGTTCACGCCTGCACCGGACGGCGCATCGGCAAGGGCAAGCTCCCCGCCGATGTCGGATGCATCGTTATGAACATAACCTCGGTCGCGTTTATCCATCGCTACATCACAACCGGCATTCCGCTTGTTTCAAAGCGTCTTACCGTTGACGGTTCCGCCGTTACCGAGCCCAAAAACGTTATCGCTCCCATCGGTACGCCGATAAGCGATATTATCCGTTTCTGCGGCGGCTACAAGGCCGAGCCGCGCAAGCTTCTCATGGGCGGCCCGATGATGGGTATCACGATGTATGATGAGGACACCCCCATACTCAAGCAGAATAACGGCATTATCGTATTTGCCGCCGAAAGCGTTGATGAATCGCCGGCAACCGAATGTATCCGCTGCGGAAGATGCGTCGCCGCATGTCCGATGCATCTCCAGCCGCTGACCATCGAAAACAAGGTCGTAAAACGCGATGTCGAGGGGCTCGAACGCTTCTCCGTTATGAGCTGTATGGAATGCGGATGCTGTGCATTCGTCTGCCCCGCAAAGCGAAAGCTTGTCCAGTATATGCGAATGGGCAAAACTATTCTGAGAAAAGCAGGTGAGAAAAAATGACACCATGGGATGATGATACCATCGTTATCGGCGGTGCTTCCGATGATGAGGATATTTCCTTTACAGGAAAGCTCGAACGCGATCCCGGCGAGCAGTACAAGCCGGTAAAGCTCCCACCGCAGAAGGAGCCCGAACCCGAACCCGAGAAAATCGAAGACACATCTATTACCGATGAGATAGAGGCTGTTATAGAGATCGGCGGTGTTTCGGAGGATCAGCCCGCACCGTCACTCCAGCCTGCAGAGGAAGAGGAAATCCCGACCTCTGAATACGAGGCCGATTCGGACGAAGCTATCGAAGAATCGTCGGATGATAATATAGAAGAACCGGCCGAAGACACCGAAAAGGCAGAGCAGTCCGAAGTCGAAGAAAAGCCGGAGGATAAGGCTCCCGAAAAAGAAAAAGAGCCGACAGACAAGCCGGACGACAAAAAGGATATCAAGGAAACCGACAAGTCGGAGAAAAAGGAGCCCGAACCTGCCGCGATGACCAAGCGCGAGGAAATAGCCGCTCCCATCTCGCTCAAGGACGCCGCCGAGGCTGAAAGCGGAATGGATTTTGAAAAGAATCTGCTGGTTTCCGCCTCGCCCCATCTGCATTACGGCGAAACCACAAAAATCATCATGCAGGATGTTATTATTGCTCTTATCCCTGCCGCGGTAATATCGGTCGTCTACTTCGGTCTGCGCGCACTTCTTCTTATCGCGCTGTGCGTCGGCACAAGCGTGCTTTCCGAATTCATCTGCCGCAAGGTTATGAAACGCCGCCAGACCATCGGCGATTATTCGGCGGTCGTCACCGGACTGCTGCTTGCATTCAGCCTTCCGCCGATGCTCAATCCCGTATATGCCGTTATCGGCTCGGCGATAGCCATAGTCGTTGTAAAGCAAATGTTCGGCGGTATCGGCATGAACTTTGCAAACCCGGCCGTTACGGCAAGAATCGTCCTCTTCCTCAGCTTTGCCGCAGATATGTGCGCATTCTCCCGTCCCTTCTACTGGATGAATTCCGGCATCGAATCGATCGATGCCGTATCGGGCGCAACTCCGCTCGCCGAATCCTCCATGCCGACAAGCCTTCTTGAGCTGTTTGTAGGCTATCATGCAGGCTGCCTTGGCGAGACCTGTGCAATCGCGCTCATACTTGGCGGATGCTTCCTGCTTCTGCGCCGCATAATCACATGGGAGATTCCCGTATGCTTTATCGGCACAGTCTTCGTTCTTTCGTGGATCTTCGGACAGGATCCGCTCTATGCCATTCTTTCGGGCGGTGTTATGCTGGGTGCTATATTCATGGCTACCGATTACACCACCTCCCCCATCACCAAGAAGGGCCAGGTAATCTTCGGCATCGGCTGCGGATTGTTCACCGTGTTCATCCGCTACTTCGGCTCCTACAACGAGGGCGTGTGCTACTCCATCATGGTCATGAACTGCTTCACCGCCCTCATCGACAAGTACACCAAGCCCACCCGCTTCGGTGTCGTGAAATCCGATAAGAAGGAGGCGGCTGCGAAATGAGCAACGAAAAGACCAAGGTCCAGATGGACCCCAAGTACATCACCAAGCTGACCGTCACCCTGTTCCTGACCTGCGTTGTTGTGGCAGGCCTGCTGGGCTTCGTCAACAGCATCACCAAGGACAAGAT
>JAGBFS010000087.1 GCA_017936365.1 Clostridia bacterium
AACTTCGGAATAGGTTTCTGCGGTCTTGCTTTCTTCAACGGTGATAACGCCGTCTGCGCTTACCTTCTCCATAGCCTCGGCAATAAGCTTACCGATGAATTCATCACCGGAGGAAACGGTTGCAACTCTTGCGATATCGTCAGCACCGTCAACCTTCTTGGAAATTCTGCCAAGAGCAGCAACGGTAGCTTCGGTAGCCATTGCGATGCCCTTTTTAACGAACATCGGATTTGCGCCGCCGGTTACGTTCTTGATGCCTTCGCGAACGAGCGACTGTGCAAGCAGGGTTGCTGTGGTTGTACCGTCGCCGGCTACGTCGTTTGTCTTTGTCGCAACTTCCTTGACAAGCTGTGCGCCCATGTTTTCAAACGGATCGTCAAGCTCGATCTCCTTAGCAATGGTAACACCATCGTTGGTGATGAGGGGAGCGCCGAATTTTTTATCAAGAACAACGTTTCTGCCTTTCGGGCCAAGGGTGATCTTAACGGTATCAGCAAGCTGATCAACACCGGCCTGCAGAGCCTTGCGAGCCTCTGCGCCGTAAAGAATTATCTTAGACATAATAAATTCCTCCCTGAAAATTATTCTACAACTGCAAGAATATCATTCTGACGAACGATGTTGTACTCTTCGCCGTCGATCTTGACCTCGGTACCGGCATATTTGCTGGTAATAACCTTTTCGCCGACCTTAACGGTCATTTTGACCTCTTTGCCATCCACAATGCCGCCGGGGCCAACAGCAATAACTTCGGCAAACTGGGGCTTTTCCTTTGCGCTTCCGGCAAGAATGATGCCGCTCTGTGTGGTTTCCTCAGCCTCGCAAAGCTTGACTACTACCTTGTCAAACAAAGGTCTGATTGTCATGATGTATACCTCCTGAAAATAAAATTTACAAAATCAAATTGCGATAGGCAGACTGATAGATTTATCGGCTGCTATCTGAAACAGAATCCGGCTTTAATTGAAAAAGACCGAATATGCGTTAGCACTCTTTAGGTTAGAGTGCTAACGCATATTGTAATACATTTTCTGGAAAAATCAAGACATATTTTGCCGAACATAGAAATTTTACAATTATTTCAAATATTAAGACCAGTTAAATAATTTCGCACTACTGGATTTTTTCTTTTTATGGTGTTAGAATGGGCACAAAGGACGGTGTTGAACATGAAAAAATCAAATATTAAGGCCTCTGCGGTCATATTTATGATTATTACATTAATAATATGTCTTTTTGTGGTAGGATGTGAAGAGGAACAATCTCATAATTATAGCTACAATAACGACAATTCACAATCTGTAACGAACACACAAAAGCCCCAGAATGTATCTGCAAATGGTTTTAGTGAGGCCATGCTTGGGACTATGGAAGTGGAATTTGGTGTCAGCGTACCGTCCGATATAATCGCAATTTACGGTCAGCCGCAAAGCCGTACCGATATGCCGATGGGCAGCGAAACGGTTGTAACATTATATTACGATTTTGGCTCATTCCAGTTTGATTGCGGCAGCGGGGAGGATTCGGTTCTTTTCTATGCTGAAATATATGCCGCTGTTGCAGGCCCTAACGGTCTGACCGTCGGTATGGATGGAACACAGGCTGCAGATTGCATATATGCAGGATCAGGTGGAGTTATTGCGTCGTCTTCTGAAATGGAAGTCTATTTTTATGGTGATTCAAGCTCGGCTGTTTATGGCAAATACACCGTTCTGACCGAAGAATTTGCATCGGCAAACGAAGTTTATTCATTGGAATATTCATTCAGCGATTCAAGCGGTAAAAATGTAAAGCTTGTCGCGGCGCTTAACGCATCGAAAATCGTTACAAGCTATACAATAGAAAGAATTTAATAAATAAAGGAAGTTCGATAAATTATTATGAGTACTGCGATCAAAAAGAACAATGCTCTTGATATGACCCAGGGCAGCATTTTAAAATCAATGCTGCTGTTTGCGTTTCCGATACTTATTGGTAATCTTTTTCAGCAGGGATATAATTTGGCCGATACGGCAGTTGTTGGCAATTTCCTTGGTGATGATGCCATAGCGGCTGTCGGTGCTGCAGGTCCGGTTTACAGCCTCGTATTAAGCTTTGCAAACGGCATAACCAACGGATTTTCCGTAATAGTAGCGCGTTATTTCGGAGCACACGACAGCAGGAAAATGGCAAAGGCCATATCGCTGTCCTATTTGCTTACATTTATAATCTCTATAATCCTGACTGTTCTTGCGCTTTCGTTTCTTGATCCGCTTTTGAGATTTTTGAAGACCCCAACAGAGATTTTCAATGATACCAAAGCATATCTTACAATAATCATCGGGTGCTGCATCGTTACGATGTTTTATAATATGTTTGCCGGACTTTTCCGTGCAATCGGAAACAGCCGGATGCCTCTTTATTTTCTTATAGCGGCAACTATTATAAATATAGTTCTTGATATTGTTTTTGTCAGATTTTTTAATCTCGGTGTTCCCGGAGTTGCTTATGCAACAGCAATATCGCAGATCTCGTCGGTAATTCTTTGTATAATATATATTTCAAAGAAATTCCGTTTGCTTCGTTTTGAAAAACAGCATTTCTCATTGGATTTCAGAATGATAAACGACCTGTTCTTTACGGGATTTTCCATGGGACTTATGCTTGCGGTCGTATCGGTCGGCTCGGTTGCGCTTCAGAATGCAGTCAATTCCTTTGGACGCGAGACGATAACAGCGCATGCCGCAGCAAGAAAATTTGATGAGCTGTTCATGCTTCCTCTTAGTACTGTCAGTATGGTTTCTTCTACTTTTGCAAGCCAGAATTACGGCGCAAAAAAGATGGACAGGGTGAAAAAGGGTATTACAACAGGAATACTTATCGCGATGGGCTGGAGCGTATTTGCATTTATATTTGCCTATAACTTCAGCGAACCTATTGTACGGCTTCTCACAGGCTCGGAAAACGATTTTATCATAAGTACCGCTGTCAGATATATAACGATAAACACACTTTTCTTTGCTGTTTTAAGTATATTGCTTATCCTGCGAAGCTCGCTTCAGGGAATAGGAAGAAAGATCGTTCCGATTTTTGCAAGTGTTATTGAGCTTATTGCAAAATTTGCCATGACGATATATATTGCTCCAAGGCTTGGATATATCGGAGTATGCTTTCTTGAGCCGGCGATATGGACCGTGTGTGCGCTCGTCGTATTGATAGACTTTATCGTATTTATCAGAAAATGCATGCGCAAGTTTGACAGTGAGGATAACCACGCTGAATCGGATGTCCAGCCTGCCGAACAATTGTAATAGATCCACTATATCCGAAGAATAAAAAATTACCACAAAGAAGTACACCCCGAAGGATCGGAAGTAATCCGAATCTTCGGGGTGTATATTTATCTGTGATTATTTATATTAGACAATACCCTGAGCCATCATAGCATCAGCGACCTTCTTGAAGCCTGCGATGTTAGCACCGGCTGTGAGGTCATCGCCAAGGCCGTACTGCTTTGCAGCCTCATCAGAGTTCTTGAAGATATTCTTCATGATCATCTGGAGCTTTGCATCGACTTCTTCAGCAGTCCAGCTGTAACGCATGGAGTTCTGGGACATTTCAAGACCGGAAACAGCAACACCGCCGGCGTTGACAGCCTTGGAAGGAGCGACGATAACGCCGTTCTTCTTGAGGTAAGACATAGCCTCGTTGGTGGTGGGCATGTTGGAAACCTCAACATAATACTTGATGCCGTTAGCAACGATCTTTTCAGCCTCTGCCATGCCAACCTCATTCTGGGTAGCGCAGGGCATGATGATGTCAACCTTCTCGCCC
>JAGBFS010000088.1 GCA_017936365.1 Clostridia bacterium
CCTCGCTCAGCCTTATCTGCTCAACGTCAAGATTGCCCTTTGCAATACGGCTTTTGTCATTTTTCTTTTCCTCTATCAGACGGTCAACGCCGTACAGCGCAACACGGCGGTAATCGCCGATTATCCTACCGCGTCCGTAAGCATCGGGAAGTCCGGTTATAACATGGCATTTGCGCGCCTTGCGCATCTCATCGGTATATGCGCGGTACACGCCGTCGTTATGGGTGGTGCGGAATCGGAACTCCTCCTCCACCGTGGGGCTCAGCTCATAGCCGTACGCATGACACGCCTGACGCGCCATTCTTATTCCGCCGAACGGATTGACGCCGCGTTTGAGCGGACTGTCGGTCTGCAGACCGACGATTATCTCATTTTCCTTATCGATATATCCGGGAGCATAGCTCAAAAGAGAGGATACCGTTTCGGTGTCGATATCCAGAACCCCGCCGCGCTGCTTTTCCTGCGCGAAAAGCGCATTGAGCTTATCCATCAGCCCACGGGTTCGCTCGGTCGCATCGGCAAGAAATTCGCTGTCGCCGGTATATTCTTTATAATTCGACTGGATGAAATCACGCACATTGATTTCATCACACCACACGCCTTCGATAAATCCGCGCCACTGCTCAAATCCCATTTGACGAATCCTCCCATAAAATAAAAATAGCAAAACAAAAAGGGCGAGCCAGTTTGCATAGAAACTGAATCGCCCAGACGGTCGGCATTATACGCTTGCATTCCCCCGCGGTGACCCGCGAAACCCGTCAGTAGTGCAAGCGAAGAATTCGTGTTTATTATACTCGCAAACCTCTGTTTTGTCAATCGACACAGGTTAGAAAGATATTTGCCGTTTTCATGATATTATCGTGCAAATTATTCAATAGACTTACGATGCACCCCTGATAAACCATCGACATCAAAAGCGGTTCTTACGTTTTGTTTTTTTTATATTTTTGTGTATCTCTTCATTGACAAAATTCCCTTGCTCAAGCAATTTATAACGACATTTTCCGGTTGCAAGATGCAACTCAAAACCGGTTTAATGTGTTATGTCAAACCCCGGCGGCAAATGACACAAAAAACCGTGCATATATTTATGTATTATTACAGTTGTTTATTTACTATAATATGGAATATAATAAATGTGTTTTTTAACATTATTAACTATTTGATTTTTGTTGGTATGGAAAGGTTCAAAAAGAAGAAAAGAGGTAATGTCATGAAGAGTCAACAGAAGATGGGAATCCTCAAAATGCTCAGTCTGGTGCTCGTATTCGCCATTGCGCTTGGCATAGGCGTTACGACCACGATGCAGCATGGCGGAAACAAGCCGGCAAGCGTCGTATCGCTGGATACGCAAACCGCTCTGGGAGGGGCATCTGCAATCGGCGGTAAGGTCATCAACAATACTGATGACAGCGGAAAGCAGCTGATCGGACAGAAGGAGAATGTAATTTCTTCGCCGATAACGCAGGTAAAGCTTCCGCCGCTTCTCAAAACCGACGTCGAAACGTCAAGCAGCGCTCCGGCCTTCTCCCCCGATCTGCTGACGAACGCCGTATTGAGCTTTGCAAGATATGCCGGCACGCGCGTGTTTATGCTCACCTCTGCCGTTGTTTCCGGCTCGGACGCTGTCCCTGCCGACGTCACACAACCGACAGAAGCTCCGACCGAAGATGCTGTATCCGAAGAGGTCAGCGCAAGCGATACCGCGGACAATGCCATAAGCGCAAGTGACGCCGCGGGCGAAGAGGGTCTTATTGACGGCTCTTCCGAACCCGAAGAGTTCCTCGCCGAGGGCGATACCTATGTAACCTTTACCGTTACGCAGAGCTACAACGACAGCGTGGAGGACAAGCCCACATCCTTCGGTAAAATTACGCTTGAGACTTACGGAAGCAGGATCACTCCCGCAGGCGGTTCGAGCGCAGTGCAGCAGTATAACACAACATCTGCCGCGGACGGCGGCACCATTTCTTCCGGCGCCCAGATGTCCAATCTCAAGATTTTGTCCTATGACAGAAAATATCCCATAAGCAATGTCCAGGTGTTTGTGAACGGTGCTGATGTCACCTCTGAAATCGGCTCCTTCATAAGCAAAACCACAGACAGCTACGGAAAAGCCAAGTGGACATATAACTTCAACAGCGGATTCGGCTTTGCTGACGGCAGCGAAGTAGTGTTCAAAATCGAATACGGCAGCTGGGAGAAATATACACTCACCCAGAGGTATTCCGACACTATCCCCGAAGCAAGCAGACCCTCTACCTACGGCAACATTTATGTTCTGTCGTCAAAAGGTATCCTCTGCGATGATACGACGACCACAAACAATGTAACCCTCACAAAAGATGAGCAGACCGAGATCGGCTATATCGAGCCGAATTTGCAGATAAATTACATAGAAGTCACCCCTCCGAACAGTAATTATTATTATGTTGACAGCGTAAAAATACTGGTCGATGGCGTCGATGTAACCGACACGGCGATAGCCTCTACCAATGTTTCCTCTGCGGGCGTTTGGAAGCTCACCTTCAAAACCGACTATGTGATTTCCGCCGGAAGCACCCTGCAGGTCGAAGCTGTATATGACGGCTGGAAGACATACACATTAAGGCAGGACTATGACAGCAGTGTAAACCCCAAGCCGGAAAACTTCGGCACTGTCACTCTCAACGGCACCCAGTCCTTCCTGCCCGATGGATTCACAACTCTTCAGAGCAGCGCAACCATCACCGCCACCGAACAAAGCGAAACCGGTCTCATTCAGCCGAACGCAGCTCTTACCTATCTTTCTGTTAGTACGCCGAGTTTCCACTCTGTACGGGAAGTGAATGTATATCTCAACGGCGTGTGCGTCAACGATGAGGCCTTCAATTATTCCGACAGCCGAACCAGCACACCAAGCTCAGGAAACTGGACGATATATTTCAAGAGCGGTTATAAAGTACCCGCCGGAACCACTCTCGAACTTGAGGTAAAATACGGCGGCTGGCAGACCTATGAATTAAGACAGGATTATCAGGATTCCGTCAACCCCAAGCCGGAAAACTTCGGCACCGTTTCCATCTATGGTACAACTTCCTTCCTCCCCGAAGGATTCAATACTCTCCAGTCCAATATAGGCATCTCCTCCACCGAGCAAAGCGAAACCGGTATAATTCAGCCGGAGGCTCGTCCCACATTTGTTCATGCAACTCCGCCGGCAAATTATTCCGTGCGTGAGATCCATGCATATCTTGACGGCGAGCTTGTCGACGAAACCGCTTTCAATTACTCCCACTCGTCAAATACTATGGGCAGCATCGGAAACTGGAAGATA
>JAGBFS010000089.1 GCA_017936365.1 Clostridia bacterium
TGGACGACGATGTAAAGGAAAAGCTGTTTGAGCTTTTCTGGGCGGGCTGCTGCGATGACGAAGCCACACAGGCTCAGATAAAAGAGCTTTTCGATGCCGACGGTTATCTCTGCGATACCCACACGGCGGTCGGTCTTAATGTCTACACCCAGTACCGCGAAAAGACTCAAGATGAGAAAACTCCCACAGTTATCGCATCCACCGCAAGCCCCTACAAATTTGCTCCCAGCGTGCTCGGCTCCTTCAAGGAACCCGACCCGACAAGATCGGAATTTGAAAACATCGACGAGCTTTCGGTGCTTTCCGGATGCCCCGTTCCCGAGCCTCTTGCCGCGCTTGAAAGCAAAACCGTAAGATTTGACCGCGTCTGCAAAAAGGACGATATGATAAACGCTGTTTATGATATGCTCTTTTAATATGTAACAAAACGCAATGGCGCACTCATATAAGAAGTGCGCCATTGTTTTGGTAAAAGAGGTTTTAGCCCTGAAGTCTGAAGGTGGAGCAGAGTGTTTCGTCCTTTGAAACAGCGTCGCTGGACTTTACCTCGATGTGTCCTGCATGGCAGGTGTTGTTCTGGCCGTGGTAGATGCAGTTTTCAACCTCGCACTTGATGTTGCTTATACAACCGCAATCCTTGGTATATTCGCTGGACATAAATTTATCTCCTTTATCTTCTGGTTTTATGATCTGCTTTCTTTTATCGAAAGCAATTCTATTATTCCACCGTACAACCGCAATTATTCCACATTGAAGGGAGGATCGGCCGCTTTGTCACTTTACGCTGTCGGCGATCTGCATTTATCGCTTGGAACGGACAAGCCGATGGATATTTTCGGCGGCTGGCACGATTACGTTGCGCGCATCCGCTCAAATTGGGAAAGGCTTGTTTCCGACGATGACACCGTCGTTATATGCGGCGATGTTTCGTGGGCGATGAAGCTTGAAAACACTATTTGCGATTTCCGATTTATCGAAGAGCTTCCGGGAAAAAAGATAATACTCAAGGGCAACCACGATTACTGGTGGAACACAAAGAAAAAAATGGACGCCTTTCTTTGCGAAAACGGATTTTTCACGATAAGCATACTGCATAACAATTCCTTTGCCTGCGGCGATATCGCAATATGCGGCACGCGCGGCTGGTCTTATGACTGTCCCCAGAGCGAGATAAACATACTTCTTCGCGAATGCGGACGGCTGAAAATGTCGCTCGATTCGGCGCGCGATACCGGTCTTCGTCCGGTGGTCTTCCTCCATTATCCGCCCGTTTACGGCGATTACCGCTGTGACGAAATAATGGACATCCTTCACGAATATGATATAACTGCGTGCTGTTACGGACATCTTCACGGTCCGGCTCATCACCGCGCACGCACCGGCGATGTCGAAGGCATTAACATGAAACTTGTTGCATGCGACTATACAAATTTTATGCCGGTACTCATTTCGGGATAATTTCGGGATAAATATTTGCAAAAAGGACTTTAAATTTTTAATCTATATGTTATAATCATTGGGTATGTTTATATAAAATGTTTTGACGAAAGGATAGGAAAAGAAAATGAAACTTATTTCCTGCACAGAAGAAAGCACAAACAGACGCAAGCTTGAGATCGAAGTCGATGCCGACACCTTCAAGGCTGCTTACAATAAGGTCTTCGCAAAGCAGACCGCTAAGCTGACCGTCCCCGGCTTCCGCAAGGGCAAGGCTCCCAAGGCTCTTATCGAAAAGATGTACGGCAAAGAGGCATTCTATGAGGATGCTGTAAACGAAGTATATCCCGAGGCTCTTGACTGGGCTATCAAAGAGGCTGAGCTTGAGTATGTTGACGATCAGATCGAGCTCGACGTTTCCAAGGTCGACGAGGAGGGTCTTGTATTCTCCGCCGTTATCACCGTAAAGCCGGAGGTCAAGATCGAAGGCTACAAGGGCCTTAAGGCAGAGCGTCCCTGCGCTCATGTTTCCGACGAGGATGTCATGAAGGATATCGACGCTGTCCGTGACCGCAACGCACGCACCGTTGTCGTTTCCGACAGAGCTCTTGAAAACGGCGATATCGCTGAGTTCGATTTTGAAGGCTTTGTTGACGATACCCCCTTTGAGGGCGGCAAGGCTGAAAACTATACCCTCACCATCGGCTCCGGTCAGTTCATCCCCGGCTTCGAGGATCAGATGGTCGGTCATAATGCAGGCGAGGAATTCGATGTAAACGTAACCTTCCCCGAAGAGTATCATGCAGAAGAGCTCAAGGGCAAGCAGGCTGTTTTCAAGATCAAGCTGCATGAGATAAAGACCAGAGAGCTCCCCGAGCTTGATGACGATTTCGTAAAGGATATCAGCGAGTTCGACACAGTTGACGAATACAAGGCTGACGTCCGCGCTCAGCTTGAAAAGAAGGCTGCCGAGAAGGCAGAGGACGCTGTCGGCGAAAACCTCACCGATCAGCTTATCGGCCTTATCGAGGCTGAGATCCCCGAGGCTATGATAAACAACCGCATCGAGGATAATATCCGCGATTTCGCATACCGTCTCCAGTCCCAGGGTCTGAAGCTTGAGGATTACTTAATGTACACCGGCGGCTCCATCGATGCTCTTCGCGAATCCATGAAGGATCAGTCCGAGCGTCAGGTAAAGCTTCGCCTTGGTCTTGAGCAGATCGTAAAGCTCGAAGGCATCGAGGTTTCCGACGAGGAGCTCGACGCAGAGTTTGCAAAGCTTGCCGAACAGTATCAGATGGACGTTGAGGCAATCAAGAACGCAATCCCCGCCGACGGCCTCAAGGGCGACCTTGCAGTCGAAAATGCAATCAAGCTCGTGCGTGAAAATGCCGAAATTTCCGATTGCGAGTAAGGTTTTAACAAGTTTAGGATATCCGCTCATATTAGCGGAAGAATACGATATATTATATCCGGAGGTGTTTTTAAATGAGTTTGGTTCCTGTAGTTGTTGAGCAGACTAACCGCGGCGAACGTTCCTATGATATCTTCTCCCGCTTGCTCAACGACCGAATAATCTTCCTCTCGGAGGAGGTAAACGATACTTCGGCCAGCCTTGTAATTGCACAGCTTCTTTATCTCGAAGGCCAGGATCCGAAGAAGGATATAAGTCTTTATATCAACAGCCCGGGCGGTTCGGTAACAGCCGGTCTCGGTATCTACGACACGATGAAATACATCAAGTGCGATGTTTCCACCATCTGCGTCGGCATGGCTGCAAGCATGGGTGCATTCCTCCTTGCCGCCGGTACAAAGGGCAAGCGCTATGCTCTTCCCAACAGCGAGATCATGATCCATCAGCCTCTCGGCGGAACAAAGGGTCAGGCAACCGATATAGAGATCCAGGCAAATCAGATACTCAAGCTTAAGAAAAAGCTTAACATCATGCTCGCCGACGCTACCGGCAGACCTCTTGATGAGGTTTCGCGCGATACCGAACGCGACAATTATATGACTGCTGAGGAGGCCGCCGCTTACGGTCTGGTCGATAAGGTCATCTACAAAAGATAACTTAGGAACGGTGGTACAATGTCTCAGAACAATCAGCAGGATCCCTCATACCGCTGCTCATTCTGCCGCAAAACGGAGGACGAGGTAGTCCGACTTTTTGCCGGCAACGGAGTATATATCTGCGATGAGTGCATAGAGCTTTGCTACGAGATAGTCAACGAGGGCGGCTCTATCCACAAAAAGCGCAGCCGCAACGCGGTTAAAAAGCTGCCCAAGCCGATGGAGATAAAGGAACATCTTGACGGCTACGTAATCGGGCAGGATAACGCAAAGATCGCGCTTTCGGTAGCGGTATACAACCATTACAAACGTATAGGACACGTCGACAAAAAGGACGGCATCGAGCTGCAGAAGAGCAACATTCTTCTGCTCGGTCCGACCGGCGTCGGCAAGACCTTCCTTGCCCAGACGCTTGCAAAGATACTCGATGTCCCCTTTGCCATCGCCGATGCGACCACGCTCACCGAAGCCGGTTACGTCGGTGAGGATGTCGAAAACATCCTTCTGCGCCTTATCCAGGCCGCCGATTGGGATATCGAGCGCGCCGAAAAGGGCATCATATACGTCGATGAAATCGACAAGATCGCAAGAAAATCGGAAAACCCGTCCATCACGCGCGATGTTTCCGGTGAAGGCGTTCAGCAGGCACTTCTCAAGATCCTTGAGGGTACCGTTTCCAACGTTCCGCCCCAGGGCGGCCGCAAGCATCCGCAGCAGGAGTTCATCCAGATAGACACCACGAACATTCTGTTTATCTGCGGCGGCGCCTTTGACGGTATCGAAAAGATAATCGAAAAGCGCATCGGCAATTCGACACTCGGCTTCGGTGCCGACATCCATTCAAAGGACGATTCCGATTACAGCGCTCTTATCGGCAAGGCTATACCGCAGGATCTTGTACGATTCGGTCTTATCCCCGAAATCGTCGGACGTCTTCCGGTATTCACATCGCTCAACGCGCTTGATAACGAGGCTCTTGTCAAAATAATGACCGAGCCGAAAAACTCCATACTCAAGCAATACGCCGCTCTCTTTGAGCTGGACGGAGCCGAGCTTATCTTTGAGCCGGACGCTCTTACCGCCATCGCCGAAAAGGCTTTGGAACAGAAGACCGGCGCAAGAGGTCTGCGCGGCGTTATCGAAGGCATACTGACACCGCTTATGTTCTCTGTCCCCTCCGACCCGACAATTTCCAAGGTCATAATCACCAAGGGAAGTGTTGACGGGGTAAGCGAGCCGATAATCGAACACAGCGAAAAAAGTGAGCTTTCCGCCGAAAATACCGGCGATAAAAAACGTATAGGCTGACAAGGTTATAAGGGTGAGCAGAAATGTTCGCCCTTATGATGTATTTATTTGTTTTTTCAAAGAAAGGCGAATTAAATCCAAGATGAACGATAAAATCAGAAAGGGAACGCTGCCGATGGTGGTGCTGCGCGAAACGGTTCTGTTTCCGCATATAACCCAGCAGCTTGATATAGTAAGAAGCCGTTCGCTGCGCGCCGTACACAGTGCGCTTGAAAACGGTCAGAACGTTATTGTTGTTATGCAGAAAAACCCGTCCGACGATGTGCCGGACGTTGACATGATACATACATTCGGCGTTGTCGCCACCGTGCGTCAGGTGCTCAAGCACCCCGCAAGCGAATCGATGCGCATACACGTCGAATGTCTTTACCGCGTAAAGGTGGACGCCGCCGTCGAACAGGACGGCATGCTGGTCGGTTTTGCAACGGAGGTAACCGAGACCGAGGTTACACCCGAATACCGCCATCTTACGCTCGTCCGCTCGATAATCGGACATTCCCGTAATTATTTCCATTTGAGCGGCGTAAAATCGGCGCAGGATTTCCTCAGCCATCACGAAATTCCCGACAGCGTCGGCGAGCTCTGCGATGTAATCTCGCACGTTGCATCTTTCAGCAGAACGGAAAAACAGCAGCTTCTTGAAGAGGCCGACCACGAAGCACGCGGCAAGCTGCTTTTATCCATAATCCTCAATGAAATTACCCTGCTCCGGCTTCAGAAGGATATCGAAAAGCAGGTTCAGGCAAATGTTGACAAGGGGCAGAAGGATTATTACCTTCGCGAACAGCTCAAGGTAATAAGCGAGCAGCTTGGCGACGGCGATTCTCCGCTTGAAGAATCGGAGGAATACAAAAAGAAGATAGAGGCCGCCGAGCTCCCAGAGGAGATAAGCACCGCTCTGCTTGCCGTTTGCCGCAAGCTTGCAAAGCTTCCGCAGGGCTCGCACGAGGCGGCTGTGGAGCGCAATTACCTTGACACCTGCCTCGCTCTGCCGTGGAACAAAAAATCGGACGAGCAGGCCGACGTTGCAAACGCCGCAAAGATACTTGACCGTGACCATTACGGCATGGAAAAGGTCAAGGAGCGCATACTCGAATTCATCGCCGTGCGTTCGCTCGCACCCGATATAAAAGGACAGATAATCTGTCTTGTCGGTCCTCCCGGCGTCGGAAAGACCTCCATCGCGCGTTCGGTCGCCGAAGCTCTTGGGCGCAAATATGTGCGCGTTTCGCTCGGCGGCGTTCATGACGAGGCCGATATCCGCGGTCACAGAAAAACCTATATCGGCGCAATGCCCGGAAGGATCGCCCATGCACTCAAGCTTGCCGGCACATCCAATCCTCTCATCCTGCTTGACGAGATAGACAAGCTTGCAAGCGATTTTCGCGGTGATCCCACCTCTGCCTTGCTGGAGGTGCTCGACCCCGAACAGAACTTCTCATTCCACGACCATTACATCGATCTTCCAATAGACCTTGGCGATGTTATGTTCATCACCACCGCCAACGATTATTCGCGTATTCCCGGCCCCCTTACCGACCGTATGGAGGTCATCGAGCTGCCCAGCTACACGCTGGAGGAAAAGGTCAACATCGCAAAGAAGCACCTTGTCAAAAAGCAGCTTGCGCGTCACGGACTTTCGGGCAAGACGATGAGGATATCCGCAAAGGCGCTTACCGCGCTTATTGAAGGCTACACAAGAGAGGCCGGCGTTCGCTCGCTCGAACGCGAGATAGCGTCCCTTTGCCGCAAAGCCGCAAAGATGATCGCATCGGACGAAGCGGAGCGCGTTTCGGTCACCGACAAAAACCTTGCCGATCTTTTAGGCCCTGCAAAATACAAGCGCGAACAGCCCGAAAAGAAACCGGAGCCCGGTATGGCAAACGGTCTTGCATGGACAAGCGTTGGCGGCACGATGCTTGAGATAGAGGTCGCCGTTATGGACGGCAGCGGCAAGCTTGAGCTGACCGGCTCGCTCGGCGACGTTATGAAGGAATCGGCTCACGCCGCGATAAGCTATATCCGTCTTCGCGCAAAAGATTGGGGAATCGACCCCGATTTCTGCAAAAACAAGGATATCCACGTCCACGTTCCGGAGGGCGCTACGCCAAAGGACGGCCCTTCCGCCGGAATCACCATCGCCACGGCTATCATTTCCGCACTTACCGGTATCCCGGTACGCGGCAGCGTTGCCATGACGGGTGAGATAACTCTGCGCGGCCGTGTACTTGCCATCGGCGGTCTTCGCGAAAAATCCATGGCGGCCTATGTTGCCGGCATCAAGACGGTAATCATCCCCAATGATAACTATCCCGAGGTTGCACAGCTTTGTGACGCGGTAAAGGAAAACATCGAATTTGTCGCCGCGAAGAAGCTTGACGATGTGCTCGCGCGGGCGCTTATGCACATGCCGTGTCCCTGTGCCGACCCAAAGGATAACGATTCTTCAAAACCGGCAAAGGCCGAGCGCCAGACGCTCCCCTTTGTCCATAAAATCGGAGGTAAGCATGAAGCTGGAGAAGGCCTCGTTTGAGGCAGCGGCAGGAACCGCAAAGCAGCTTCCCGCCTGTACTGTGCCGGAAGCAGTTTTCGCCGGACGTTCCAACGTCGGCAAATCATCACTTATCAACAAGGTTCTTAACCGAAAATCGCTGGCGAGGGTAAGCTCCCAGCCGGGCAAGACCGCTACGATAAATTTCTACGATTGCGACGGCGCAAAGCTGGTCGATCTTCCCGGTTACGGCTACGCCAAGGTCAGCCAGTCGGAAAAGATGCGCTGGTCACAGCTTATCGACGGATATTTTGCACAGCAGCGCGATATCCGGCTTGTGGTGCTGCTTATCGATTCACGCCACAAACCGTCGAAGGACGATATTACCATGCTCGACTTCCTTGAAGAGAGCGGACTCCCCACCCTTATCGCCCTGACAAAGATAGACAAGCTTAACAAGACCGAGCGCACAAACCGGCTTGCCGCGCTTCCCGAAGAGCTTGGCTGTGATGAGGATATGCTCCTCCCCTTCTCCTCCGTCACGGGTGAGGGCGCCGAAAAGCTGCGCGAGATACTGCGCGAGGTTCTTGAAGCCTGACAGGATACCTCCCTGTAATAATTAAAGTTGTTTGTTTCTTAATAATTGGGTCTTTACTTTCACACAACAAAGTGTTAAAATGTATTTATATCATTAATTAAAAAGCAGGTAACTTAAACATGAACAGTAAAATAAAAGACAACAACACCGACTTTTTGCTTTCGGCTATACTTAAGCTTGAAACACTTGAGGAATGTTACGCCTTTTTCGAGGATCTTTGTACCGTTCCGGAGGTCAAGGCTATGGCACAGCGCCTTGTTGTTGCCCACATGCTCAAGGACAAATGGGTCTACAGCGATATAGTCAATTCCACCGGCGCATCCACCGCAACCATCAGCCGTGTCGGCCGTTCCTTCAAATACGGCTGCGACGGCTATGAGCTTGCATTTTCCCGTCTTACGCCGGAGGATCTTGCTCTTCTTCCCAAAAAACAGGATCAGGAATAATGAGCTACGAAAATTTTTCCGCGTGGTACGATCCGCTTACCGACAACGTCGATTATGATGTCTGTGCCGGTCGCATCAACGCACTTTTACAAAAACACAAGCCCGGCTGCAAGCTGATCGTTGATCTTGCCTGCGGCACGGGCAGTCTTTCTGTACGGCTGTCAAAGCTCGGCTACGACGTTATCGGCGTTGACCGCTCGGCCGAAATGCTGTCGGTCGCGATGAGCAAGGGTGACCCGTCCATACTCTGGCTGTGTCAGAGCATGCAGCAGCTTGACCTTTACGGCACCATTGATGCCGTTGTATGTACGCTCGACAGCGTAAATCACATAACCGATGAAAAAGAGCTTGAAAAGGCCTTCGCTCGGGTATCGCTCTTTCTTGAGCCGGACGGCGTTTTCATCTTTGACGCAAACACCCTCTACAAGCATCATGAGGTGCTCGCCTCAAACGTCTTTGTCTTTGACACCGATGATGTCTATTGCGTATGGCAAAACGAAACACAGGGCGATATAACACACATCACCCTCGATTTCTTTGAGCAGGAGGACGGCGTTTATTACCGCACCGGCGAAAGCTTCTGCGAACGCGCCTACACCGACGCACAGCTTGAGCGGATGCTTGAACGCTGCGGCATGAAGATTGTAGAAAAATATGACGGCTACAGCGAAAATGCCCCCGAAGCGACGTCCGAGCGCACGGTATTTGTTGCCGTCAAAAAGGGCTGAACAAAAGCTTTTTTATAAATTAACTAACATTGGCTTAAAACTTTCTGTCACCAAAAGGAGTGTTTTCTAAATGGGTAAAATGCAATCCTGCATAACCTCGGACGGTCTTGTAATGGGCATAGCTCTCGATTCGACCGATATAATAAAAGAAGCACAGAGAATCCACAAGACCACCCCCGTTGCACTTGCCGCACTCGGCCGACTGCTTACCGGCACAGCAATTATGGGCAGCCGACTCAAGGAGGACAACGCCAGCATCACCATCCGCATCAACGGCGGCGGCCCGCTCGGCTCGGTAATTGCCGTTGCCGACAGCAGCGGAAACGTGCGCGGCTACACTCAGGAGCCCGGACTTCTTCTTATGCCCGATAAAAACGGCAACCTCGACATCGCAAAGGCTGTCGGCAAGGACGGTTTTGTCACCGTTATGAAGGATTTCGGCGCAGGTCAGCCCTACGGCGCACAGTGTCCGCTTGTATCGGGCGAGATTGCCGAAGACCTTACCGGATATTATGCAACAAGCGAACAGACCCCCACAGTATTCGCACTCGGCGTACATTTTGATAAATTATGGAAGCCGGAGCTTGCCGGCGGTCTGCTTATTCAGCTTCTCCCCGCCGCCGACGAGCGTGAGATCGAAAAGCTTGAAAAATCGCTTGCAAATCTTCCGCCCATCACATCAATGATGCAGCAGGGCATGAAGCCGACCGACATACTTCTTCGCGCGCTGGAGGGTTTTGAGGTCGAATTCTTTGAGCCGACCGAGGTTTCCTACAAATGCTCCTGCAGCCTTGACCGGGTATCGCGCGCTATCGCCACGCTCGGCGCAGACGAGATACGCACACTCGCCGATGAATCGGGCTTTGCCGAGGTCGGCTGTCAGTTCTGCGACAAAAAATACAAGCTTTCACAGCAGCAGCTAAATGAGCTTGCCGATTCGGTAGAGAAAAAATAGTTATGTATACGAAAACCGTCCGCAGAAATTCTGCGGACGGTTTATTTTAGGCTTAACCTTGAAAATTGCGCTTGTTCTTCAAAGATATTTTTTGGGGGAAGATTTCGCTGACGCATAAAGAATCGAGAAAATCATACCACTCATCGCCGGTTAACAAAAGCTTATTGAGGTGATTATTCTCTTTAAGCGGATCGTTGTATTTATACACACATGATAATAAACCTATTGTTCTGCAAACCAAGCCCGAAATTGTTGGAAATAAGGAAGTTCGAGATTACTTGTAAATTCTTTTGGAATGTTAAAAAACACCTTTGGTATTTCAACTACGTCAATAAACGAACGAATCCCTGCTCTCTCGGCAATTTTAATAAGGGCTACTGCCGGTATATCAAGTAATGTCGAATACCCAATCATACTTCTCCTGTATTCTTTAATTCTAAGTGCTAATTCGCAGTTAAAGGTCTCCTCATCATGATTAATGATTGCATAATAAATAGGCTTTAATGCAATTGATAACAGCTTCTCCTGTTGCTCCAACCCGTTTGAGGATTCAGGCAATTGTTCTAAAATTACCCTTGCCTGATCATATCTATTATAATACATCAATAGTATTAAATGATTTTCTGCAACGGATAACCATGGGTCATCAATCCTATCAACTGCAATCATCTGAAATAATGCACGTTCAAAGCCCTGCTCAATACTGTTTTTTACAATCCTGTCAAGATGCTCTACACCTACACGCACACCTTTTTCGTAAATTCTCTTTGCAGTCAGCAATGCTTGTCCTGAAAGGTATGTGTAATGAACAATATCGGGACGGTTTTCGCTATCCAAGTGATTGTAGACTGCTATTTCACTATATATACCACTTAAAAGTGAATATAGTCTTAGAAATCCATTATTACCAGAGCGAAGAAACTCATCAATAGCAAATCTCTCGTTTTTAAAAAAATCCCCATTTACATCTCGCTTAAATTTCTTAAAATTCGCGATTTCTTTGGTCCATTTACTACTTGCAAAGTCCAGTTGTGTTATACTTCTTTTGGTTATTCCCATCATGGTGTACCTCCTGTAAGATTGATTACCCCAATCGTTATCTTATCGTCTGCAATGCGTGAGATGGTTAGTAAAATTCATCGGTTGTACGCTTGCACTATATAAATGCGGGTGGTATAATACAGGTATTCTGATTTCAAAAGACCGCAAAAGGAATGATAATTTAAAATGAAAAAAATCTTCAGATTATTATCCGCTGCCGCCTGTATCCTGTTTGTCGCAGCAGTGATGACCGGCTGCTCAAAAAACTTTGACGAAAATGAGCTTAAAAAGCTGCGAGAGAATATTTCCGTCTACTGTACGCAAGCTCACGAAAACATTATCTCCGACGACAGATATTGTGACGCCGTCCTGCTTGAAACGGTAATTGAATACCACGATACGTATGATAATACCGATGCGGCCGATTGGGGACACATATATTCAAAATATCGGTTGTCCGACGGCACCGTCGTTTACCTTGATACCCCTCTTTACGACATGAGCGGATACGGAGAAATGGCCGATGCTTTTTCTCCCCGGGGACCGTTAGAGGAACGCGAAGAATATTATAACACCCAGAGAGATCTGGCAGATGGCAAAAAAAGCTCGTCCTCCGGCACAGACCAATTGGAAGAGGCCGCAGACGGGATATATGTAATAGAGAAGGAAACAAGCAGCACTTACTATTTTTTTGCGCATCAGTAAATATAATCCCCCTGTCAGGCCGGCAGGGGGATTATCTGTTTTTCAGCACCCTATACGCCTTGCTTCAGCCAATCGTTTCCATCAGCATATCCATAGCAGCTTCGCCGTCACATTCGATGTCGGGCATAACGAGCTTGTCGGTCGCATCGCCGCTTGCGCGAAGGAATTTCTTTGTCGAAACGCTGATATATATTCCCGAATTGTCCAGCCTGAATGTCGCTATATCGCCGTAGCCGTTGGGATCGTTTCCCGGCGGCTCGCCTATTATCGTACCGAGGTCGTTATCCTTTATATACTGGGCAAACAGCATCGCCGAAGAAAAGCTTGTGGCATCGGTAAGAAGATAGACATCTCCAAAAAAGGTAAGATCGGCATATTTTTCGTTTTCCATAACCGCGTCATCCTGCGATACCATGAACACGCCAAGACGCTGCTCGGTGGTATCCACCTTATAGCTGTCGATATCAAGATAGCGGATAAACTCGTTTGCAACGCGCGAATCTTCGCCGCCGTTTCCGCGCAGGTCAACCGCAACATTGTTTATCCCCTGCGCTTTTACTTCGGTAAACATATCACGAAGGCTCGCTATATATTCATCGTTATAAATGCACTCGGTAAGGGTCAGAACCGCAAGATCAAGTTCCTTGTCAATTTTATAGCTTGCAAAGCTTTCGGTTTCACTTTCATTCGTCATGTACGCTTCGTTATACTTAACATATTCGGCGTAGGTTACAAAGTCGGCCGATGTGTACGTTTCGGTCAGCCTCTCGCCCGATTCGTTGACCCATGTGTAAGAAGCGCCATCGGCATCGATACCGAGAAACGCAAGACCTTCCTTTGATGTGAGCTTTCCCGAAAGATTCTCTATCCCCCAGCTTTCGGCATCAAAGCTGAAAAGACCGCGGTTTTCCTCAAACAGCTCGGCAACTGTTTTTGCGTTGATGCTCTCAAGAGTATATCCCTGCGCACGGCGCTCGGCGATGGTTTTGAGATAATGCTCCTCATTATATAAAACGTAGGCGGTCGTGTGGCCGTCCGAAAGGGTGGACAGCACCGTCTGCATCTCGCGGTAAAGGTCGTTTACGGTTATCTCGTCATCCTTTGAAAGCCTTGCGAGGGCTTCACCATAAGCCTTTTCAAAATAATCGGGACGCCCGTTATAAAATGCCGGATGATCCTTATTGACCCAATGGAGCATCTCCTCCATATCCTCCTGCGCCTGAGAATATGTAAGAACGGTATCGTAATCCTTTGTGATATTCTCTCTGCGTGTCAGCGTGCTTCCCCAATACGGGTTGCAGTACGCACCGCCCCATGCGGCAGCGATAAGAATTGCGGAAACTATCGGAGCGATTATTTTGACCGCACGCTTTTCGTCACTCTTTACTATCCGCAAAACGTTGACCGCCGCCAAAATCACCGCCGGGATCCATATCACCCACTCCGGAAAATCAACGACAAACATATTAAGCGGTATAAGCCCCACCAGTAAGAACGCAGATATAACCGTCCCTATTATAAAAAGCTTTTTCATTATATATTACTCCTCTCCGAAAAGTGCGCCCACCCAAAGCAGACCAATATCCGATTTATTATACTACCACGAAAAAGCGGCGTCAAGACGGGGTTTGTCTATTTTTCCGATGCCATTTTGCGCAATTTTAATGCCAAATTTTTTTATGCTATTTTTTCAAAAATATTCTTGACAATTTGGGTATATTGGGTTATGATATAAACTTACTAAATAATGGCGTACTTTGCCCTAAAAGCATTTTGAAAAATCAAGATTTTCTTTGCTTGAAAGCCAAATTTCCGTTATTTATTGTGGGATGTGCATAGTTTTTTCATCCCTTATGCCAATTAATTCTCTTGTGCAAAACAACGAAATTTATTGCATTTGTAACCAAAAAAACCAAAGATGAACGGAGTGAAAGTCTATGGTGAATGTTAAAAAGGTCCAGCTTGGCCGCAACACCAGAATGAGTTTCTCTAAAATCGATGAAGTTCTTCAGATGCCGAACCTCATCGAAATTCAGAAAAACTCCTATCAGTGGTTCCTTGACAAGGGACTGCGCGAGGTGTTTGCCGATGTGTCGGGTATAACCGACCACACGGGTAATCTTGTTCTCGATTTCCTCGATTACAGGATCGACGAAACACCGAAGTATTCTGTTGAGGAATGCAAGGTTCGCGATGCGACATATTCTGCATCCCTGCGTGTCACCGCGAGACTTCACAACAAGGAAACCGGCACCATCAACGATTCTGAGGTCTATATGGGCGAATTCCCCCTTATGACCGACAGCGGTACATTTATCATCAACGGCGCCGAGCGTGTTATCGTATCCCAGCTTGTCCGTTCGCCCGGTGTGTACTATAAGATGGATTACGACAAGTCGGGTAAGCATCTCTTCTCCGCTACCGTTATCCCCAACCGCGGCGCATGGCTTGAATACGAAACCGACGCAAACGACGTTTTCTATGTCCGTATAGATAAGAACCGCAAGCTCCCGGTTACCACCTTTGCCCGCGCTCTCGGTCTTTCCAGCGACAACGAGCTGTTCGACTTCTTCGGCCGCGGCGAGGTTATGGAGGCTACCATCGGCAAGGATACCTCCAAGAACAGCGAGGAGGCTATGCTTGAGGTCTTCAAGAAGCTCCGTCCCGGCGAGCCGCCCGCACTTGAAAGCGCACGCACTCATATTAACAGCCTCTTCTTCGATCCCAGAAGATATGATATTTCCAGAGTCGGCCGTTACAAGTACAACAAGAAGCTTGCCCTTACCGGCAGAATTCTCGGCCGCACGATCAGCCAGCCGGTCGTTGACCCCTTCACCGGCGAGATCATCTGCGATGCAGGCACAGTCGTCAGCTCCGAGCTTGCCGCCGCAATCGAAAAGGCCGGCGTCGGCGCGGTTTACGTTTCCCTTGAGGACGGCCGCGAGGTTCGCATCGTTTCCAACTCCATGGTCGATGCCTCCAACTACATCGACGCTGATATCCTTGAAAAGGCAAGAATCGAAGAGAAGGTTCGCGTAAGCGTACTTCTTGAGGTTCTTGACAAGGATCTTGAGGGCGACGAGCTTGTCGAAGAGCTTCTTGCCCGTCACGACGACCTTATCCCCAAGCACATCATCATCGATGATATCTTTGCTTCCATAAACTATCTCATCTGCCTCACATACGACATCGGCACCACCGATGATATCGACCATCTCGGCAACAGACGTATCCGTTCGGTCGGCGAACTGCTTCAGAATCAGTTCCGCATCGGCTTCACCCGTCTGGAGCGCGGTGTCCGCGAAAAGATGGGCATCAACGATTCCGAGATCGTTACAGCACAGACCCTTATCAACAGCCGTCCCGTTGCGGCTGCTATCCGCGAATTTTTTGGTTCATCCCCTCTCTCCCAGTTCATGGATCAGACCAACCCGCTGGCAGAGCTTACCCATAAGAGAAGACTTTCCGCTCTCGGCCCGGGCGGTCTTTCCCGTGACCGCGCCGGATTCGAGGTTCGTGACGTTCACTACAGCCATTACGGCCGCATGTGTCCTATCGAGACTCCTGAAGGCCCGAACATCGGTCTTATCTCCTATCTTGCAACCTTCGCAAGAGTAAATGATTACGGCTTTATCGAAGCTCCCTTCCGCAAGGTCGACAAAGAGACCGGCTGTGTTACCGACGAAGTTCAGTACATGACCGCCGATGTGGAAGATAACTATATCGTTGCACAGGCTAACGAACCGCTGGATGAAAACGGCCGTTTCGTTCGTGCAAGAGTCAACGCAAGACACCTTGACGAGTTCCTTGAAATCGAGCGCGAGCGCATCGATTACATGGACGTTTCCCCGAAGATGGTCGTTTCGGTCGCTACCGCAATGATCCCCTTCCTTGAAAACGACGACGCCAACCGTGCCCTCATGGGTTCCAACATGCAGAGACAGGCCGTTCCCCTTCTGCGCACCGAATCTCCGGTAGTCGGCACAGGTATGGAATACAAGGCCGGCGTTGACTCGGGCGTATGTCTGCTTGCAAAGCGTCCCGGTACGGTCAAGCGCGTTTCCGCCGACTACATCACCGTAGAGGCAGACAATGGCGAGATCGACGAATACAAGGTAATCAAGTTCATGCGTTCCAA
>JAGBFS010000090.1 GCA_017936365.1 Clostridia bacterium
CAGGCACTTCTCCCTATCGCCTATCTCTTCGTTCGTATATTCTATAAGGATGTCGGCGATGAATTCTTCACCTCATCCTTCTGTGATCTGCTCCGTCTGTGCATCACACCGATACTTTATACAAGCCTCTGGTTTATCTATGTAGGTGCCGTAAAGCAGGTTGGCGCTGTGTTCAACGAAGTCGATACAGCTCTTCGCGAAAAAAGATATCAGATCACATATTCCGAACCGGAGGCAAGCAAAAAGCTTAAAGCCGGTAAGAAAAACAAAAAGAACAAAAAGCGCATTCCCAAGCCCGCTGCGGCTGCTGGTGCTCTTGCCGCGCCGACTCCGGTTCAGCCCGTTGAAGCTCCGGTAAGCGAAGAAGAAACCGATACCGAAGATGAGGATATAAAAATCGCCGAATCCAAGGATAACTCTTCCGATGAAGACCAAGGCGACGATAACGATAATAACGCAAACACTGATACTAACGGTGGTGAAGGCGGAAGTTCTTCAGGTGATCAAAGCGAAGAATCCGACCATACCGCTGACAAGCAGACCGATACCGAAGAATCAGAATCTTCCGAGCCTTCAGCCGAGGACAGCGCTGCTCAGGCAAGGATTCAGGAAGCAATGCGCATCAGAAATCAGGTGCATTACGCAAGCAATCCTTCGGTTGCCGGTGTTCAGGATTTCAACCCGTATGCTGTACAGAATCAGCCGGTTCGTCCCGCACAGCCCACACAGCAGACCGCCTATGCTCCGAGACCCATGCAGAATAATCAGCGTCTTCCGCAGAATATACCCAACGGTGCATATCGCGGACAGCCAAATCCTCACCGTTCGGCCGCAAGACCCAATCCGGCACAGAAAAATCAGCGCACATCGCGCGCTCCGCGTCAGGGCGGCTCGGTTTATTATCCCCCGCACAATCCGAAGCAGTAAAATATATCTTTCAAGTTTCCCTACAACAGAAAGGAACAGGCATTTTAAATGAGCAAGACCAAGCGCAGATTAAGATTGACTCCGTCCGTTGGCCTTAAACAGTTTTCCGGTCGGTTTGGTATTGTATTCATGGCTGTTTTAGCCGCAGCCTATGCTTATTTCAACATAAGATTTTCAAGCATCGAATCTGCGATCAGCGCAAATTCCGGTGAAGCTTTGCTCCGCTCCGTAGCGGCAATAGCCCTCCCAGTCGGAATGATCGTTGCCTTTATTTGCTCAAAATTCAAATACGAATTTGTCGCACCGTTATACGGCCTCATTGCTGTGGCCGGTGCACTTGCCGTTAACGCCTATTATATATTTCCAAACATATTTTCCGAAACGAGCAGCCTTTGGCGGCTTGAGGTCATAATAGAGCTCTTCGCAATTTGTTCCTGCTTCTTCCTTGTTTTTACACTTATCCTTGCAAACTTCAACGTGCGCATCACTCCGCAGACCGGTGTGATAGCTGCCGTGGGGTGCCTTCTTGCAGCGGCAATATTGCTGATTCGTGTGGTACTTACCGTTACCACGCTCAAATCCGTAATCGGTGACAATTATGATTTTACTCTCGCCATTCCCGAATTTTCCAGCGAGGTAAACTGGCTTTTCCGAAACATCCCAATCGAAAAAGCCACAGCTGAAGCGTACAATGCAAGAATTATCGAGCGAATCGCTCTCGCCTGCATATATGCCGCCGGTATCCCATTTGCATTGAGTTACAAAAACTTCTTTGAAGTCTACAACCGCGAGATGGACTTTTCGGCCGATCTTCCCGACGGATATATCGAGGTTGAGCAAAGAGTAAAACGTCCCAAAAAGCAAAAAGAAAAAATTGACAACAGATTTTCCGAAATGCCGTCGCGCGGTACAAACACACGCATAGATCCAAACGAAAGCTCTTACCGAAGAACAAAACGCGGTGCCTCCTTTGATGATATTTTTGAATCAAACGAGCAAGGCGATGACGAGCCCACCCCCTCCGGTAATTCCGCAAGATTTTCAACCAGAAATCCGAACCGGCAAAACCGCACTGTACAGGAAGAGGATGACGGTTCATATGTCATACCGGAGCTGCGTCCGCAGCCGCGCAAATCATCCGCACCTGTCAAAAAGGTCACGGTAAAAGTCAAGGGAGCCGCACCCAAAAAGCCGTCATTCCCCAAAGCGGATGATGATATTTGGAACAACTACAGAGAATAGCAAATGATATTATAAGCCCTCAAATACTGCACATTCCGATATGTGTATATTTGAAGGGCTTAATTAATTTTCCGTCGTTTAATTACAGCATTTCGCGTTCGTTAACACATAGCAAAAATTTGTGTAATCTTATTATCGGCAAAAGCACTATTTTCCCCTGATATTTTATCTTAAATTGTAAAACAATCCATAAAACTATCTTTTACATATATATTAGGTTAAAAACCTTTGATTAGTGGGACAACTTGTGCTATAATACAATGAGCAATGCTATTTTTGTAATCTTAAAGATTTTATATACGGAGGATGATCTTATGGTCAGGCGCATTTTTGTCGAAAAAAGACCAGGGTTTGACATCGAAGCCGGCGGAATTATTGCCGATCTTCGCGATAATCTTGGCATGAATCAGGTGCAGTCCCTCAGACTGCTCTGTCGTTATGATATTTCCGGAATATCAGACGAAGATTTTGAAAAGGCGAAGACAACCATTTTCTCTGAACCCAATGCCGACTTCCTTTATGAGGAAACCTTCCCCATGGAGGATGGCCAGATAGCTTTCGCTGTCGAATTCCTTCCCGGTCAGTTCGACCAGCGTGCCGATTCTGCCGCACAGTGCGTTCAGCTTCTTACCCAGGGCGAGCGTCCTCTTGTCAATTCCGCAAAGGTATATGTACTTGGCGGCAATCTTGATGAGGGCAGCATCGAAGCTATCAAGTCATACATGATAAACCCCATCGAATGTCGCGAGGCTTCGGCCGAAAAGCCCGAAACCCTTGAACAGGATTACGATATTCCCGATGATGTTGCCGTTGTTCAGGGCTTTATCTACTGGAACAAGGTTGCTCTTCGCAGCTATTACGATTCCATGGGCTTTGCAATGACATACGAAGACCTCAAATTCTGCCGCGATTACTTCCGCGATGTCGAGCTTCGTGACCCGACCGTCACCGAGCTTCGCGTTATCGACACATACTGGAGTGACCATTGCCGTCACACCACCTTCCTCACCCAGCTTGATGAGATAAAGATCGAGGATAAAAAGCGCAACAAGCCTATCTTCGAGGCTATGGACGCATATTTCGATGCACGTGAGGAAGTTTACGGCGACAAGGCCGAGGATCGCCCCGTAACCCTTATGGATATGGCAACCATCGGCGCAAAGGCTATCAAAAAGCGCGGCGGTCTCAATGACCTTGACGAAAGCGACGAGATCAACGCTTGCTCTATCGAGGTTCCTGCCGTAATCGACGGCGAAACCGAGCAGTGGCTCGTTCAGTTCAAGAACGAAACCCACAACCACCCCACCGAAATCGAGCCCTTCGGCGGTGCCGCCACCTGTCTTGGCGGTGCTATCCGCGATCCGCTTTCCGGAAGAGCTTATGTATATCAAGCTATGCGTGTTACCGGTGCCGGTGATCCGCGCACAAAGGTTGCCGATACTATGGCCGGCAAGCTTCCCCAGCGCAAGATAACCACCGGTGCTGCATCCGGTTATTCCTCATACGGCAACCAGATCGGTCTTGCAACCGGTCAGGTAACCGAGCTTTATGACGAAGGCTATGTTGCAAAAAGACTTGAGATCGGCGCCGTTGTCGGTGCTTCTCCCAAAGCAAACGTCGTTCGCGCCGAACCCCAGCCGGGTGATATCGTTGTACTTCTCGGCGGCCATACCGGACGTGACGGCTGCGGCGGTGCAACAGGCTCCTCCAAAGCTCATGACCTTTCCTCCCTTGAGAGCTGCGGCGCTGAAGTTCAGAAGGGCAACCCGCCCACAGAGCGTAAGATCCAGCGTCTTTTCCGCAACCCCGAGGTTTCGCGTCTTATCAAGCGCTGCAACGACTTTGGTGCAGGCGGTGTCTGTGTTGCTATCGGCGAGCTTGCTGACGGCATCAGCATCCGTCTTGATGACGTAAGACGTAAATATAACGGTCTTGACGGCACCGAGCTTGCTATCTCGGAATCTCAGGAGCGTATGGCTGTCGTACTCGACAAGAAAGATGTTGACTTCTTTGTTGAAAAGGCTCTGGAGGAAAACCTTGAGGCATATCCCGTTGCCTGGATAACCGAGAATCCCCGTCTGCGCATGAAATGGCGCGATACCACCATCGTTGATATCTCCCGCGAATTCCTCAACACCAACGGTGTAACACAGCACGCAACAGCTAAAATATATGCACCGGCTGTCAAGGAAAACTACAGACAGTCTGTTCCCACCGAAATGACCTCTATGTCCCTTTCGGATGCTTTCCTTTACAACCTTTCAAGACTTCAGGTCTGCGCACAGAAGGGTCTTGTTGAGCGCTTTGACGCTTCCATCGGTGCCGCTTCCGTTCTTATGCCCTTCGGCGGCAAATACCAGCTTACCCCCGAAGAAGCAATGGTCGCAAAGCTTCCCGTCGGTGCAAGAAACACAGACTGTGCTACCGCAATGAGCTTCGGCGGCAACCCCGGTCACATGCGTGTAAGCCCCTTCCACGGCTCCGCTTACGCTGTTGTTGAATCGCTTTCAAAGCTTGCCGCAGTCGGTGCAAATCCGCTTACCGCAAGACTTACTTTCCAGGAATACTTTGAGCGTCTTGGCGATAAAGCCTCCCGTTGGGGCAAGCCCGCCGCTGCGCTGCTCGGCGCAATGACCGCACAGCTCAAGCTCGGTATCCCATCTATCGGCGGCAAGGACTCCATGTCCGGCTCATTCAACGACCTTGATGTCCCCCCCACACTTGTCAGCTTTGCAATCGCAGTAACAAGTGCTGAAAGAACCATTTCTTCCGCATTTAAAAAGAGCGGAAGCAAGGTTGTATTTATACCCATCCCCGAAAGCGATTCCCGCATGCTTCCCCATTGGAAACAGCTTGCAGAGATATATAAGGCTGTATTTGCAATGTCCTGCGCCGGAAATATCCTTTCCGCAAGCGTTGTACGCGAAGGCGGTATAGCTGCCTGCGTTTCAAAGATGTGCTTCGGCAACAACATCGGATTTGATTTTGCATCCGATATCGACGCCGCACAGCTCTTCTCCGCACAGACCGGCGCTCTCGTTCTCGAGCTCAAAGACGGTGCTGCTTTGCCCGAAAACATCGAATACATATCTGTCGGCTGCACCACCGAAAAGGGCGGCGTGAAGCTTGGCGATTCCTTCATCATGCTTGAGCAGATGAAGAAGGCATGGATGGCTCCCCTTGAGCCCATCTTCCCCGTAAATCCGCCGTTTGAGCCGAAAATCATCGACGTTCCCCTTTACACCCAGCGTAACGGTTCTCCTGCATTCCTCACCCGTCACACCCAGCCGAAGGTATTTATCCCGGTATTCCCCGGAACCAACTGCGAGCTTGACTGCGCAAAGGCATTCAAAAAGGCCGGCGCAGATCCGCAGCTCTTTGTACTGCGCAACCTTACCGCTGCCGACATCGAGGATTCCATCAAGACTATGGCCAAGATGATCGATGACAGCCAGATGATAATGCTTCCCGGCGGCTTCTCTGCCGGTGATGAACCGGACGGCTCCGGTAAGTTCATTGCAACCACATTCCGCAATCCTATCATCAGCGACGCTGTCGCACGTCTGCTCCAGCAGCGCAGCGGTCTTATGCTTGGTATATGCAACGGCTTCCAGGCTCTTATCAAGCTTGGTCTTCTTCCCTACGGTGAGATTCGTGAGATCGCTGAAAACGATCCTACCCTCACCTTCAACTCGCTCGGCCGTCATATTTCTACCATGGCATACACAAAAATCGCATCGGTAAAATCTCCGTGGCTTGCAGGCTGTGAGGCCGGCGATATCCATTGTATCCCCGTTTCCCACGGTGAGGGCCGATTCGCCGCCGATGAGGAAACACTCAAGCGCCTGATTGAAAACGGTCAGATCGCTACACAGTACTGCGCTCCCGACGGTGCCGTATCCCCGTCTATACGCTGGAATCCCAACGGTTCCATTTGCGGCATAGAGGGTATCACATCTCCCGACGGCCGCATACTCGGCAAGATGGGCCATTCCGAGCGCTGCGGAAACAATCTTCTCAAGAACGTTCCCGGCAACCAGGATCAGAAGATTTTCGAATCCGGTGTCGCATATTTCAGATAAAGCTGAGGTATCACCTTCATTATGATGGCTAACAGGAAACGCGCTGCTTACAGGGCAAAGAAAAACAAAAATAAAAATCAGCGCGAAACCTTCATGAAGATGTACACGCGCACTTGTGAGAAAATATACTTTCTCTGCTTCGAGCGCTGCCGCAACATCCGTGACTGCGAGCTGATTTTCCGCGACGCCTATGTGTATATGTACGATCACATCGGCGAGCTTCGCAAAGCCTCATCACTCGAATCGTGGCAGAAGCAATGCGTTGAAAAATCTTTCCGTTCCCTGCTTCACACCCAGCTTCTTACCCTCGTCGAAGACGAAAACGCCGATCAGATATCGCTTTCTCTTGATGAGCAGAAGCAGGACGAGCTTTGGAACAGGATAAACAAAATGGCCGATATCGACCCATGGCGTAATATTCCGGAACCGGGAAAATCAACACTTTTCTCGGTTCTGGCCGATCAGACGATGTCAGATCTTCGTTACATGGGTCCGGCCGATTACGCAAAATCAGCCCTTGTAATAGTCGCTGCTGCCGCCCTTCTTTTCATCGGAGTCAAACTCCTTATTGATTTTATTCAATCACGTCAGACCGCCGATATCGAAAGTGCACAGGAAATCTTCCTTGACGAAAGCCAGTACGCTCAATTCGATCACATAGTCGGCTCGCAGGTTGACGAAGATGAGGTTGATTCAGTTGTGAGCGTCGGTGAAAAGCTTCAGGCCAAGGCCGATAAAGAGGCCGCTGACGCAGCCGCCGCGGCTGCGGAGGACGAGGAAATCGCTTCCTGGAACACGGCAAATTTAAGCGGCACATTTACAAAAATCGATTCGTCCGGGCGTTCGGCCGGAAATCCGATATATACAAGCGACCAGACTATAAACGATCATCTTGATCTGGCACTCGAGGAAATACTTACCGATGAAATGGGCGACTTTGAAGCGCTTGAAGCGATATATAACTATGTTGGAAAACACATGATATACCGCCAGCACTCCACAAGCGGTACCGATTACATCGCACTCCTTACCGATTTCTTTGAGCTTCACGAAGGCGACAGCCGTCATTACAGCGCCGCATTCAAGGCATTGTGCAACGCCGCCGGATACCGCTGCGACATCGTTGATGGTGTATTTGTATTCAATCCCGACACCGATTTTGAACGGCTTGTAGAGCATTCATGGAACAAATTGACGCTTGGCGGAATTACATATTACCTTGATATAGAGGCCGATTCCAACGCCGACGGCACGATTGTGCGAAAATATTATTTCATGGCCGCCAACGGAAACAGCCGTTGGGATGCCTATGAAAGAGATCACCGCATCTTATAAAAAACGCTTGATTTTGCAGGCAAATAATGATACAATAGCTTTTGCTTGCCGGTGTGGCGGAATTGGCAGACGCAAGGGACTTAAAATCCCTCGATAGCAATATCGTACCGGTTCAATCCCGGTCACCGGCACCACAAGCTTTTTAAACGGTCGGTCAAATGACCGACCGTTTAATCTATAAAAATTTAATACGCGGGCGTGGTGGAATTGGCAGACACGAAGGTTTTAGGAGCCTTTGCTTCGGTGTGTGGGTTCGAGTCCCACCGTCCGCACCACGAAAAAAGTCTCTTTTGTCTACCGACAAAAGAGACTTTTTTCAATGATATCCGCTCCTTTCAAAACGGGTGGTATATCTTCGATATGATATCGCTCTGCGAGCGATGATATATGCCGAAGGCACATGAAAGAACGGATATTATAGCATATTTTCACGACGTGGAAATATATCATACGGCGGAGTCCGTATATCATATTGCGTTAGCAATATATCATTGAAAATGTTTAATTATTATGATATGATTGATTCGATAAACTTGAATTTGAGGAGTTCTTATCTATGAAGCTTGAATATAGAAAAGCAGATATAGCAGATACGGAATTGCTAATAGATATTTATAATTCTGCATTTTATAGTGATTATGTTAAATATGGCGAGTGTCCTGCGTATGGAAAAACAAAAGAAATGATGGAGAAATCCATAATAAATTATCCCAAGTTTATTATTCTATTTAATAACAAACCAGTTGGTAGTATTTC
>JAGBFS010000091.1 GCA_017936365.1 Clostridia bacterium
AATAGGTATAACCGTCATAGTCTTTTGCCGTGTATTGACCGAGTTCCGCACTACCGCTAAGATCATCGAAATGCTTACCGAGATGGGAGTTAAAGTGACCTACGGCAAGACTATCCATTCCGAGAAGGATATGTACGGACTTCCTTCTGCCGACTATCTCGCCAACAGCGAAAAGAGGGCAATTGAGGAATGCGGCAGAGAAGACCTCATCTCCGCTATGAGCGGAGGTTTCACCGGATGTGTTGCCGAGATAGATTTTGAAAAACCCGGCCCCACCGTTGCTTTCCGTGTTGATATTGACTGCAATGATGTTGCCGAATCCACAGACTTAAACCATAAGCCGGTAAAGGAAGGCTTCTGCTCCAAGCATGCAAACCTTATGCACGCATGCGGGCACGACGGACATGCCGCAATCGGAATTGGCGCAATTAAGCTTATGCTCGCTTACAAGGATCAGCTTTGCGGCAAGGTCATGGTAGTATTCCAACCTGCGGAAGAAGGTCTCCGCGGTGCCAAATCCATTACAGAATCCGGAGTTCTCGATAAGGTTGATTACATAATCGGCGCTCACCTTGGTATAAAGCTTACCAAGACCGGCTCCATTGCGATTGGAACCCATGGCTTCCTCGCAAGCACCAAGTTCGACGTATATTACAAGGGCAAGGCTTCCCATGCGGGAATCAGTCCCGAACAAGGCAGAAACGCAATTGCGGCAGCCGCTACCGCAGTGCTCAACCTTCTGGCTATTCCTCGTCACGGCGAAGGCAGCAGCAGAATCAACATCGGTACCATCAATGCCGGTACCGGTAGAAACGTAATTCCCGAAAACGCTGTTATGACCGTTGAGACCAGAGGCGCAACCTCCGCCATCAACGAATATATGTGCGATAAGGCACAGCGGGTATGCAAGTCTGCTGCCGATATGTACGAGTGTGAATACAAGAGCGTAGTGATGGGTGGCGCAGGCAACGGCGTATGCGATGCCGACCTCGTTCAGACTATCAAGACCTCCATTGAGGAATTCGATTTTCTCGACGAGATCATCGAAGATATGGACTTTGGCGGCGGCGAGGACTTTACCATCATGATGGAAAGAGTTCAGTCCAAGGGAGGCAAGGCTACCGAGATGATGATCGGTACCCCTCTCAGCGCACCGCATCATAACGGCAAGTTTGACATAGACGAAAAGGCTATTTCCATTGGTGCACAGGTATTTGCCAAGATTGCGCTTGATCTCTGCAAATAATTAAAATTTTGTTTATACAAGGGTACTTTTTAAGTACCCTTGTAAATTTAAGAGGTGCCAATAATGAATAAGAAAGAATTTAAAAATTTCATATCCTATTTATTGGCTGTTTTAGTGCTTTTACAATTTTGCGTCACCGTTTTTGCTGATGATACGCATCAAGAAATATATGTTAACGATATAGCTGAAGTTTTGTCAGCCGAAGAAGAGGCGCATAT
This sequence comes from Clostridia bacterium, assembly GCA_017936365.1. Classification (GTDB taxonomy): domain Bacteria; phylum Bacillota; class Clostridia; order Oscillospirales; family Acutalibacteraceae; genus SIG598. Next base: position 1,465 of record JAGBFS010000091.1, read on the forward strand.
AAACAATATAAGTCACATTATCTTTGAACAGACTAACTGTAAGCTGTTTGTTGCAGCGGTGGATTTTCTTGAAGGAAAATCTATAGAGCAGTACAGTACTGATTTGTATATGCAAAACGAAATGGGTTCCAACGGATTGCTGGCGGTGTTCTCGGTGGCCGAGGAAAATTATTATGTTATACAGGGAACTGAGCTTGTACAAGAGTTTTCAAATGATCAGATAGATAAGCTGCTTCAAAATCTTGTTGAGCAGGATTTTGAAAACCAAAACTATGACAAAGCCATAATGTCATTTTATCAGGCAGCGGCCGAAAAAGTGGGAAAGATATATTCAGCAATAATCGACCCCGAACAATACAGCGCCTGGCTTGAGGAACAGCGCCTGATTAAAGAACGGCAAACCAAAGAACAGGGAAGATGGTTTGCAGCTTTTGTTGCTTCAATAGCACTTACTTCTGTATTTATGTCTGTTATGATTGTCATGGTAGCTTTAAGATCGTCAAATAAAAGAAAACATACTAATTGTTAATACACATTATGTATATTTGCTGCATAAAGAACAGTTTATATATTTTGTATGGCAACTTAAAATACTTGTTTATACAGCCTTGGAATTAATATTTACTTGACTTTTTAGTTAAAAAGCGATAAAACTAAAGAGTGAGTTTTTATGTCTTTATATCTGTAATAAGGAGCAATTGCGCCAATGAAATCAGCAAGGCTGATAAAATTTATCCTGCCTGTAGTTTGTGTTGCCATGATATGCGGCTGTGCCGCAAAGGTTGACAGTTACAGCGGTGTTGATTTTGTTATGGATACCTTTGTTGAGCAGCGCTGGTACGGTAAGAATTCTGAACAGGCTTATAAAGATATAAGATTAAAGCTTCAGCAGTTGGAGTCAAAACTCTCGTTTTATTTCCCTAAAAGTGAAATATCAGAGCTAAATTCAGCGGCGGGAAAACATCCCGTCGCACTTTCCGATGAATGTTATTCCATACTTAAAGAGGCAGTTTTATACTGCGAAGAGTCGGGCGGCATATTTGACATCACTGTTGCTCCGCTGACTAAGGTTTGGGATGTTACGGCAGAGCAGCCTAAAGTTCCCACGGATGAAGAGATTGCATCGGCAAAAAATCTTATCGGATACAAAGATATAGTTTTTAACGATAAAGATAAATCAGTGATGCTCAAGCGAGAGGGAATGTCTGTTGATTTGGGTGCTGTTGCTAAAGGCGCAGCCGCAGGGATGCTTCGTAAAATTGCTGATGAACATCAGGTTCAGGGCTATGTTTCACTTGGCGGAAATATAATGATGCACGGAAAAAAGCCTGATCGCTCTGATTTCATAATTGGTGTTCGCGACCCGAGAGGGGAGTCATAGGAATTCATCGCCACTGTTACTATGGATGGTCTTATTATGGCCACTACCGGTGACTACGAGCGATATTTTGAGCAGGATGGGGTAAGATATCACCATATCCTTGATCCTTTCACCGGAAAACCTTCTGACAGCGGTTTGATTTCAGTAACTGTATTTTCCGAAAACGGAACGCTGGCAGACAGCTTTTCCACTTCCATTTTTCTTCAGGGAAAAGAGGGGCTGAATAAATATCTAAATCGTGACGATTGCATGATAATTGCTGTCACCGAAGATTTTGATGTGTACGCCTCTCCGGCGTTAAGGGAAAAAATTAAAATAAACCCTTCTAAAGATCAATATAATTTTATTTTTGGCAGTCTGGAGGAGAATTGATGTCTAATCCCGCAAGCAAAGCTTATAAAACTGCTTTTATGGGACTTATGCTGGGTTTGGCATTGGCTCTTTCATTTTTAGAATCGTTGCTTCCGGTTTTACCTTATCTTCCTGTGGGGGTTAAG
>JAGBFS010000092.1 GCA_017936365.1 Clostridia bacterium
ATACTGATATTGGACGATTCCACCTCTGCGGTAGATACTGCAACCGACGCTAAAATACAGGAGGCTTTTGCTGAGTATATACCTGAGACAACCAAAGTGATCATCGCACAGCGAATTTCTTCTGTTCAAAACTCAGATATGATAATCGTTATGGAGGACGGAAAAATCGCTGCTGTCGGAAACCATTTTGAGCTTTTGAAGAATTGTGATATTTACCGCGATGTATATCAATCCCAGCAGAAAGGAGAGGATGATAATGAGCCAGCGTCCGATGCCAGGTCCTAAGGGCATGCGCAATATGCGCCGACCGGGAGAAAAGCTTGATCCCCAAGCCGCCAAGCGGCTTCTCGGGTATCTGACAAAATACAAAGCGCGCCTTACGGTCGTTTTCTTTTGCATAATTATCTCGTCGTTGGTCAGCGTTGCCTCCTCTCTTTTTATAAGAACGCTGATCGACGACTATATCTCTCCCCTGCTTTTAAATCAAAGTCAGGATTTCTCTGGTCTGCTTAAAGCGATTCTATCAATGGGCATGATTTACCTGATCGGAGTTATAGCCTCTGCAGTTCATCCGCAGATAATGCTCAGGATCTCACAGGGGATTCTAAAAACTATCCGTGACGAAATGTTTGCTCATATGCAGACGCTGCCGATAAGCTATTTTGATACAAACAGTTTCGGAGATGTAATGAGTCGCTACACCAACGACACCGACACGCTGCGCCAGATGATCTCACAGAGCTTTATGCAGCTTATCACTTCGATCTTGACTCTTACCGCAATATTCTGTGCTATGCTTTCGGTAAGCATTTATCTTACTATCGTTGTTGTAATATGTGTTGCTTTCATGCTGCTTTTTTCTTCTAAGTTTGCTCTGTTAAGCGGCAAAAGCTTTATGAAAATGCAGCAATCTCTCGGCGATTTAAATGGCTATATCGAAGAGATGATAACCGGACAAAAGGTAATCAAAGTATTTTGCCGTGAGAAAAAAGTAACCGAGCAGTTTGAAGAAAAAAACAGTATATGGCGTAAAAGTGCCGCCGATGCCCACACCTATGCCGGTATCATTATGCCTATAATGAATGCTCTTGGATATGTTATGTATGTTATCACCGCAGTTATAGGCGGATTTCTTGCTGTATATGCCTTGCCTAACCTTTCAATTTTCGGATTCAATGTCCTTACACTCGGATCTATCTCCTCCTTTTTACTGCTTACCAGAAATTTTTCAGGACCGATAATGCAGGTGAGCAACCAGTTTAATTCTATAGTTATGGCACTTGCGGGAGCATCCAGAATTTTTAAGCTGCTGGATGAGCCTTCCGAAAGCGATGCCGGTCTTGTTACCCTTGTAAATGCCGAATATGACTGCAGTGGAAATCTTGTCGAATCCAATAACCGCCACAGCGGATTGTGGGCATGGAAACAGCCGCATCCAGACGGAAGTTTTGTCTACACCAAGCTTTCGGACGATATAGTGATGGATCATGTAGATTTTGGCTATACGCCAGAAAAAACGGTTCTGCACGATATAACACTTTATGCAAAGCCCGGACAGAAGGTTGCGTTTGTCGGTGCAACCGGTGCCGGAAAAACGACAATAACAAATCTTATAAACCGTTTTTACGATATTGATGACGGAAAGATAAGATACGACGGCATAAATATAAACCACATCAGAAAATCCGATTTGCGCCGCAGCTTAGGCATTGTTCTTCAGGATGTAAATCTGTTCACCGGAACGGTAATGGAAAACATCAGATATGGCGATCTTTCCGCCACCGATGAAGAATGTATCGCAGCGGCAAAGCTGACCAACGCCGACGGTTTTATACGCATGCTGCCGCAGGGATACAACACCGTTTTACAGGGCGACGGAAGCGGATTGTCGCAGGGACAGCGCCAGCTTATTTCGATTGCCAGAGCCGCCGTCGCCGATCCTCCGGTAATGATACTCGATGAGGCAACATCTTCGATAGATACCAGAACCGAGGCTATTGTCCAGCGAGGAATGGATAAGCTGATGGAAGGACGTACGGTATTTGTTATTGCCCACCGCCTTTCCACCGTTAAAAACAGCAACGTCATAATGGTG
>JAGBFS010000093.1 GCA_017936365.1 Clostridia bacterium
AAAGATAAATTCGGTGCAGCGCGGATAGAGGATACCCTCCTTGTCAAAAAAGCGCGGGGCAACGCCGGTAATTGTGCCGCCTTCGTTGTCGGCGCCTCTTGCTGCAGCACCCATAAGACCTCTTGCACCGCCTCCGAAAACGATAGCGTGGCCTCTTTTTGCTATTTCGCGTCCAAGCATTTCGCACGCGGTTATATATTCAGCGCTGATATTGTCGCTTGAAGCGCCGTAAATACAGATGTTCATAAGTTACCTCCATATTTTGATGCTTTTAATATTACCATAAAATTTAAATTCACACAATATATATTGAAGTTCGTGTCCAAATAAGCTAATATATATATTGTTGCCTTATAAGGAAAGGGATGATACATAAAGATGAGTGCGGATAGCAAAGGAAGATTCAACAGGCATGTTGAAGAGGAAGAAGAGGAAAGAATGCCTATTGTGTTTCCTGATGATGATATTGAAGACGATTTTGATAATTTTGATGATTTTGATAATATAGAGCCCCAGCAGCCTGCCGCTGCAGCACCGATGACCGAATCGGCAGAAGAGCCTGCGGTGCAGAATCCGCCTCGCCGCCGTTTTGCGAAGAAAGAAAAGCCGGAGGTCGAGCGGACGGATAACACGGAGAGCAAGCCTAAAAAGCCTTTTGCGGGACTTTCGATGTTCCATTTTGACAGCGCGGAGAAGGAAGAAAAGCCAAAGGAAAAAAAGGCGGATGAGGGTTTTGTGCCGAGCATGGAAACGCCGGAAACAAGAAGGCGTTCGCGGTATAAAAGGCGCAATAAAAAGCCCATGCCGTTCTGGGCAAAGGCTACACTTACCGGAATCAGTCTTTTTCTTGCCTTTGTGGTTGTGTACGGCGGTGCTTTTGTGCTTATCATGCTTGGCCGTATCGGAAGCGACGAGGATTTCCAGAAGGCCAATCTCTCGGCGGCTGAAGCGGCGCAGATCGAGTCGGAAAAGCTTTCGGGCGACGAGGTGTACGAAGAGGACTTTGTCGTTGAGGATACGCCTGTGGTGTCCCATAAGGATATCGATATAATTCTTGTCGCCGGTACCGATGCGCGTCCCAGCTCGGGAAAGATATCGCGAGCCGATACAATAATGATCGTCGCTATCGACAAAAAGCACAGCAAGATAAAAATGGTATCCATTCAGCGTGACCTTTACGCTATAATTCCCGGATACAAGCGCAGTAAGATCAACACGGCATACTATTACGATTCGGCAAACGGCAACGCCGATCTGAAGATACTCAAAGGCACGCTTGAGAAGAATTTGAGTATTACGTTTGATGATTATGTAATTGTTGACTTTACGGCATTTGCCACCATTGTCGATATGATAGGCGGTGTCGAGGTACAGGTCAGCGCAGACGAAGCAAAATATATGTGCAGCGATAAAAAGTACGGTCTGTTCCCGCGATATGCTTCCGGCGCAGGCACTTATGTAATGTCGGGCAAAGAGGCGCTTAACTACGTCCGTATGAGAAAGCTTGCAGGACAGGACGACTTCAACCGTACAAGACGCCAGCGTGATATGCTCGGTCTTATGATGAACGAGGTCAAGGATCAGTCCTATGTTGATATGGCGCAGCTTATGTACGCTATTTTCCCGTATATCAGCACAAGTATGTCAAAGAGCGAGATGCTTGGATATGTTTCCGAAGCGGCATCGATAATCGGCTATGATATGGTTCAGCTGAGTATCCCGATAAGCGGATCGTGGGATTATGGTCAGGCGGAGATAGGCGGAGTGATGTCGGATGTTATCGTGTGCAATTACACCTTCAACGCCCAGCAGCTCCAGAAATTCATTTACGATGACGATATGTCCTACACCAACGGCGAAAAGGCCGAGGGCGTGCGAATCCCGTCGATAAATAATATCCAGAATAACGCAAAGGTAACAACTTCGGCACAGACAACGACCACAACAACAGCATCGAATTAAAAAAATATCCCACCGCATTGAAGTTTGAAGTGCACCCAAAAGTTTAGACAAAATTAAATATCAACTTGCATGTGAATGAGTTCGGTATTGCACCGGACTCATTCCTTTTAGTTTTAAGGAAATTCTGTCGTTGTTGTAGTAGTGTATGTATTTTCTTAATTCATCAATGAAAGTGTTAACACTTTCGAATTTTTCTCCATAAAACATTTCAACCTTTAGCCTGCCGAAGAAGTTCTCCATAGCACCATTATCCATGCAGTTACCTTTTCGTGACATACTCTGAATGATGTTATGCTCGGATAATAATCTTTGATATTCTGCGTGTTGATACTGCCAACCTTGATCCGAATGAAATAATGGTGTTGCATCGGCAGGTAACTTGTCAAACAAACCTCTCAGCATTTCTCTCACTTGTTCCAAGTTTGGACTTAACGAAATGGAATAAGAGATGATTTCTCGATTGAACAGATCCATTACGGGAGACAGATATACTTTCTCGTCACCAATCTTAAACTGTGTAACGTCTGTCGTCAGCTTCTCAAAAGGTTTAGCTGCATGAAAATCTCTCTTCAGCAGATTGTCGGCGACTTTTCCTACTTCGCCTTTGTAAGAATGATACTTGTCATTCTTGCGCTGTTTTCCTTTCAAACCAAGAGAACGCATTAGTTTTAACACTGTTTTGTGGTTAAGTGTATATCCCTTACTCCGTAAAATGGTCAAAACTCTGCGATAGCCATATCTTCCTTTATTTGCGTTGAATATAGCTGTTATTACTTGTTTTTCGTTTTCATATTTGTCCTTGTCGGTTTGTTTCAGATAGTAATAGAATGTGCTTCGTGACAATCCTGATAGCTTCAACAAATCCTTTAGCGGATACTTCTGCCTTAGCTCAGAGATGATTACTGCTTTTTGCCGTTCTCTCGCTCTTCCGCAAGAACTAAGGCACTCAGTTTTTTTAGGTATTCTATTTCCATTCGCAACCGCTGGTTCTCTGCTATTAAATCTTCCTCAACCTTTTTATCTAATTTCGGCGCTCTCCCTTTCCTTGTTCCGCCGGCGGAACGAGCTCTGCCTCGTCTTTCCTTCATCAGGCCTTCGGCTCCTTCTTCCAAGTATATGCGTTCCCACCGTTTAACTGCATTTACATAGTTCAAGTCTTTGCCTCTGGGTACTTTCCAATACTTTCGTGCAGTTTCTCTATATCCTAATTGGTGTTCTCGCATATCCATTATAACAGATATTTTGAATTCTGCACTATATCGCCTGTTTTCTCTTCCTGTTTTGCCCATAAAAATATGCACCTCCAAAAGTGTCTAACTTTTGGGGTGCATATCACTTCAGCGTGAAGTGCTTTTTGTGTGCATTTAAATTAAAACTCGTCGGCAATATAGAAATAGCTGATTTCGGTTATTTCTCCGTCCAGAGTTTTTACGGACATCTCGTAAGATTCCCAATCGACATATCGGTATCCGGTGGAAATACTGTCAGTTTGGACGATATCTTCGCTCCAACCGTTAAAATAGATATTAAACGGCTTTGTGGTATAATTTTCGGTTACGTCCTCGATATCTGAATCCAATGTGATATCGCCGGGGAACACGATTTTGTCAGCGTTTTCGGAAGGATAAAAACCTGTCATTATTCCGCTGACTTTTTCTCCGGTTATGTACACCTCAAATCCGATTTCGCCGTCATCTGTGGACACAATGACGTCTTCTATTGAATAGTCCAAATTGCCGGAATAGGCGATATCTATATCAAAAGTATCTTCAAATTCATCGATATCGCAGGGGATGGTTATCGGAGTGCCGCCGATGATGACCTCGCCGCTTTTCCAGCATACCGGCTGTGCGGCTTCGATGTAGTATATAGCGGCAAGTATGCCGAATGTGAGCGCAAATGTGCCAATGATGGAGAAAATTACGATAAGCGTAATTTTAAGACCGCGAAAGTTCTTTTTCGGCTTTTGCTGCGGTGCCTGAATAATTGCAGTATTCTGTTCCATTATACCCACTCCGTTTCATGTTTTTTATTAGTATATTATAAATATACAAAATAGTCAATAAAAATTAAAAAGGAGAGGAGTCAGGTGTTTGCGCGTATGCTTTCCTTGGCGTGTTCAATATGCTCGGTGGTAAGCTGTTCGGCAAGATCGCCGTCCCTTTTGCGAAGTGCTTCGAGTATCGCGCGGTGCTCCGATACGGTTTTTTCGGCGCGGCCGATCGATTTTACCGATATGGTACGGGCGCGCTGTGTGTAGTTATGGAAGTTTGAAAGCATAAAACGCAATGCTCGGTTGCCGCAGCTGTCAAATATGATGGAGTGAAATTCGCTGTCAAGCTCCCGAAGAGAATCGTAATCGCCCCGTTCAAGATAAAATTCCTGAAGTCCGGTGATCTTTTCAAGAGCTTTAAGCTCCGATTCCTCGATATTCGCGGCGCACAACCGAGCGGCAAGCCCCTCGATACGCATTCTGACGATATAGATATCATCTATGTCCTTGTCCGATATTCCGACAACAACGGCACCCTTGTTAGGGATGTTTTCCACAAGTCCCTCAAGCTCAAGCTGCATAAGAGCCTCTCTTACAGGGGTGCGGCTTACGCCGTATTTTTGCGAAAGCATAAGCTCGCTCAGATTATCGCCCGATTTATATTCGCCGTTTATAATGGCCTTTTCAAGCGCAGCGAACACCCGTGCCCGAAGCGAGCCGGATTCATTGTTTGCCATTTCTCTTATCTGCTTCCTTTCCTATCGTTCAAGGTTGTAAAGCTTAACAAGTGTTTCAAGCTCATCATCGCTGATAAGGGTCTGACGCCCCTCGGCATACTGTGCGTCTACCCATTCCTGAATCTTGATAACGCCCTCGTCCTTTTTGGTGTATGCCTTTTCGCCGGTAAGACGGTAACGGTTGTTAAGCCACATAGCAACACCGGCAAGACCGGAAACATTGCTGATCGCAACACCGGCAGGTCTGTTTAATATTTTTTCGGTATCGAAAATGTTGTAGATTTCCTGATCCTTCATCATGCCGTCGGCGTGGATTCCGGCGCGGGTCAGATTGAAATGACGGCCGACAAACGGAGTCATGGGCGGGAGGTCATAGCCTGTTTCGTGGACAATGTAATCGGCAAGCTCGGTGATGACCTGTGTATCCATGCCGTTAAGAGTGCCCTTGAGCGAAGCGTATTCAAACACCATAGCTTCAAGAGGTACGTTGCCGGTGCGTTCGCCTATTCCGAGAAGCGAGCAGTTGACGGCCTGTGCGCCGTAGAGCCATGCTGTTGTGGCGTTTACAACACCCTTGTAGAAGTCGTTATGACCGTGCCATTCAAGCATTTCGGAGGGGACTCCGGAATAATGCTGGAGGCCGTAGATTATACCCGAAACGCTTCGCGGCATAGCGACACCGGCGTATGGTACACCGTAGCCCATTGTGTCGCAGGCGCGAATCTTAACATCTATTCCGCTGTCCTCGGAGAGCTTCATAAGAGCGCTTGCAAAGGGAACGACAAAGCCGTAGAAATCGGCTCTGGTGATATCCTCGAAATGACATCTGGGGCGCAGACCGGCTTCGATAGCGTCCGAAACAATGCCAAGATATTTATCCATAGCCTGTTTTCTTGTAAGACCAAGCTTGTTGAAAATATGATAGTCGGAGCAGGAAACAAGAATACCGGTTTCCTTGACGCCGATATCGCGGACAAGCTCGAAATCCTTTTTGGAAGCGTGAATCCAGGTTGTGATTTCCGGGAATTTATAGCCAAGCTCCATGCACTTTACAAGTGCATCGCGATCCTTTTTGGAATATACAAAAAATTCTGTCTGGCGGATAATTCCGTTTTCGCCGCCGAGTCGATGAAGCATTTTAAAGATGTCAATCATCTGTTCGGTAGTGTAGGGGGTACGGGACTGCTGACCGTCGCGGAATGTCGTGTCGGTAATATAAATTTCATCCGGCATGTTCTGCGGAACACGACGATAGTTGAATGCTATCTTCGGAACCTCGGTATAGGGGAACATCTCGTGGAAAAGCTCCGGCGATTCAACATCCTGAAGCTCGTAATCATAAGGATCCTGCTCAAGCAGATTTGTCTTTTTGCTGATATTGATGTTTGTCATAATTATCGACCACCTTGTATAGCTGTATAATTGTATACAATTATACAGCTATACAAGTATGTTGTCAAGAAAAAATTCCCGGCACCGTATTTTTGTGTACGGTGCCGGGAATAAGGAGTGGATTATGAGCCGTATTCTTCCTGCTTTAATGCGAGCTCGTAAGCTGCATCCATGTATTCATAAAGAGAATCTACTTCATCGGGCGAAGTGGATGATGTCACGCGGTAAAGAACTCTTTTGTCTGATTTATATTTGGAAAAATCGCTTATATTGTCCCAATACATATATCTTTCTTCGACGGAATATTTTCCGGAAATTGTCCCTAATTCTTCGTTGTCAAATACGATTTCAAAATTTTTTCCGGATGAGCTCCATTTGAAAGGTCTGGTTTTCTTTACAAAAGATAAATTTGAGTAAAACCAGTATTCCCCGGTACCGTCTGCACGGAAGGTATAAAAGCTGTATTGAGGATATCCCATTCCGTCGCTCCATGTTCCTACCAGAGTGTCGGCGGTGAGCATCACCTTTGAGGTTATGGAAACAGCGGCGAAAATAACAAGTGATAGTATGACAACAGATGTAATAGCTATTATTACAATTGTTTTTTTGGACAAAGTGCGTTTAGCGGATTTTTTTGCGGCTGTAGAATCGGGATACGCCGCACCGGTCTGGGGCGATAAAGCGATAGAGTTGCCGCAGCTTGGGCAAAAGCCAGAATTATTATCGCACATATTGCCGCAATATGGACATAGCATAATTAATACCTCCTTATTAAGTTTATTAGTTTTCACGGTTTTTAATTATCCAAATAACTCTTAAAGCCATCGGCTTGTACCCGTTTTCGTATGCGAGTCTTTCCAACTCTTCGTATCCGGGGTTTGGATTGTGTGAAATAAAATAGCAGCTATAAAAGAATGGGTATGGAAGATCTGTATCTTCGTCAGTGGTATCGATCAAATAAAGCGCGCCGTTATCAATCTCATATTTATAGCTTTTTGAACTGTCCTCACTTTTCGGGTAATTGAATGAAATGGTATCGCCGTCAATTTTCCAGGTAAAATCTCTTGTGGTAAATTCATTCTTTCCGAGTTGTATATATTCTTTTCCGCTGCCATCAGGGAAAAAGCCATATGATATCGGCGTCACTCCGCCGCTTAACAGCCAAGTCCCAATTATATTGGGTGGTGCGATAAGCGGAATAATAATTGCACAGGCAATTAAAATTACGATAAGAGCAGCGCTCGAAGCAAAAATTGTAAGTCGCTTTTTGTTTGTCTTCAGGCTCTTGAAATAATCGGTTATCTTTAGCTTTATATTTTCAAAGCTGTTATCTTTTTCTTTTGGCGTCGCTGGGGATACAACAGGCGATGTCGGTGTAAAAGCAGGCTGTGATATTACTGTGGTATGCTCACCTGTGTTAAATGATTGCGGTACAGTATTAATCAACTGAATCGTGCTTTCGGTTTTCTGCGGCTGCTGAATAGTACAAGCGCAGCCGCAATATCCGCAGAAGGCGGCACCGTCGGCTAAAGGCTTTCCGCAATTTTGGCAAAACATAATATTCCTCCTTGATAAAGTGTTAGACATATTAAAAACGATAAAAATATCTAATGTATCGTTTATAACCATAATATAACATAAATAAAAAGTGGTGTCAAGGAATATAAACATATTTAAAATGACTACAGCTTTACCGGCATAAGTATAATAGTAGTTGAGGTGAGGTTCCTTGGATGAAAAATTCATTAGAGACAGGATAACTCAATTACGGCTGAATAAGCAGGTGTCGGAATATCAGATGAGTTACGACCTTGGGCATAGCAGAGGGTATATCAATAATATTTCATCGGGGAAGGCATTGCCGTCGATGTCGGAATTTTTGTCAATATGCGAATATTTTTCAATAACGCCGTCCGAGTTTTTTGACGGTCAAAAAGAAAACCCCGAACTGCTCGCGGCGGCGGTTCGAGGATTGGAAAAAATGTGCGATGAGGATGTTATGCTTGTGCTGAAAATCATTGAGAGGATAAATTCTGATTGCTGTGAAGTTCAAAAAGATATGTGATTACTACTGCGGCTCGGTTCTTTTTTACGAGCCGCAGTTTTTGCGTAATATAAGCAAACAAAAAGCACTCGGTATTAAACCGAGTGCTTTTAAAATCAATATTATCCGTAATTACTGAGCGATCTTGCTCGGGTTGATGCGGATGCCGGGGCCCATAGTGGAAGCGACAACGCAGGAACGGATGTA
>JAGBFS010000094.1 GCA_017936365.1 Clostridia bacterium
CCTCAAGCACATTATAACCCGCCGAGCGAAGATTTATCACCATAAGCTCGCGAAGATCGACATTATCCTCTACCACCAAAATTTTAAGCATAAAATTTTTTCACCCTGCTTTTTCCGGTCGAATTACGGCATAAAATGCCTCTGCTTCGAAAATACTACAGTATCAAAGTAAACTATCCGTTAACTAAATAATATACCATTTCCCGCCCAACATTCAACACCCTTTTCGGTCACAGCCACTATCGCACAAATTTTGTCATATTTTGTCCTTTTATTTTAATAAAACAGTAGAATTTTTTGCCGGCAGATGTTATTATATAGATAATACTATCTAAAAAGGAGACGCGGCTTCATCTACCCTTTGAAGCGCGGTATTTAAATATGGCTCATATCCCAAACGAAACCCTTGCCGAAATGAAATCGCTGTGCATGCAGGGCGAAAAACTTGCAAAGATCGGCGATCATCCGCGCGCCGTTGAAAAATTCAACGAGGCACTCACATTGGTGCCGCGGCCGCGCAAGTCCTATCCGGAGGCTACTTTCATCTACGCCGCTATCGGCGAATCGCAATACTGCATGAAAAATTACGAAGATGCCTGCAAGAGCTTTTTTGAAGCCTTCAGCTCCGAGGGCGGCGACAAATCGGCGCAGATTTGTCTGCGGCTGGGTCAATGCATCGAGGAATGCGGCGACCGCCGCCGTGCGCACGAATACTTAAAGCGCGCGCTTGACATGGCCGATGAAGGTCTTTTTGCCGATGTGGATATAAAGTATTACAAAACCGCCACCGCAAAGCCCTATCAGCTTCAGCGCGAGGCCGCCCGTCAGGACAGCAGACCAAACGAAGCTGCATCTGCTCCCACCGCTGCGTCGGACGAAAAACCAAAGGAAAGGGAAAGCTTTGTGAAAAAGCTTTTTGCGAGGTTCAAGGAATTATGAGAATACTTGTAAGCGCCTGTCTGCTGGGTTTCGGCTGTCGTTACGACGGCGGAAGCAACCCATGCGAAGCGGTAATGAGATTATCCGAAAATCACACACTTATCCCCTTTTGCCCGGAAATTTACGGCGGTCTTCCCACCCCGCGCAACCCGTCGGAGCGTTCCGGCCAGCGTGTTATGATGAACAACGGCACCGATGTCACAAAATATTTCCGCCGCGGCGCAAAGGAAGCCTTGAAAGCCTACCGCGGATTCGATTGCGAATGTGCGATACTAAAGGAAAACAGCCCGTCGTGCGGTTCGGGCACGATATACGACGGAAGCTTTTCCGGAATGTTCAAGGAAGGCTACGGAATAACAGCCGAGCTTTTCAGGGAGGAAGGTATCCCCATCTACGGGGAATCGGAGATAGACAAATTACAAGAGAAAGGAACTGACAAAACCGATGAAACTTAATTACAAACGCACAATATGTGTAGGTTTCGCATTCTTTCTTATCTGCGCATTCTGGCAGGCTTACGACAACATAATCCCCCTTATCCTTACCAACAAATTCGGTCTTTCGCAGGCCGATTCGGGCATAATCATGGCATTTGACAACATTCTTGCCCTCTTTATGCTTCCGCTTTTCGGCGCACTTTCCGACAAAACAAATTCCAAGCTTGGCAAACGCACACCTTATGTTCTCATCGGAACGATCATCGCGGTCATCGCATTTGTCGCACTTACCTTTGCCGACAGCGCCCAGCTCGCAAAGCTCGGCAGCGTTTCGCAGATCGACAGCGAGCAGTCGCTTTCCGTTCTTTACGATCACGAATACAAAACGCCTCTTATGACTCCGGAGGGCGGGAGCTTTGAGCTTGTTGAAAAGTTCACCAAAAAGGAATTC
>JAGBFS010000095.1 GCA_017936365.1 Clostridia bacterium
CTGTCCCGAATGCGGTGCTTCATGGCAATGGTCGTGGGTGTGTCCGCGCTGTCTTGCCAAATGTGAGGGTGATGTCTGTGAGGCATGCGGCTGTCCTTTGCCGGGGGAGGATGAAGACCCCGAAGAGATATTCTTTGAAAACAGATATGCCGACTTTTTGCCAAAAGAGAAAAAGGAGCTGAGCGGCTGTACTATAGCGGCGCTTGCGATGACAGCGCTGTTTATTGTGCTGCTTATAAGCTTTGCGATAATGGGTGCCGCGGCATCCTGCGGCGGTGATGCACAGCAGGATGAGATGCATTTTACAGGGGTTTACGGCAACGAAAACGTTCACGAATATCAGATAAACAGTTACTATAAACCGGCAGGCATCGGTGTTCCGATGACCTATGCGGACTATGAATACAGCGCACAGAAGGGTGCGGTATGGAGCAAATACACCATTACGCTTGTGCAGGTGTACAGGGGCGAAGAGGCAATAGCTCTGATATCTGGCGATATACCGGAGATTTCAGAAGGCAAGGAGCTGTACATTGCAAGATACAGCGTTAAGGTAGAGGAACAGCACATATCCGCTCCGATAAACCTTGATCCGGCGCAGTTTCGTGCATACAGCGCCCAGGGTGAGGCGCTTACGGCGCTGAATATTTCCGACGGCGGGGTTAATTTTCCGTCGGTAGCGACAGGCCAGTCGTGCGAGGGCTGGGCGGCTTTTGAGGTTGATAAGGGTTTTGTTCCTGTATTAGGATACAAAAATTCAACCGTTACGAGCGGAATTTTTTTCGCTGAAAACGGAGCGTAATTTTAAAATCAGAATAATTAAGATTACATAAAAGAGGGTAACCGGTTTTACTCTCTTTTATCTTTTATAAAAATGTCCTTAGATCAAGGTTTTCCACGTTATCCACCGAGTTTTCCACATTTTTTATGTCAACAGCCGTCTGTAAAGGGAGAATAACAAAGCGTATACATGGCAATAATTGTATAGGGAGTGATAATATGGTAAAAGGTGTAAACAGATATACAGTTGAAATAAGCCGTATGCAAAGCCCGTATTTTGAAAGGGCGATATGCTTTGTTAAACCGGAGTTTGCAAAATCGGGCGGAATCGATCTTCATCGTGCCGCGGCGAGGATGGTATGCGAAATTGATGGTAGTATTGAGCCCGATAATCCTGCCCCCGCGAAGGAACAGGACGTTAGAAAATGGCTTGTTACGGCCATCTGCACGATAGCAGGAGCGGTTATCGGTATAATAATCGGAAGCATTTTTTAGCTTAGCTGCATTTTCCCAAATTGTTGTGCATAAAGATTACCCAGAGGAAGGGTGATATGATGCAGAACATTATGGTTTTACCTGCAAAACAGGGAATATCGATGAGGACAAAACAGCTGCTTGTGGCGTTGGGCGGAGCGGTCATCAGCTTTGGCGTTGCCGTTTTGCTTCATTTTGTGTGGGATTGGTCGGGCGAATTTTTGCCGGTGGCGATTTTCGGCGCGGTAAATGAAAGCGTATGGGAGCATTTGAAAATAATGCTCTGGCCGTTTCTTTTATGGAGTCTGGTGATATACGCGGTTTTGAAGACTGACCCAAAACGTCTTCTGGAGGCAAGAATGCTGGGAGCGTTGACCGTTATCGCCGTTACGGTAAGTGTGTTTTATATCTACAGCGGCATAATCGGACGATCAATTCCAGCCGTTGATATAATACTTGCATTTGTTTCTTTGACCGCAGGTGAGCTTGTAAGCATCAGAGCGATCAACAGCCCTTATATAACCGGACAGTACTATATTCTTGCCGGAGCGGCGCTGGTTCTTCTGCTTGTCATGCTGCTTTGTTTTACCGTCAATGCGCCCGAAATAGGACTTTTCCGTGACCCGGTAACCGGACTTTACGGTATAATCAAACGGTGACAGCAGCTTTGACTTTAAGCTTGTGAAATTATAAAAATAACGGACGGTTTAGCGGTCTGCCATATTGCGGCCGTCCGTTATATATAAGTTTCAAAAGCTGTTAAATTTTGTATTGACAAATCATAATGTGTGGGCTATAATAATATAGCTTAAAAGACAGGGGCCATTAGCTCAGTTGGTTAGAGCAACCGGCTCATAACCGGTTGGTCCGGGGTTCGAGTCCCTGATGGCCCACCAACGATCCCAGGTACGAAAGTGTCTGGGATTTTTTATTATAAATTTTTGCATACTTGAAATTTGTGTGTTATAATTTTTAGGAAAGCACAATTGAAGATAATGAAAAGATTTGAAAGGAAGTATATCTATGATAAAACTGGTAACCGATACCTCGGCAAATCTTCCGGCAGATCTTATAAAAAGATATGCTATTACTATTATTCCGTTTTCATACTCAATAAACGGAAAAGAGATCGTTGGTGGTTCGGATGATTTTGACGGAAAAGCATTTTATGACGCTATGCGCAGTGGTGCCGATGTCAAGACCTCGATGATAAATGTATCGCAGTTTGAAAAGGCTTTTTCGGCAATGCTGGAAGAGGAAAATGACGTACTCTATATTGCTATGTCGGGTGGTATAAGCGGTACGGCAAATGCGGCGGATATCGCGGCAAAGGAGCTTGCGGATAAATATCCCGACAGAAAGATAATGGTAATAAATTCGCTGGCGGCATCGATGGGTGAAGGCCTGCTTGTGCTTGAAGCGGCAAAAATGATAGAGGAAAACAAATCCTTTGATGAAGTTTGTGCACAGATACTTAAGCTGAAGGAAACCATGTGTCAGTTTTTTACCGTTGATGATCTTCAGTATCTCAAGCGCGGAGGCAGAATAACCGGAGCTACCGCATTTATCGGCACGGTGCTTCAGATAAAGCCTTTGCTCAAGGGCGATGAAATGGGAAGAATCATTTCCTGCGGCAAGGTCAGAGGAAGAAAGAACTCGCTTTTGGCGCTTGCGGAAAAATACGATCTTCTTGCGGCCGACAAGAGCGATACCATTTCCATTGCACACGGCGATTGTGAGGAAGATGCTCTTGAGCTTATCGATATGCTCAAACAAAAGGGCTTTTGCGGAGAGTGCATTAACGTTTGCTATGAACCGGTTACCGGCTCTCATGTCGGCCCGGGTACGGTAGCACTCTTTTTCCCGGGAATACACAAATAAAGCGCATGATATAAGACTTATGGGGACAGGGAGGCATATAAATTGAAATTGAAAATTGGTTTTGCAGCTTCAATTTTCCTTTTTGTAATGCTTTCTTTGTTAATATCGGGATGTGCTCAGCCGTCAGATACAGATGAGGCTAAAAAATGGTTCGAGCAGGAATATGGCCAGAAGGTCTTGGTGAGCAAGAGCTATTTTGAACGTGAAGATGATGAGGGATACACCGAACGGGTGTGGACAGCCTATCTTAAGGATTATCCCGATATAAAGTTTGAAATAGTCAGCGATCCGTCGGGCGGCTTGTTCGGGATTGACTACAATTTGCAGACCGATTTTTATTATCAGTTCGGAAAATATTATTTTGAAGAATATAAGAAGCTGCATGCTGAATGCGAATTGGAGATAGGCAACAGGGATTATACATATAATGGATTTGTTCTTTCCGGATATTATGAGGACAGATCACAGATAGAGCCTGTTTGCAAGATGTTTGAAGCGTTCGATGAATATCTTGATGATCAGCCAATAGCCATCTATGCACAATATGGCTTGGGGTATAAAAATATTTTGCTTGACGCCAAAGGCGACAATGACACCATAGCAACGATTAACGCTGATGTCAGTATCGATGAGCTTAAGTCGGAAGCACTTTATGAGTACACATTGTACTGCGTACAGTATCAGATAAATCTTCACGAATTTACATCGGAGGAAATGAGAGAGGTTGTGTCACAGCAGAGTGCAAATGATAGGTTTGTGCTCACTCTGCCCGACGGTGAAAGCGTTCAGTATGATGATCTGATGAAAAGAAAATTTGGATACGGTCTTACCTACGGTACAGTTTATGAGGTGCTGAAGCGCAACGATTATCCTACACTGAAAGGCGATGCATCCCATTATTCCTTTATTGGAGCAGACGGCAGTAAATATGAAATAGCCTATGATTTTAATGATGCTGTGTTTGTTGAAGACGACGCTGAGTATGAGGGATATTATTATCTCAAAGACGGCGAACAGGTTTTGATGAGCTATTATTGGTATAATTTTTTTGCGTCCAATGAGCTTGAGGAAATGACAGGTTACAGCTTTGAAAAATTGAAAACAGAGGATTAGACCGAGAGCTGGAGGGATAAGACGTGAAAAACGAAAAAGATATAAACAGCATAATTATGGACACTACACAGCGGCTTGCACAGATAAATACCGCAAGGCCGGAGGCTGTAAACCGTCCGGGTCTTAAGGATAAGATAGAAAAATTTCTTACGCTTATCAGAAGTGCGATGTATCCGAAAATTTTCGGTTCCGATCTTAATGACCAGAAGCATATTATGATGTCGATAAGCAGCAATCTTCAGCAGGCATCTATGCTGCTTTGCGAGATGCTGGAGGATGTTCTTCGCGGCGAGGGCGATGCAAATGCTCTTACCACGGAATTTATCTCAAGCATCGTGGATATAACGACGCTGCTCGAGACCGATATCAAGGCGGCGTATGACGGTGACCCTGCGGCGCGTTCGGAAGAGGAGATCATGCTTGCATATCCGGCTTTTGAAGCTATAAGTATTTTCCGTCTGGCGCATCGGCTTTACGAGCTTCGTGTGCCGCTGCTGCCGCGAATGATGACGGAATATGCCCATAAGATAACCGGTATAGATATTCATCCCGGTGCAACGATAGGCAAATATTTCTTTATCGACCACGGTACAGGTGTCGTAATAGGTGAAACATGTACCATTGGCGATCATGTCAAGCTCTATCAGGGCGTTACATTGGGCGCAAAGAGCTTTGAGGTTGATGAAAACGGCAACCCGGTAAAGGGTATAAAACGTCATCCGGATATCGGAAACCATGTCGTAATCTATGCCGGAGCAACCATTCTTGGCGGTAATACACACATCGGCGATAACTGCATCATTGGCGGTAATGTCTGGCTGACCCATTCGGTGGGCGAGGGCGAGACGGTATATTACAACAAGGGTGACACAAATTAAGCGGCGGTATGCGGGTTTTAAGTGCAGTATTGCCGTAATTTAAAAAAAGGCTTGACAAATAGTCGAAGTTAGAATATTATATTGGCAACAACAGATAGAGGTGCGCTGTGCAATCAGTAAGCCGTCCGGGTGACCTCGCAGGGTCGGGCGAACGAAAGGTGTATGGCGCCGAAAGAAGCTTTCATCTGCGAATGGGGCTGTCTTGGGCGGCGGGAATAATATCTTGCCGACTGTCGCGGTATAATGCTGCGGAGGGCTATGCTGTGTATAATCCTTATTATCCGTCTGTGCGACGGTTTTTTACGGAGTTATTCATGCAGATAGCCTCAAAATGCGGCTATCTGCTTTTTTGTTGAAAAATTAATTCTGAAAGGAAACGAACAATATGAAGAAGACAATATTCAAGGGTATTGCAACCGCTCTTATCACTCCCATTAACGAATCGGGTGTTGAGTACGATAAGCTTGCAAGACTTATCGACTGGCAGATCGACGAAGGTATAGATGCTCTTGTTATCTGCGGAACTACCGGTGAATCCTCCACCCTTACAGATAAGGAACACAGAGAGGTTATAGAATTTGCTGTAAAGCAGGCAAACGGCAGAGTTCCCATTATCGCCGGAACCGGCAGCAACGAAACAGCATACGCTATCGAGCTGACAAAGCATGCCTGCGAGGTTGGCGCTGATGCAGCATTGGTGGTAACACCGTATTACAACAAGGCAACACAGAACGGTCTTGTAAAGACATTTTCAACCATCGCCGATTGCAGCGATCTTCCGATAATCCTTTACAATGTACCTTCCCGTACCGGCGTCAATATCGAGCCGGCTACCTATGCAAAGCTTGCCGACCATGAAAATATCGTTGGTATAAAGGAAGCAAACGGCAATATATCCAAGATAGTAGAGACCATGGCACTTGTCGGTGATAAGCTGGATCTCTATTCCGGCAACGACGACCAGATCGTTCCCATCATGTCCATGGGCGGTGTCGGCTGTATCTCGGTTCTTTCCAACATACTTCCCCGTCAGACAAGAGAGATATGCACAAAGTTCTTTGAGGGAGATATCAAGGAAAGCGCACGTCTTCAGTGCAAGTATCACGATCTTATTTCCGCACTTTTCTGCGAGGTCAACCCCATTCCCGTCAAGGCTGCAATGGCTGCTATGGGATTCTGTGAAAATTATCTCCGTCTGCCCCTTACCGCAATGGAGGATGCAAATTACAACCGTCTGATAAACGAAATGAGAAAGCAAGGAATTGATGTTTAATGCTGTACGATAATCTTTCAGTAAATGAAGCCGGCCATCTTACCTTTAACGGGCATGATACTGTGGAGCTTGCAAAGCAGTATGGAACCCCTCTTTATCTTATAGATGAAGATCGACTTCGTGCCAATTGTCGCAGATATGTCAATACGATGCGCGAATGTCTGGGTGAGGGAAGTGTCCCCTCTTATGCAAGCAAGGCTCTTTCGTTCACTGATATTTACAGGATAGTCCGTGAAGAGGGAATGAATATTGATGTTGTTTCCTGCGGTGAGATTTATACCGCACTTCGTGCAGGTTTTCCGGCGGAGCAGATGTATTTCCACGGAAACAACAAGACCGATGAGGATATCGAGTATGCCATGGAAAATGGCGTTGGCTATTTTGTCATCGATAATTTCCAGGAGCTCAAAAACGTCGGTGAGTGTGCCGCAAAAAGAGGTATTGAGCAGAAGGTTCTCATTCGCATAACACCGGGAATCGATCCGCACACCTTTGAGGCGGTAAATACCGGAAAGCTTGATTGCCAGTTTGGTGTGCCCATCATGCGCGGTGTTGAGTTTACTGCGGCTGCATTGGAACAGAATGGAATCAGACTGATGGGCTTCCATTGCCATATCGGTTCGCAGATATTTGACAGCACGCCTTTCTGTGACGCTGTTGATATGATGTTTGAATTCATTTCGGGTGTTCGTAATAAGCTTGGATTTGAAGCAAAGGTGCTTAATCTCGGCGGCGGTTTCGGCGTAAGATATGTAGATACCGACCCCCGGATTGATATTGAGCGCAATCTGAGAGAGGTAGCACAGCATATCAAGGAAACCTGCGAAAGACTGGAGCTTTCCCAGCCGGATATATTGCTTGAGCCGGGCAGAAGCATCGTCGGCGATACGGGTATCACGCTTTATAAGACCGGATGCGTAAAGGATACCGACGGAAGCAAGAATTATGTTATGATTGACGGAGGTATGAGCGACAATCCGCGTTATGCTCTCTACCGTTCACCGTATACCGTTATGATAGCAAGCAAAGCGGCAAGTAACGCTGATTTCCGCTGCACCGTGGCTGGAAGATGCTGTGAGTCGGGCGCTCTTATTCAGGAGGATATCATGCTTCCCAAGCCCGAAAAGGGTGATATCGTAGCGGTGCTTACGACCGGTGCGTATAACTTCTCGATGTCATCAAATTATAACCGTCTGTGCCGTCCGCCTGTTGTAATGGTAACAAAGGACTCCACACGAGTAGCGGTAAGAAGACAAACCTTTGAAGATCTTACCGCCGGCGAGATATAAAACGTAATAATTGATAATAAAAATACGCTATGTAATTTAATGCATGGCGTATTTTTGTTTTAACAGGTTTTGTCGGATGAAAATATTTTCTTTTATTAACATCGGCGTAATATTTTATTTGTAGTATATAAAGGAATCTTTGATTTGTGTGGTGACGAATATATGAAAAAGGCGCTGCTGATAGTTAATCCTTTTGCAGGAAAAAACCGTGCAAAGGGCGGATTGCTTGATATTGTACGAATTTTGAACCGCGGCAGATATGCTGTTACTACACTGGTTACCGAATATCGCGGTCATGCGACGGTTATTGCTCAGGGCGCCAAAAACTGGGATATTATTATCTGCTTTGGCGGCGACGGAACCTTGAACGAGGTAATAACCGGAATGCTCAGGGGCGGATGCAGAATACCGCTTGGATATATACCGGCTGGAAGCACCAACGATTTTGCAAACAGCCTTAGGCTTTCCAAAAATATAAAGGAAGCGGCAAGGGATATAGTTATGGGGCAGCCCACACCCGTAGATGTGGGAATGTTCGGCGATAAATACTTTACCTATGTGGCATCTTTTGGCGCTTTCACAAAGGCTTCCTATGCAACACCCTATCAGGCAAAGAAAGCGCTTGGTCATGCGGCGTATGTTCTTGAGGGGGTAAAGGAAATTCCGGAGATTCGAGCCGAAAGGGCAAGCTTTTCAACACCTGAGGGTGATTTTGAGGGTGAATATATCTGGGGTGCTGTTGCAAACACGACATCTATCGGCGGAGTTGTGACAATAGCGCCGAAGGTTGTGCGGCTGGACGATGGTAAATTTGAATTGCTGCTGATAAGAAAGCCTAACAGCGTAAATGAGCTCAATCAGTGTATAATATCGATGCTTACCCAGAATTATGATTGTGATCTTATAGATTTTATCAGCACAGACAGAGTTACGGTCACATCCGGAAAGCTGTTTAATTGGACGCTGGACGGCGAAAAGGTAAGGGGACAGAATATCATAGAGGTAAAAAATATAAAGCACGCTATTGATATCGTAATATAGATGGCAAAACGCTGCGGGAGATAAATCGTTCTCTTTGCGGCGTTTTTTGCATATTGGCATCTTTTGGTTGCAAATACGCGGAATATGTTGTAAAATATTTTTTGATGTTGATAACCGGGAGGATAACAGATGTTCTCAAATGAAAAACGTACAATGATAAGTGTGGCGTGGATATGTGTAGCAACAATTATCCTGTCAATGATTGTATGTGTTGTTAATATAAAGGATTTCTTTGGGACAAAGGAGCTTCTTGCTCCGGGTATAAATATACTCAGCTCCATAGTTGTATCCTTTATTGTCGTTTTAATGTCAACGGTATGGATCAGCAGAAGAGCTTTGAGCGAAAGAAGAAGGCTGCTTGATACCGACCGGCTTACCGGAATAAGCAACCAGTATAAATTCATGAAGGATGCCGCGGCGATAATACGCGATAATGAAGATAAAAAGTACGCCGTTGTCAGAATAGATATCAACAGGCTGAGCCTTATCAATGATATATACGGATACGACAAATGTGATGAGTTGATAAGAAAGATATCGGATAGCTGTCTTGAAAGATTATCTGATGATGAGCTTATCGGTGCGGTTGATTCTTATTTTATATTGCTGCTTGAATATGACAATCAGAAACAGCTTGACAGCCGGCTGGATGATCTGACGGCCGCTATTGAAACAGCAGGCAGCGGCGATGAGTCGGCTGTGCGTTTTGATACCTCAACGGGAATCTGTCTTGTTGACGGCGGTTCAACGACCGATGTGCGCCTTCTTATTGACCGGACAAGGATGGCGCGTGAGTGGGCTATCGGTGAGCTTTCTACAAGGCGGTTTTATTA
This sequence comes from Clostridia bacterium, assembly GCA_017936365.1. Taxonomy (GTDB): domain Bacteria; phylum Bacillota; class Clostridia; order Oscillospirales; family Acutalibacteraceae; genus SIG598. The sequence continues at coordinate 9,563 of JAGBFS010000095.1, forward strand.
TAATGACGGAACCCGTGCAAGATTTATTGAAGAACGGGATATAGTTGAGGGTCTTAATGCCGCCATCGATCTTCATCAGCTTGTGGTGTATTATCAGCCCAAATTTGATACTAAAACGATGAATGTTATTGGTGCGGAGGCTTTGGTGCGATGGGATCATCCGAGCCTTGGCATGCTGCCGCCATCACACTTCATACCGTTTCTCGAAAAGGATTTTCATATTGGCAAGCTGGATCTGTATGTTATGGAAGAGGTTTGCAGAAACATAAAAAAATGGCAGGATGAAGGCAAAAATGTGCCGATAATTTCGGTAAATGTTTCGCGCACTCATCTTCTGGAGGAAAATATTTTAGAGCAGTATCGCGGGATAACCGAAAAAATCGGTGTATCACCAAGCTGTATCGAGCTTGAGATAACGGAGACATCGGTGAACATCGGCGGTGAAAAGCTTCGCAATATTATATCCGAGCTTCGCAGAGTCGGTTTTCGTATTGCGATTGATGACTTTGGCAATGGCCTTTCTTCGCTCCATTTGCTGTCGGAGATCGATGCAGACGTGCTGAAAATGGATTGTGGCTTCTTCCGCGAGCATTCACCGGAAGGCAGAACGGAAAAGGTTGTTCTGCTAATAATAGAGCTTGCAAAGGCTGTGCAGATGGATATCATAGCCGAGGGTGTTGAAACAAAGGAACAATGCGAATTTTTGTGCCGTTCGGGATGCTGTAAGGCACAGGGGGCGTATTTTTCCGGCGCTGTAAGTGCGGAGAAATTTGAAAAGATTGCGTTTAAAATAAGTGAGGGATCAGTCGGTGAGGGTCTTTGTTGTTTACTGTCATCCAAGTGATGAGAGCTTCACGCACGATGCAAAGGAGAGCTTTTTAAAAGGGCTTTCCGATGCGGGTCACAGCGTTGAGGTATCCGATCTTTATAAAATGGATTTTTGCGGCGATTTCGACCGCAGTCAATATGACCGCGATGCTTATTACCGCAGCGATCTGCCCATATCGCAGGATATTATTTCGGAACAGAAAAAGATCAATGCGGCCGATGCGATAGTATTTATATATCCTGTTTTCTGGACCGAGGCGCCGGCAAAGCTTGTCGGTTGGTTTCAGCGTGTGTGGACATTTGGTTTTGCGTACGGTGAAGACCGAACAATGAAACAGCTTGAAAAAGCCCTGTTTATCGCAACAATGGGCGGCAGTCTTAAAGAAGATATAAGACAGCGCCAGGTTGAGGCGATGAAAACGGTCATGCTGGGCGACAGGATAAGCGATCGCGCAAAGACGGCAGAGATGATAGTATTTGATGAGATGTCGAGGGAGTGCAGAACCGAAGAAACAATGGCGCATTTTCTTGAAACGGCATATAATGCGGGGAAGAATTTTTAAAATAATTGCAGGGTCACATAATTGTGGGAATGATTTGGATTGGAGGTTTATTTATGAATAAGTACCTTTTGATTATAGGCGGTGTTCTTGGTATTATCGGTGGTATTTTAATGATTATCAGCGGCATAATGGAGGATGCGTTTCCAAGACCTTTGTTGTTTGCGGCTAGTATTTGCTTGATTTTAAATGCAGCGGCAAATATAGTGAACTATAGAAATGCAGTAAAGAACAAAGAAAAAGATATCCCGAAGGATAGTGATTAACAGCCGTTTTGACTAGGGGAAAATATACAAGATCGGGGGGACATTGGATAAATGAGGAAAACATATATAAGATTTGTGTCAATCTGCATTCTCGTTTTATTTTTATTATCCGGCTGCAGTGAACCTTTACCGGCCGATGACGGTGAATATCAGCGCAAGAAAGAGGAATGTATCCAGTGGATCATTGACAACAAGGAATCAATTGATGTTATTGTTCAGCAGTTGGATACTTATGATTTTGGTATATCTGTCTATTGCAACGATGGTGCCTTTAAGGTGAATGTACGCACATCTGGAACAGAAAAACCTTCAGCATATCCGGTATTGTCAAATGATGAATTGATGGAAAATCTGCGCATTCTTTTTGAAAATGAATATATACACAGCATAGTGAAGTCAAAGGCTAAAGACGAAAACGATTACTCTTACACTATATTTTTCGTTACTATCAAAAGGGCATTTACCTGCTTTGCATATCTTGCAAATACCCCTGAAGAAGCGTTAGGCGCCGATGAACATATAATAGGTGATTGGTATTATAAAATTCGTATGTATGAATAGGGTTTTGTAAATTGAGCAAATAAATTTTTTTGCATTTTAAACAAGCATATTAATTTCGATAATGCTTTTATATGCGTTCAACGAAAACGAATACCAAAGCTATACCACATATGGAAAGTGTACAAGATCGGGGGGACATTGGATAAATGAGAAAAACATATATAAGATTTGTAACGGTCTGTATTCTCGTTTTGTTTTTATTATCCGGCTGCGGTGAGCCTTTACCGGCCGATGACGGTGAATATCAGCGAAAGAAAGAGGAATGTATCCAGTGGATCATTGACAACAAGGAATCGATCGATGTTATTGTTCAGCAGTTGGATACTTATGATTTTGGGATGGATATTTATTGCAAAGATGGCAATATTGAGGTGTATGGAGATACATCAACAGGAAAGGCTTCAGTATTGTCAAATGATGAGCTGATGGAAAATCTGCGTATCCTTTTTGAAAATGAATATATAGAATGTGTGTCAAAGTCAAAAGCAAAACGCGAAACAGACTATTCTTATTCTATATTTTTCGTCACTATCAAAAGGGCATTTACCTCCAGGGCATATCTTGCAAAGACTCCTGAAGAGGTTTCAGCCGCCGATGAACATATAATAGGTGATTGGTATTACATGAGTCGCATAAATGTATAAATAGGATTTTGCTGTTTTGAGATGAATAATGTGCGCTATGCGTGATTTGAATAATGCACCGTAAATTCAACAGAAAGTTGAATTTACGGTGCATTTTCGCTTGCGCAGTTATTGCGGCCGCGGCGCGGATGAAGTATTATAAAATCAAACGGGAGGTGGAAAGGATGCTAAACAGCACAAAAATCGGAAAATTCATCATGGACAGACGTAAGGCTTTGGGCATGACTCAGCAGCAGTTGGCCGATAAACTGAATGTATCTTTTCAGGCGGTGTCAAAATGGGAAAACGGGGTTTCCCAAACTTAAAGATACCACCACAAAACCCACGCTTACATTACTTCCAAACAAAACAATTTTGGAGGTAAAACCCATGAAACACCTTATATCCTGCGAATATAACTTCGATAACTGCTGTGTGGAACTGAAGTTCACCGATGGCAGCATGATTGCGATTGACACTATTGCCGTTGAGAACGAGGTTGCCGACAATATGTATCAGCGTTCGGAATTAGATTGGTTGATATATAACAAGCCGTTGGAATATGCA
>JAGBFS010000096.1 GCA_017936365.1 Clostridia bacterium
ATCGCTCGTTGTAAGGATGACCCGCATGCCCCTTGACCCATACAAATTCCACATTGTGAATATCAAGCAGATCGAGAAGCTCGGCCCACAGTTCGGGATTGAGCGCCTTTTCTCCGCCGCTTTTTTTCCAGCCTTTTGCCTGCCACGATCTCGCCCAGCCTTTTGTAACGCTGTCGGCAACATATTTTGAATCGGTCGTCAGCGTCACATCGCACGGCATTTTCAGCGCCTTGAGCGCCTCTATGACAGCGGTCAGCTCCATTCGGTTATTGGTCGTCTGTGCGCTGCCGCCCGACATCTCCTTTTCCACGCCGTTATATACAAGCACCGCACCCCATCCGCCCGGACCGGGATTGCCGCTGCACGAACCGTCGGTATATATCTCGACCTTTTTTCTTTGATCTGCCATATTATCTCATCCCAATACATCAAAATATTTTTACGCCCACATTTTTCTAATGTCAAAATTTGTATTGATTTGGTTATGCGACCTGTGTTATACTGGAAACGATGAAACAAACGAAAGGATCTGACACCAATATGGATATTCAGGAATTTGTCAAAAAAAGAGCTACATCAAGAATCGTACTTCTCGTCGCCGTGATCGTTGTCGCTGTACTCCTTCTCTGCTTCCTTTTCCAGGACTGCGGATGCGCAGGCTGTGACCTAAAAAACGGATGCATCGGCTGTGCTAACACATGCGTTGACTGCACTCAATGTGTTGGCGACTGCATCTGCGCATAACATATTTTTAATAAGCAAAAATCGGGGCTGTATCTTTCGATGCAGCCCTGTCTTTTTATATTTGTACAGCCGCGCCGTCCTGCTGCACCGCCGCAGGATCTTCAAGAACGATATTTCCCTGCTCCGGCGGTACTATATCCAGATACATCGTCCACAGAACGATATCATCACGGTAATCGTTATATACACCCGCCGGGGTGGATATGACCATGATAAAATCATACTGTGTATTCTGTTCGGTGGATGAAAGCATCACTATTTCCTTTACGCAGTTATCGGCCATGCTTTCCGCGGGAATAAGCGCACGGCTGCGATTATAGGCAGCACCGTTGCAGGTAACCGTATCCGGCTCTTCATAGTTGGGTGCCTCCGCAAGTCCCGGGAAAAGCACATTGATATGACCGCCGATTCCGGATTCAATATGATTTTTTCTGTAAAGGCGTACGGTCACACAGTTATCCACGACACGCTCTTCAAACATCGAGCCGTCAGTATAAGCTTCCTGATAATTAAGCACATAATCAAGCATACGGCTGTTCGGGATACTGAGCATATATCCCGTATTGGGGACAACGTCAAGCGCAGCGGTGGTTGTCGTTGTCGGCTTTGATATGCTCGGCTCGGGGAGCTTCGGCAGGCTGAAGGAAAGATTCGGAATTATCAAAGCGGCCGCAAAAAGCACCGCTATACTGCCCATAAGCACCGAAAGCAGCTGCCATATCTTCAGCCCGAAAAATTTTGTTTCAAGCTTTAATACCTTCTTCGGATGTGCGGCTTTAAAATCAAACTCCAGCTTGTCCTTTTCGATTTTTGTTCCGCAGCCTCTGCAGATACCGTCTTTGCCGGTTATCTCCCTTCCGCATGTAAGACAAATCATATATGTATCATAAACCTTTCTTTTACTCGAATAAGAATTCGTTCATTATATTATAAGCAAAATGTTTATCAAAGTCAACGGATAAACAAGCTGCTCATTGTTAACATTTGATTTCTTTGCATGGCGATAATTCAAATAAGCTGTTGTAACGGCTTTTTTATTGTGGTAAAATATACCTTAAACAACTTCAAGAGGTGCAAATCAAAAATGATCGCTTTACTTATAAGGCTGTTTGTCAAGGATCACAACAACCTTTCAAATCCCGATGTTCGCCGAAAATACGGCGAGGTATGCGGTTTTTCCGGCATACTTTTAAACCTTCTTCTGTTTGCCGGAAAATTCATCGCCGGACAGCTCAGCGGCTCCATAGCCATTACCGCCGATGCCTTCAATAACCTTTCCGATGCCGGAAGCTCGGTCATCACGCTTGTCGGTTTTCGCTTTGCCGGACGCAAGCCCGATCCCGACCACCCCTTCGGTCACGGTCGGATCGAATACATATCCGGTCTGCTTGTTTCGATACTTATCCTTATGATGGCTTTTGAGCTTATCAAGTCATCGGTCGGCAAAATATTGAATCCGGAACCCGTAGAATTCTCGATCGTTATCGTTGTTATTCTCGTTGCCTCTATCTTCGTCAAGCTCTATATGGCGATGTATAACCGCAAATACGGCAAGAAGATCGATTCTGCCGCTATGGTTGCCACGGCGACCGATTCGCTCAGCGACTGCATATCCACCGTTGTGGTTCTCGCCTCCACTCTCATAGCTCATTTTGCAGGCATTATGATAGACGGATGGTGCGGTCTGCTCGTGGGTATCTTTGTCCTTATCGCAGGCTACAAGTCGGTCAAGGAAACCTTATCTCCCCTGCTCGGTCAGCCGCCCGAAGCCGAATTTGTTGAGCGAATAAAAAAAATCGTTAACTCCCATGAACAAATACTCGGTATTCACGATCTCGTTGTTCACGATTACGGTCCCGGCCGCAGAATGATATCTCTTCACGCGGAAATCGACGCCGACAGCAACATACTTGAAACGCACGATCTTATCGACAATATCGAGGTTCAGCTCCACCGCGAGCTTGACTGCGAAGCCGTTATTCACATGGATCCGATAGTCAATAACGAAGAAACGATCGCGCTTCGAAAGATGGTAACGGATATCGTTGCAGAGATAGACCCGCAGCTTCACATTCACGATTTCAGAACGGTTCCCGGTGTTACCCACACTAACCTGATATTCGATGTTGTCGCGCCGTTTGGCTACGGTCTTTCGGACGATGATCTGAAATCGGCAATTTTTGCCGGCGTCCAGAAGCAACGAAGCGACTGTTTCACCGTTATCCAGATAGACAAGGATTATATCAGCGGAAAATAAAAAAATTACTTTTACAGCAAAACGGGACGAAGCCAAAATATTTCGGCTTCGTCCCGTTTTTTTACATATTTTCAATCCTGCAGCAGAGGTGTTCGTGATGCCATCTGCGCACTTACAACAGCACCGTTTCCTTCCTCAAAGCTGACGTATATTATATAATCGGTATTCTCTATCGACCATGCGGCATTTGTTGTGATACTGCCGTCACCAATCGGCTCGCCCCATGCGGCAACAAGATCATTAAACGTATACCCCTCAAGCTTTTTACTCAGATTTTCTTCGCCTATAAAGCTGTCGAGCGACGGAACGACCCTCTTCGATTCGGGGAACACATCGCGAACTGTCATTTCGTCGGTGGAAAGATTGTGCCATACTATCTGAAGACTTGACATACTCCAGTCCCTGTCTGCTCTGACATACAGAATGCTGCCATCGATGGTTACAGCGCTTCCGTTAACGATATATGTGCGGTTTTTAGCTTCTATAAGTCCTCCATACTTACTAAAGAGATCCTCCGTTACAAACCTATCCTTCGGAACACCACCGCTGTATTCGCTGATGGTCAAATTTTTCACATCAAGTACGCGGGTAAACTCAAGTCCGGTTCCGGTGTGGTTTGCAAGGTAGACGAGGCTTCCGTCCGATGACGCTATTGCCTCAAGTATGTCTATTCCGATAGTACCAAGTTTCTCGTAAGAGATGAGGTGGACGATGGCATTTGCGTCCGTATCGTACACAAGAAGACCAAAGGTTCCGTTTAATATGACGGTGTGCCTGTCGGCAAAAACAATCGTCGGTAACTGGGCTCCTATATTCATCTGGCCTATATCGGTCTCGGCCGCACCGCCGAGCATATAATACTGCTCTGCCTGAAGCCTGCATCGTGCCGACTGCTCATCGCTGTATTTATGGATATTGATAGCCTTGCTCCAAAGGGAACGCGGAAAGTGTTCGCGGATACTCGGTGCATATTCTGACCCGTCCCCCGGCCACCAGCAATTTGAGCTGTAGCCGTAGCCCTCCATATCCAGCGTTATTACCGCCGGGCAATGAAAGCCGCTTTCTTCTTTTATTATTCCATCGGTATAGGAATATTCGGCATAACGCACAAGCGCGTAAACAGTTGTGACAGCTCCTTCCTTTTCCGCCTTTAAAATTATATGATCCTCGCACGGAAAGTACTGCTCGGTATGCTCGCTTCTGCCCTGTTCAAGAATCACCGTATGAAGATATGCTTCCGTTTCTTTATCGATCTTTGTATCTATCGGCTCGGTAAGAAAGCACAGCGCCGCGACAATACACGCCACAACCGCGGCGATTATAATCCATAACGCCGGCTTTTTGTAATTAAGCACAGTTTTCACCCTTTCCTTGACCCCCACCTCGCCAAAGGCAAGCGGACAGGCTGATATACTTCTGTGCGGAATACTGCATGATAACAGAACACGCGAATAATCCTTTTTGTCACCCATGCTCATGCTCTTTATAACCTTTTCATCGCAGGCAAGCTCTATATCACGGCATAGCAGAATATACGCCAGCCAGATTGCCGGATTGAACCAATGAACCGCCAAAACCGCATAACCTAAAGGCTTCCACCAATGATCCCTGCGCTCAAGATGCGCTCTTTCATGAGCCTCGACACAGGAAAGCTGCTCCTCGCTCATATACGACGGCACGAATATGCGCGGACGGATAAGTCCGAGTATAAATGGCGATTGTATATCATCGCAAAGCCATATATTATCACGAAGATTTAAGGATGCGGCGGTCTTTTTCCGCAGCTTCAGATAACTGATTATGCCGTAAGCGAGCATGACCATAAGCCCAACAAGCCATGCAACAGACGCAATGGTCGATAAAATCAACAGCGGATTCAAGTAATCCGAATCGGGTGCCGTAAATTCCGTAAAGGTTATGCTTCCGTTTTGATCAAGCCCGATATCATACACCACCGGATTGTTCTGTGCATATTCAAATACCTCGGACAAAGTCGGCTCGAAGCTCGAATTTGATTGGACAACATGCTCCGGTATAAGCTCGCCTTTGGGCAGCACGCTGAACACGCTTTCAAAAGAAAACGGACAGATAAGCTTTAAGCCGACTATCGCCCACGGAATACAGCGGATAAATTTCGGTGCGTTTTTCAGCAGCAGCCGAATAACCACCACCGCAAGCACAAGCCAGCAGGCCGATATACTCATATTGAGCAGTTTCAGGAATACATTTTCCATATCTACTCCTCCTTGGCCGATTCTATCATGCTGCGAATCTGGGCTATCTCCTCATCGGTCAGCGTCTTTCGCGAAGTAAAGGCGGCAATGAACGCAGGAAGCGAGCCGCCAAAGCTGTCGTTTACGATCTTTTCGCTCTGAGCCGAGAAATATTCCGCTTTTGAAATAACGGACGATACCGTTCCGTCAACATTTTTGAATATCCCACGGTCGCACAGCTTCTTTAACACGGTATATGTTGTGGATTTCTTCCACTTTAATTTTTCTTCGCAAAGCCTGACCAGCTCCCGCGATGCAAGCGGCTCATTAAGCCAGATAATATCAGCAAACTGTGCTTCGACAACCCCTAATTTCAATTCGTCCATCACAAAGTACCCTCCTGCGTTTTTCGGTCTATTGTCTATCGACCAACTTTAGTCTATCACCAATAGACCAAAATGTCAATATGTTTTTTTCGCAGATTTTTGACAAACGCAAGATGTTTGCAATCTTTGCTGATAAGCCCGCATAAAAAACCACATTTGCCTAAAATGACAAATGTGGTTTTGATAATTGATGTAAAAATTATAATTGCATAAAAGCAAAACAGATCAGCAAAGCTGTTATGATCCATGAAAACATATCAATAAGCGAACTGCAAAATCTTTTTGTAAATTTACTTCTTGCAAGCAAAACAAAAGGTCTGCCAAATTCGGCCTGATAATTATATCTTGACGCAAGTATAGCTGCAGGGATTTCTATAATGCAAAGCGGTACGGAAAGTATTAGAACAAAAGGCTGAAGAGCTTTGATATACCCCAAGGCAACAGAAAATATCGAAAATCCAATGGTATAAAAAAGAAAAATAATATTTAGATAATACAAGGTGCCGAGTGGCTTTTGCTTGTTTATCGAATAGTATAACCAATAATTCTTTAGCCCATTTCTGTTCTTTTTGATGTTGTTTTTGCTTACTCTTGAAAGACGAAGATAATTGTATATGCCTCCGCGGAAAATCACATAAAGCAGAAGATTATAAAGAACTATAAAGATGCATAATAAATAAAACAATTATCTTCACCACTTCCAAATCTCATATACACATCGGCGAGCTTATTTTTTTAATCGTACCCATTCTTTTCTGCGAAAGACTGACCAAAAGTGGTATAAACAGGGGTAAAAAGAGTAAAAGTAATGTATTTACTCATTGGAGTTCCAATACGCTTGTAACACTTCTTCCACATCTTCCTCATTAACTACATAACCATCGCTGATTTCGTTGCAAATCCATGCAAAATAGCCTGTGATGGCTTCAACGAATGAACCAAGGATTTCGTCCATTGTACTGTATTCGGTTCGAACAGGTAATCTGATTTCCGGAATATCGTTTTTGTTCGAAAAAACAGGATATGTGGGAAAATCTGCCCAATAAAACAGGTAACCGACTCGTTTCCCATCTTTCCTGAGAAGATAATGTTTGTATTCTAAATCGACCCACAATGTAATCGGTATATTGAAATTGTCTTCAACCCATTTCACAAATTTGCGCAATTGATTTTGCGTTTCATGTGGGATTTTGTTGTCAAAACCAATATCAAAACCCGACCCGATATCCTCAGATGTCTGAATATGAATCACTTTGGCCCGGAGCCACAAATTACTATCTCTCATTTTGCATTTTCCTTTGCGGTTTTGCAAGAGGCAATCAATAACCTGCGAATATTGCCGCAAAGCTTCTCTGTATGCTGATATGTGGCAACATCTATTCTCTTGGTTTCGTACATCAATTTCAGCCAATAACTTGTTTCGTTGGATTCTTTTAAAGCAATCTCTAACTTCGCGACAAAGTCTTTCTTGCTTTGTGCATACTGCGCCTCGTAAATATTTGCGCCGACGGATGTGCCTGCTCTTGCAAGCTGATCCGTCATATAGGAGCTTTTCGGTGTAGTTACGCCGTCAACAAGATTCACAATCGCAACCGCAAATTCAAAAGATAAGTCAAGTAATTTGTTTTCGGACATAAAAGCACCTTCTTTCGCTAGTATTATATCATATTTTTTGTGCCTTTCAATGATATATCGCTGACGCAATATGATATACAGCAAGCCGTATGATATATTTGCGTTGCAAATATGATATAATATCCGTTCCCATCATACGCGAAACGTATATCATCTGCGTAGCAGATATCATACCCGCAGGGTATATCATCCGTGACTGCAAGGAACGGATATCATTGTAAAAAACTCTTTTGTCAGCCAAGACAAAAGAGTTTTTTACATGGAGCTACTGGTCGGAATCGAACCGACAACCTGTTCATTACGAGTGAACTGCTCTGCCATTGAGCCACAGTAGCATGATTAATTTTTGCTAAAATATTATATCAGAATCGTATACGGCAAGTCAAGCTTTTTGCGAAATTTAACTTGCAAAAGGGAACATAAGAAGCCGGCGGTTTCCTATGTTCCCTTTTTTATGTTACAGCGACATCTCATTTTTAAGATTTTCGCAAATCTCATCTACAACCGAAAAATCCACCGCTGATGAATATATTTCCTCAAGTTTGTCGTGAATCGCCTTTGCGCGGCGCATCTCCTGCGATGCAAGATCGAAAAATTCGGACGCCGCTCGTTTGTTGTAAGAAAACCTTTTGCTGTTCTCATCGATAACCGATGTATCCATAAACCGTCGGGCATGCATCAGCCTTGTATCGCTTTTTCCGCCATGAAACGCGCCGCAGGTCGTAAATGCCACCCGCGATTCGGGAACAATTATATGCTCGAGCCTTCTTGATTGGGAACAGCGACAGCTTATGAATTCGCATCTGCTTTTTATAAGCAGCGCTCTTATGCTGCCAAGAAGGGCATCGGAAACACAGCCGTATTTGTCATCAATCGGTATGACCGTGTCGCATAGATTTGCAATCGTATTTTCAAAAAACGTTATGCCGTTCATCGTAACCGCCGAAAGAAGCCTGACGCTTTCATTTCCCTCCCCACCCGTCTGCACATATCTGTCAAACAGCGCCTTTGCGCGGCGGTCGACCTTTTCCCGGCTTATTGCCTTGGCCGCAATAAGCGATGTGTTTTCGTTAAAGGATGCAGCACAGCGCAAAAACCTCACCGCTCCTGCATGACACGCGCTGCAGCTCTCCGAAAGACGGATCAGCTCATCTGTTCTTCGATGCAGCCAGTTATTATCAAAAGCTTTGCCAAGATTTACTATTACCTCGCACGCGCCGGGAAGTCCCGGTTCCATAACATGCGGTGCCGTACCGTCATAAATCGCCGTTTTGCTATCGGGCATTATCACCGCGTCAAGCGACTGCGGATCGGACGAACAAAAGGCTCGCTGAACCCTTTCCCCTTTTTTCGCCGCCGAATCGGCTATTTTTTTCATCAATGTCGATTTGCCCGTACCAGGACCACCCTTTATGATATAGGCTCTCCAGCCCTCACGCGCGCTGTACGAATCGGAAAAAAGCGAGTAAAAACCATCGGGAGAATTTGCGCCAAGAAAAAAATTCGCAAATTGATTTGTCATATTTATCCTCCGTTCCATGTTTTATAAACAACAAAATATCGCGGCAAAAGGGTACAAAACAGCTTCGATCAATATGTACGCCCCGCCTTCGATATATTTTATGCCCAAACATAAAAAACGGTCACATTTTAGCTTGGCAAATGGATTGATTATCTATATCCGCAGCTACATCAAAAGCCGCTCTCGGTTATGAGAACGGCTTTTAAAACTATTTTATTATTTTGTTAGCTTATCCCTGAAAATCAATTGGGGCATCCATAATTATATTATCTGCCGCCGAAAGCTCCGTTACCGCACGAGTCAGATAGGTGGCGATTGAATCGACCGCCCGACCTCTGCGCAGATCGGTTCTTCCAAGATAATACGAATAAAGAATCATGAAATCAAATTTGCTTCTGGGATAAAGCGGAGAAAAACAGCACATCCGCAGAGTTGCGGCAATCTTTTCAAAAAATGCCGTAAACGATGTGGAATCGATAAAATCGGCTGTTTCTCTTATCGGGGTACGTCTTCCCGGTACATAGGCAATTCCGTAGCCCATCGCAAGCGAACAAAGCAGCATTATATTGCGCTCTATGGGAATCCTGCCTTCCGCCATGCTGACGATAATGCCCGATTTGTAAAGAAGCTCGCTGAGTGTATATTTTGATATTGCTTCCTTTATGCCCTGCGAACTTATCTGCTGTTCATCGATATCCTTCAGCGCCATAACTGTTCGCGTTGCAAGCTCCTTTGTCAGAGCGGCCGTATTTGCCGCAAGCTCCACAGCATTTACCTGCAGATCGCGATAGAACTGTGTTATGTATTTAGACGCCGCATAGCGCTCGACATTGGGCATACTTGAAAGATTCAAAAGAAGGTCAAGCAGGTCGGCAGTATCGGTAGACTCGCTTATACTGTTTCGGACGACCTGTGTGTATTCCATCGGAACACTGCTGTTACCATCTCCCGGAGCGTTTCGATATGCTGCATACGAATAGTATTTGCGCAAAAGCTCATTTGCAAATGCATAGTTCTTTACAGGGTCATACTTTTCGTTCGGCGGCAGCTTTTCGCCCATCGGACGCATCAGACAATAAAAGAAGATTGCTTCGTCCGGCTTTCGCACATGGAACGGATCCTGACGGCATACCATACCCAAAAAACACTCTGCATCAAGATCTCGCATTCCCTCCGACATCATTGCTCTTTCGCCCTGTTTAAAGCATCGCAGCCCTAACGCATAGCAAAGCTGGATACATTTGCTTCGGTCAAGCTTTTCGTTAGTATAGGTAAACCAATTGTTGACCGTTCGCGATACGCTGTCCTCTCTTGCACCTTCGGTAACGCTTACCATAAAATCGACAAGCACCTTTTTGCAGGTACACGGACGGCAAAGAACCTTCTGCGAGCATCTCTTGATAAGACAATCGCGCATAAATTCGCGCATTTTATATAAGCTCGGCTTCGGATGAATCTGGAAAAACTCATCAACCGCCGATACATCAAACCCGGGTATTTCTTTTGAAAGAGCATCCTTTATCTCGTTGATACCGCCCGATGCCGCACCGAGCAGACGCTTCATGCGTTCACACGGATGACCGATGAGCAAAAGTCGCCAGAGCTCGTACCCGAACGATTCAAACGAGAATCTGCCGTTTTGGAAATACTCCTTGACCTTTGCCGGAGTGTCAAGCCTGCCGCTTGCTACGTCCGAGATGAGGTGAACCGTTTCTGTGCCGTAGTTTGCCGAGGCCATGAAATCAACAGCCATTCGCAGCTCGTTGACGCTTTGATAACGGCTGTTCGGATTGTCGGCACAGGCTTTTGAAATTACCTCAAGCAGCGACACCGACTGTTCAAAGGATAAGGTCGACCGCTCCAGCATATTTTTCATTACTGCGCCAACCGAATATATATCACTTCGGCAGTCAAACAGCCCTCTTGACACTTCAGGAGCGGAATAGTCATTTACCGGCGGCGCTCCGTCATTGCGCGTTCTGCAGTCAAAGAATCCGGTCAGCTTGAATGCTCCGCTTTTTGTGCGCACCAGAGTCTCCGGTGTGACCGCACAATGGATAAGCTCCGGAACACGGCTGTGACAAGCGCCAAGCGCCGAGCATATTGATTTTGCCGCCAATATTATATCCGATCTTGAAAGGTTAAGCTCGCCTACAGGGACGTAATCTTCGGTCAGGAATATATTGTAGCCCTGTGTAAAATCATCCGAAAGCAGCGAAGTATACCCCTTTACTGTAAGCGCACATTTAGACTCCTGAAGCCGCTTTAAGACTTCCTTCTCGCTCTGAGCCTCATTTTTATCGCGGAACATAAGGGCGATCCTTATCGCTGCGGTGCTTCCATCCTTGTTTACAACACGATAAACGCGCCCATCCCCGATATCGGAGATAAGCGCGTCAAAATACCAATCGTTTAAAAATGAAGCTTCGCAGGAACCGCTCTGGATCTCCCTTACGGTTTTTATCAGGCTGTCTGTATATCTATCATTGATTTGCGGTAGATTTCCTAACATAATCAAAGCCCTCTGCTTATTTTCATTTTATTATTTTGCTGTTACTGCGATGACCGTGACATTATCCCTGCCGCCCGCTTCAAGCGCGGCATCGGCAAGCGACTGCACGACCGCCTTCGGTCCTTCTTTGAAATTATCCTTAACGATTTTTTTGATGCTGTCATCCTCCAGCATATCGGTCAGACCGTCGCTGCAGAGAATAAAGGTGTCGCCGACCTTTGCCTGAACAACCTGTGCAAAATACGGAGATAACAACATATCGTCGGGGAATATGCCCAGATGCTGTGTCAAACCATGCCTCATTGGATGATTGCGAGCCTGCTCTTCGGTCAGGATTCCAGCAGAAACATAATACGCAACCTCGGTATGGTCGCGGCTAAGCTGCTTGATCGAATCATCGCGGACAAGATAGGCTCTGCTGTCGCCAATATTGGAAATATATGCAGTAGAGCCTACAAAATGAAGAAGAACGTAGGTAGTTCCGATACGTTTTACGCCCAGCTCGGTTATCTTATCACAGATTCGGCTGTTTGCCTCATCGGTATATGCGGTTATAACATCTTTTAACTGACCCTTTTTTGCACCGGCAAATTTCTCTTTATGCTCGCAAAGCGTTTCAACGGCAACGCGCGACGCAAGTTCACCGTGCGATTCGCCGCCCATACCGTCGCAAACGCAGAACAAACCTGCCTCACGTCTTGGCTCGATGGAATATATTATGCTCTCATCGGTCATAGCGTTGACGGTTTCTTCCGAAAGGGTCTTTGAGTCAAAATAAAAATTATCCTCATTATTTGTGCGGATCTTACCCATGTTTGTTATAACGGCTGCCGAAAATTTTGGGGCTTTGTTAAAGAACATACACATTCTCCCTTTTAATATATCGGGCTAAAATAATTAGCACAGCGGATCTTCAACAACTTCCTTCGGCGGCTCAAGAAGCTCTTCCGGATGGTTGAGAAGATGTGAAATATAGCGAACGGTCTTTGCATAATAGAATCCGTCGCAGGAACGTTCGTCAACAACATAACGGAATACGATAGTGTTGATGTTCTTGGGCTCGCCGTTTTCATCAAGCACTACCTTTTTCTGGCGTCTGCCCATTGCGATGAATACGGATGTTGTTCCGAAATTGTATATATGATGATAAACCGATCCGATTCCGGTGGAGCCGATATCGGTTATGTATACTGAAGTATTGAACGGGCTGACATCCAACAGCCAGTTGGGCAGACCCTTTTTATTATTTCTTCTGTTTGCATATGCAACAACCAACTTGAGTATCCACTGCGGAACGCTTGTGATTTTATCAACAAAGCTGCCGGTTACGTTGTTCTGTGCATCTTCACCCTTCTGATCGCTGAGAGCATCAAGAACAACATCATACACCTGCTTCAAGGTGTAGTTCGGCATGAACTTCGGTTTGATGGTTGCATCGTTTGCATCGTTGCTCATCGATTTTTTCAGAGTAAGCGAAATGCAGAAATGGTTGCGTGCATAAACCTGCTTTCCGGCGCAGAAACGGTTGATTTTAGGATATCTTGCAAAAGCTCTTGTAGCGGCGGCCATAAGCACGATAAGTCTTGAAAGCTCCGGCATTTCGGGGTTTTCGCGGCGCTGCTGACGGACGAATTTATCCAGAGCTTCGGTATTCAGCTCTTCCTCAAAAAAGACCTGTGCATCAACGCGGGTGGGCATAATATGCGGAACGATCTGATAGGTAGGGTCATTGAACTTGACCTTCCAGCCATCAGTACGGTCGCCCCTGCGCTTTTTGTAATTGAAAAATTCTTTGCCTTTTACCCTTTTAAGTTCCTTTTTCTTTGCCATGAATATTCTCTCCTTATACAATTTTAAGGTGTCGGATCGCCTTAACCGACCGGGTATTTTGCCGAAATACCCCTAACATGAATATTATATGTCATTTTATACACGATATCAAGTAATATGGCGATTTTTTTGAAAGGAAAAGAAAAAATCGTATGGCATAATGGAAACAATTTGTTATTTATCACCTTTTCTCTTCTCGCAACGCTCGCTCATAGAGGATAAAATCTCATCCTGC
>JAGBFS010000097.1 GCA_017936365.1 Clostridia bacterium
GCTTCCGTAATAGAAATTCTCGCCGATGCTGACGACCGTTTTGCCGTCGATCTGTTCGGGGATAACAAAGGTTCCCTTTACCGGATCCTTTGCATTGTACTGGTAAACCTCGATTCCGCCGTCGGTATATCTGTAGCTGAAAAGACTGCTCTGCTTTTCGACATAGTACATTCGCGGAGCCGTACCGCTTGCTCCGGCCTCAAGGATATAATAATCGTCGCCGACCTGTGCGATGGCATTTCGGTGTCCCGATGCCGCACCGCCGTCCTTGTTGCCGTTGCGCGACCATGCAGTATAGCCCAGCTTTTCGCACATAATGACGGCCGCGTCGGTGCTTGCCCAGCAATCGCCGCCCTCACCGGTGACTATCATGGACGCCGCCGAGGAATGGTATCCGCTGTAATCATAGCTTGCTATGAATTTGCATATCTCCTCAAACTTTTCCTCGTCACTCATCGAATCGGTGATGTTTGCTTCGATGTAATCGTCCATTACGTCGCTTGTATATACATCGGCATAATCAAGCACCTCTACGTCAACATTGACCGTCTTGCCGTCGGCCGTGACGGTGATGACCGAT
This sequence comes from Clostridia bacterium, assembly GCA_017936365.1. GTDB lineage: Bacteria > Bacillota > Clostridia > Oscillospirales > Acutalibacteraceae > SIG598. The sequence goes on from JAGBFS010000097.1 coordinate 581, forward strand.
TTGCCGAAATTGGCATTTTCCTCCACCACTTCGCCCGGAGCGCCCGTCGGCCATGTCGAGCCGTAGCCGCCGTTCCAGTACCATGTGGTATATTCGGGGGTCACAACGCCATCGGCCGAAACCGAAACGCTGTCGCCATTTGTCACCTTATATGTAACATTGTTCGCTCCCGTCACCTCAATGCGGAAGCTCTGCGGATGCGAAGCGGGTATGGATATATGATCCGCCGCCCACTGGTCGAGTGCGTAAAGGGTGATGTCGGTGGTGTTTATCTCCACACCGTTCACATTTGCCGCCATTGCCGCAAATGGACAGCTCACCGCAATCACGCAGATGCAGATAAGGATAGCCAATGCTTTCTTCATCTTTCAATCATTCCTTTCCCATATTTGTTTTGCGCTTTCCTATCCGTCTGCCGCAGGCAAAGCCGTTTTAAAAAACGCAATTCAGCTTTGATGTACATATCATAACACAAAAAACGCCAAACGGCAAATCTGTTTCCGTTTAGCGTTTCATGCCGCCCCGAAGGGCAAATATCTCATTGTATTTTCTGTGTGAGCTTTCCCAAAGCGAGCTTTTCAAAAAGCGGCTGAAGCAGCCAGATGAAAACCGCGTTGCCTAGTGCATGGTAGCCGTCAAAGAGCAGTCCCGACAGCCAGTATGCGACATATCCGCCCGCGCCCGTACCGGCCGACAGCGTGTTCCATGAAAAGACCGACACCGCCGCACCGTAGGCAAAGCCGCAGAACACCGCCCATATCAGCATGACGATCGGGTGATGATGCTTTTTGAAAACAAGCCCGGATATCACTGCTATCGCCGCCCATGCGGCCATCTGGTAAAGCGACCACGCGCCCAGCCCCATATACGCGTGTGTGACCAGCGTTATTACCACCGCCGAGACGGTGCTGTCCCAGATACCGATATACACCGCCATCAGTATCAGTATCGCCGTTACCGGCTGGACGTTGGGCAGAGCGCCCAGCGCGATGCGCCCGACTATCGCCGCGGCGCAGAGCATGCCGTCCACCGCAAGGCGGCGCACATTTGAGCGCGCAGTACTCTTTTTTACCATGTCAGCACGTCAAGGCTGAATACGACCTTATCCCCCTCTTTGGGATAGCAGGAGGACGCACCCTCATTTACATACTGGTCGTTTATTGTAAATGTCCAGTACATGCTCTTCTCGGCGTCCTCGCTGTGACCGCATATCGACGTTATGTACGCGCCGTATGCGCCGTCGCTGTATACCACGCCGCCGTCTTCGGTTATTGCCGCGGCCATCGCGTCGATGAGGTTCACACCCTCGACTATGGCGATATCGGTCTTGCAGACCTCTTCGCCCTCGGCATAGACCTCTACGGTGTAGCAGCTCTGATTTTCGTCGGTCACCGCAACGTCGCTTGCGCTGACCGGCTTTGTGTCCGCCTCCAGCATCTTGGGCAAAAATATCGCCAATGCCGCCGCGGCGATAAGCACAACGGCTATTATCGCCCATAATAATTTGCCCGAATTTTTCTTCTGTTTCTTGTCTTTCATGTTTTACCATTTCCTTTCTCTGCTTCGGGATTTTTATTCAAAATAGCGCTCTTTTAAATAACCCCCGAAAAATAAAATCGACGCCTGCTTTCACAGACGCCGCCATTAAAACCGTACGCGGTGCGCACAGTTAAAATATGGCTTGTCCAAGGTCCGTGGAAAGTGCCATGATACGATAAGGAGGTCTCCTGACTGAGCATCAACGCCTGTTTTCGCCTTCCCGGGATCGCTCCCAGTGACTTTGGGGATATATCGCCCCAACCGAAAACCGGCTCCGCATCACAGTGGCGGCTCCGTGCAGGATTTTCACCTGCTTCCCTTTTCTTATCGCCGTTATTTGATTTTCATTGCCTTATGCTATCCGACCTGTACGGTCACCTTATATGTGCCGGTCGCCCAGCAGTTATCGTTGGAATTGAAGGATATCATCGCGCGCACGTCCTTCTGTCCGGCGGCGCTGTCCACCGATGAAAGGTCTATCTCTACAATACAGTTGGATTCGTTTATCGCCGCGACAGCCGCCGCAGGGCCGATGATGGTTACGTTTTCTATCTTCGAGCTGACGACCGATGCTTTTATTCCGTCGGGATTTATCAGCTTGAAATGGGCTATGCCGTTATTGAGGGTAAGTATCTTTGTCGAATATCCGCGAAGTTCAAAGGTCACCTGCGCTTCGCCGACATAGCCCTCGACCGATATGCCCGAACTGAAGCTCAGCTTGAGCCGCTGCATGGGATTGAGCAGCGTCACCGCCGAAAGATCGATCTGGCTTTCCGGCCTGAACTTGCCGCTTTGCGCCTCGCTCTCTATGGCGTCCGGTCGACCCTTGATGGTGATCGATGCCGGATTGATTACATATTTTAGCTTCTGCGGATTAAATCCGGTGGGAGCGTTTTTAAAGCCGATCTCCAGCGGGAGGGTTACTTCCTTTTCTACCGGAACCTCAACCTTGAGCTGATCCTGTGTCGGTGCGCCCTCAAAGTTCTGTGTTCCGTCCGAATAGCCAACTATTGTTATCTTGCTGCGGTCGGTTTCGGAAAGGTTGTTGCCCGCCGCATCCTTGAAATATATTGTTCCGGGGAAGCTTTCGGCGGCGCTCAATGTCTTGTTGACATTTGCCTCAAGCACTACCTTTGCTATCTTTTTGACCTCGGTTTCCGGCCCCTTGACGCTTATCGTCTTAACGCCCGAAAAAGCCTCGCCGACAAGGAGATTTTCCGCCGCGCTCGCGCCGACCGTGGTGACGGCGACGTCCATCGGGGAGCTTTCCTCGATGTATCGGTCAAACCGTTCAAGAAGATAGTTGGTGCCGTCGGCAAATGCAAGATCGACGCTTACGTCGCTGTTGTTGCAGGTCACCGACAGAGTAAGCTGGTATGTGGAGGGCTCGCTTATCGTGCCCGTCCACGATGCTCTTACCTCAAGGTTGTCCGATGTAAGCTGGCTTAGGTCGTAAAGGCTGCCCGTTGCGATAATATCCACCTTGCCGTCCAGCATCGATTCGGGGCCGACGATCTCTATCGCCCTTATTCCGACGCTTTCGTAAAGGCTGGAATCGTATATGTTTATCGGGATATCGCTGTACACCTTTTCGGTTCGGTCGGTAACGTTGAGGGTGAGTATTACCCATAGTGTCACGGAAAGGATAACCGAAAATGCCATCAGCACCTTGTTGTTGTAAAGCCAGTCGCCGAAGATGGTGAACTTTTTGCGCGAAGACGTTTTTTCCTTTTTCGTCTTTACTTTGTCCGCCTTTATCTCCTTCGGCTTTGTATTTTGGGTATTATTCTTTATCTTCGCCGCCTTTGACGGGGCGTTCTTTTTGTTTTTCTTTGCGCTCATTTTATTCGTCAGCCTCCTCTCTGTCGGAAGACTGCTCTTGTGTATCGCCTGTTTTATTATTTGATTTCTTTTTGAAAAGACGCTTGATGCGGCCAATAAAGCCCGACTTGTCCTCATCGTTTTCGTCCATCGGGAGCAGTACGCGCATAAGCTCCTCGGTAAGCTCGGCCGGGGTTGCGAACCGCTTGAGCTCGCCGCCGACCGCTACCGAAAGAAGTCCGGTCTCCTCCGAAAGGACGACCGCCACGGCATCGGAATTTTCGCTTATGCCAAGCGCGGCGCGGTGACGGGTTCCGACGCTTACGCCCAGCTCGGTGTTATGGGTCAGCGGAAGGATACAGCCGGCCGCATGGACGCGGTTATTTCTTATGACTACGGCGCCGTCATGCAGAGCCGCCTTGTTGAAGAAAATATTCGAAAGCAGCGACGCGCTCGGACGCGCATCGACCACCGTACCGGTCTTTGTGATCTCGCTCAATAACACCTCGCGCTCAAAGACGACCAGCGCACCCATCTTTTTTATCTGGAGCAGGCGGTACGCTTCGACAACGCTGGAGATGGTGGAAAGCATCTCGCCCCGTTCGACCGATTTATCATCGCGCGAGAAGATGGACGCGACCGAAAGACGGCTTCTTCCCATACGCTCAAGCGCGTTTCGTATCTCCGGCTGGAAGACGATAAGCGCGGCTATAACGGCGTTCTGGATAATTATCTGCACAACCGATGTCATCATCTGAAGATTGAGAAGCAACGACACGGCATAAGCGGCGGCGATAACGATGATGCCCTTTACAAGAAGCTGGACACGCGAATCGCGGACAAAGGTTATCAATTTGTAGATGAGAAAGGCAACGATAGCGATATCGATGATATCGTTTATGCCCATCTGTTCAATAACGAGCTTTACATTCTGGAAAAATGCGGCCATGACCTCTGCCCCCTTTCGTGTATCCGCGACCGGCAAACCCTTGCCGGTCGCATATTAAATTCTATTATAACACGTCAGCCGATAATTTCAATGTTTTTGTAAACATTTCTGTGTTTAATTAATGGAAATCTGCCTTACCGCGCGCAGAAGAGCGTCGATATCGGATGGGTGCGAAAACGCCGACGGGCACACCCTTACCGCACCTCTTCCGGCGGTGCCGATGCACACATGTGCGTCGTATGCACAATGATATCCTGCGCGCACCGCTATGCCTCGCTCGGAAAGCATTCTTCCGGCGTCCTCCGACGCAAGATCGCCCACGTTGAACGGGATGAGAGGTACATGACCGTCGGGGGTCGGCCGCCTTGTGTAAAGGGTCACGCCCTTTATTTTCTGCAGTCCGTCATAAGCCATCTGCGCAAGCGCGTATTCGTGCCGCGCGATGTTCTCCCGTCCCTTTCCCGTGACAAATTCGATTCCTGCCTTCATCGCCAGTATTCCCGGCAGATTGACCGTTCCGCTCTCCAGCCGGTCGGGGTAATCCTCCGGCTGGTCGCGAAGGGACGACGCACTTCCCGTACCGCCCTCGATGACCGTGCCAAAGGGGGAAGAATCGCGCATTATAAGCGCACCGGTGCCTGCCGCACCGTACAATCCCTTATGCCCCGGAACGCAGATATAATCGACCGCCTGACCATCAAGCGCCAGCGGCAGCACTCCGGCCGACTGCGCACCGTCAACGCCCATCGGTATGCCGCGGCTTGCGCACATCGCTGCTATCTCCTCTATCGGCAGCCGCACGCCCGTGACATTTGACGCGTGAGTACAGAAAACAAGCCGCGTGGTTCGCCTTATCGCCTGCGAAAAACATCGCAGAGTAAGCTCGGGGTCATCCTCACAGACGTGAGCCCTCGTTACCGACACCCCGTACTGACACAGCTTATGAAGCGGACGCACCACCGCGTTATGCTCAAGATCGGATATCACCACATGGTCACCCGGCCGAAGCAGTCCTTTAAGCACATAGTTTATCGAATAGGTGCAGCCGGGGGTGAAGATCACGTTTTCCGGTATCTGCGCGCCGAAAAATTCCGCCGCCGTCTGCCGCGCGCAATAGAGCGCATCGCCGCTCCTTCGCGAAAGCTCATGGCCGCCTCTGCCAGGATTTGCGGCAAATTCGGTCACCGCTCTTCTCATCACATCAACTACCGCACGCGGCTTTGGAAGCGTTGTTGCCGCATTGTCAAGATACACCATCGCTTATCTCACCTCCTCATGTGCGAAAATGAATTCTTCGTTCATCTTGCCGACGGTACCTCGGAAACGCTTTTTATATTTATCCCGGCCGATGCAAGATGCCCCTTTGCCGCGGCGACATCGCCTCCGCTTACAACGAGCCCTTCGGCACAGCCGTTGTCGTCGGTCACCTTTCTTACCGACGATTTGACGCCGTTTTTCGCCAGTATCTCCTGCGCCCGTCTTGTTCGGGTCTCGGAGCCTATTTTTAAAAGTATCATTTCAAATTGCCTTTCCTTTCAACTTGTATTCAAAAAGGGGAAATGACCTCTCCCCTCTTTTCCCTATCATAATATGCGCCCTGTCATAAATCTGCCAAGACGGGCATAACATTTTGCACAAGAGCAGCATTGCTGACAGAATGGGGGATTTTTTATGTTCGTATGGTCATTCAAATTTTCAAAAAGGGAGATAATCATTTTTCTTATCGGTGCGGCGGCCTTTATCGCGCTTATCTTTTTGCTTCTTGCGCCAAGCCGCGCACAGCCGACATCGCTCGAATCGTCGGGCTACACCCTTACCGCCGACAACGAGGACAGCCGCATCGCTTTCCTTTCCCAGTTCGGCTGGGACGCCGATCCCGAACCGATAGGTGTTATGGAGATTGTTATCCCGGTACAGTTCAGCGACGTTTACACCGAATACAACAATCTTCAGAAATCGCAGGGCTTCGACCTTGAAAAATACAAGGGCGAAAGGGTCAAGAAATGGACCTATCTTATCAAAAACTATCCCGATGTTTCCGGGAGCGTTATTGCCAATATCCTTATCAAGGACGGCAAGGTGGTCGGCGGCGACATAAGCTCTGCCGAGATGAACGGCTTCATGCACGGCTTTATCCCGTCCGATGCCGCCGCGGTCACCGCAAACGCCCAGCGCGACGCGATAATGGTCGACCGCACCGTCCCGGTATCCATCCCCAGCTCGAGCGACGTTCCGCCCGAACCGGAAGACCTTTGATTATTTTCCGCTTTATTGCAAAAATCGCCTTTTAGCCTTGAAATGTTCACATACTCCCTTTATAATATTAAGATGATTATTGTAAAGGGAGGCCGGCTTTTAGTGGCGGCATTTGAAAACGAATATTTTGATCTGCCGATGCAGCAGCAAAAAAAGGCGCGCGGCGGACACATGAACCGAAACAACCTTCACCCCGGCGAGCATGGCGGCAAAAGCTACACCGCTGTTTTTGTGGTCGGTCTTTTCGCTCTTATCATATTGAATCTGGTGTGCATCTTTATCCTTTCCGGCAACGCACGCGAACAGGTGCTTTATCAGATGCCCGCATCCTTCGTCATCGACGAGGAAACGATGTACAACGATATCATAAAGCCCTATATCGACAAGCGGCTTGACGGTATAAGCGTTACCGTTACCGCAAACGGTGCCACCGAGCAGCTCCGCCTTGCCGATTACGGCTTTGAATACGCAAAGGACGCTCACGGCCAGCGCGAGCTTGTCACACCGCTCGTCACCCAGTCGGACGCCGAAAATGAGGTGACCCAGCTCTACTGTACCTATGGCGCTCTGCGCTACAACCACAGCGCACTGCGCGTATTCCTTGATAAGCTTGCCGGCGATCAATGCGTCCCCGTGGTCGATTCCTACTACACCATCGATTACGACGCTTCGGTCATGACCGTTCATCCCGGAACCGACGGTGTCGGCATTGACCCGAATCAATTCCTTTCCCAGCTTGTGGCTATCGTATCCTCCGGCGCCGACAGCGGCACGGTCAATTGCGAGGTCGGAAACGTTTCCGCCTCCTCCATCACCGCCGACGAGCTCTATCTCTGGGCTCACAAGCAGCCGAAGGACGCCTATTCCATCAACGAGCCGGACGGCACGGTCAGCTATTATTCCGAGGTCATCGGCATCGATTTCGACAAGACCGCCGCCGCTTCAATACTTGCCTCATCGGGCGGCGACTGGAAGATACCGGTAACGGTCACCCGACCGAAAATCGACCTTCGCGAGATACGCAAATACACCTTCCCCGATCTTCTCGCGTCGTATTTTACCTATTTTTCCGCTTCGAACAAATCCCGAAGCTCCAACCTCACCCTCGCCGCTTCCAAGATAAACGGCAAGGTGCTTGAGCCGGGCGAATCGCTCTCCTTCAACGACACGGTCGGCGAGCGTACTCCCGAAAATGGGTTCCAGAAGGCCACCGTCTACACCGCCGACGGCACCGACGAGGATTACGGCGGCGGTATATGCCAGACCTCATCCACCCTCTATTACACCTGCATACTGGCAAATCTCAAGATAGATTCGCGCACCAACCACAAATACACCGTTACCTATATGCGCGACGATAAATCGGGCTACAACGTTTACGGAAACGACGCCACCGTCAACTGGGGCTACACCGATTACAAATTCTCAAACAGCAAGGACTATCCCATAAAGATAGAGATGTACTCCGAAGGCGGCAAGCTCTACTGCAAGATATGGGGTACTGCCGACGGTTCCACCGCGCGCTTTGAATACGAAACCACCGAAACCAAGCCATACACCGTATTCTATAAAAAGCCCGGTGCCGACAAGCAGGATCAGTCGGGTCACACCGGACGCACCGTTCGCACCTATCGAGTGGTATATCAGGACGGCAAAAAGGTATCGACCACGCATGAGCACACCAGCGTATATCATATGCTTCCGCAGATATATTACACCTCAAAGCTTCCGGTCGGCGCCGAGTACGACGTCGAATACACCCAGGCGCAGGTAAAGGCGATGCAGGCAGCTTCCACCACGACAACCGCACCGCCCACTACCACCACAACCGCACCGGCGGCATAATATCAAAAATCACAAAAGGACGGATAACCGCATCGCGCGGCATATCCGTCCTTCTTTTTATGTCCGATAAATCTGACAGTAGTGCAACCATATTTTGTGCTATGCTAAAACAGGGAAATAATATTTTTTCCTCAAAATCAAATCACACGGAGGTATTAAAAATGGAGAACAAATCCTTTGTCATGTATCTCGAATGGATCCCCGCGCTGGAGCTTTTGAAGGATTCGGAATTTCGCAGCCTGATACTCGCTCTTTTTGATTACGTTTCTGCCGGAGAGCATCACCGCAAGCTCAGCCTTACCGCAGAGGTCTGCTTTTCATTTATGCGAAAACGAATAGATTTCGATCAGAAAAAATGGCTCGAAACAAAAAGAAAACGACAGGCTGCCGGAAAGAAGGGAGGCCGTCCAAAAAAGATCGCAGCAGATGAAAAATAATATCACGTCTATCAAATCAAAAAAGCAAAATAAGCAAATGGTTTTTTTGCTTTCTCCGAAAACCTGTATATGTATATGTCTATGTTTATGTTTATGTATATGTATATGA
>JAGBFS010000098.1 GCA_017936365.1 Clostridia bacterium
AAGCACCTTCGTATTCGGGCTTGGGATAGACATATATCCGCACACCGGTGGGATGGGTCATATAGAAATAGCTTTCACCAAGCCTGTCGCTGTGTTTTTCAAGGAAAGCCATTACTGCTCCTCCTTTCCGGTAAGAAGATATACAGTATCAAGATCAAGCGACCGAGCGGCCTGTGTGACATCTTCCTTTGTGACTGCGTCGATCCGTCTGCAGGCTTCTTCAACGCTTATGCAGTCGCGGTCAAACATCTGCGCGGTGTACCAGCCTTCGGTTGCGGAAACGGAATCCTTTGTGCGAAGAAAGCTGTTTCGCAGGCTTAATTTGGCATTTTCTATTTCGGAATCGGTAAGACCGCCCGATTGTATGTCGGAAAGCTGTGCAATAATTTCTGTCTTTGCCTTTTCGATGTTTTCGCTTTCCAGCCCCGAACCGACAAGCAGTATGCCCTTGTTGCGGTAATAGGAGGAGCTGCAGTAATAGCAAAGGCTCATCTTTTCGCGGACATTTGCGAAAAGACGGCTGTGAGGAGTTCCACCGAAGCAGGCGTTGAAAAGGCGCATTGCCGAAATATCGTGTTCGCATCCGTTTATCGGCGTTGTAAAGCCGATAAGAAGCTTCGACTGGGTTACATCCTCGCGCTCGGTAAATTCACGCACGTTATCATGACGTGGGCTGACCGACTGAGCAGGGAGCGCAGCAGGCGTCCGACCGGCAGATGACAGAGCGTCGGAAAATGCGGTGAATACCATATCGCCGTCCATCGCGCCGACGGCAGTAAGAGAAATGGGATATGATGAGAGTGCGGTTTTCCATGTTTCGGTAAGCTGCTCTGCGGTGATGGCGTTTATGGAAGCTTTGTCACCGAGCGGGTTGATGCCGAATGGCTGACCGGCACACATTAGGTCTATGCAGCGCCTTTTGGCATAGGCAACCTTGTCGTTGGTCTGGGCGTCGATCTGTTCGCAGAGCTGGCGCTTTTCGGCCTCAAGGTCGGCTTCCGAAAACACGCCGCCGACAAATGCGGGATCGGTCAATATATCGGCAAGAAGCTTTACACATTCAACCGAAACAGCTTCGCCGTTCATTGTGTATCGGTCATCGATAGAGTATACGGATATTCGCAGAAGCTGTGCGTCCCCCAGAGAAATAACATCCGCCGAAAGCTTTGCTCCGTAAAGGAGAGCAAGCTTTTTTTTGAGCGCAGAGAAATCGGGATATTTTCTGCATGAACGAACAAGCATATAGGGGAGAAGTGCGTTTGGTGATGCGCCTTCGCTCGTCAGAGGACAGGCAAGGGTGAGGGTGATGCCTGCCGTCTTGAACCGGGTCTCCGGTATCAGGCGGAAGGAAACACCGTTTATAGTATTGAAATCCAAAATATCACATCCCGGAATATAATAAGCTGATAAATATATTATACCACAACCTCGCGGAAAAACGGCGTGAAGCAGCAAAAAAGAAAGCGTTTGAAGTCATATTACAATGAAGCAAAAAATGCTTGCTTGCAAGGGCATTTTTGCGAGATTGGCAATGGACACAGACAGACGGAAGTCTGTCAGACCGAAGGTCAAACTCTCGCAAAGCGAGAGTTATTGTGTTCATTATACCACATTGTACCATATATTTCATCAAATAAACAGAGGGCAACTGTTAATATTATTATCTTTTTTATTAACTTGTTTTCACGGATGTCTGATGATAAAATAATACAGGATATCTATTACGGGGGTATTAACGATGTATTCGAATTTCGGAAGGGCAACGATGGAAATAATGCGCTCCATAGAGAGCGGAGGATATCCCGATCCTGCCGATATAGGCGAGCTTTTCGACAAAAAAGATTTTGCGCTTCCTACATTTGCGCAGAATCTTTGGCAATCGCTTGCGGCGGCATATCCATGTGCGCTCCAGATAAAAATGACGCGGTCGTTAATTGATGAGGGATATCAGGCCGCGGCAGCATATCTGCCGGAAAATCGACGTCAGGCGTGGTATGATTATTACGGTGAAAGTAATGCGTCCGAACCCGATGACGTGCAGACTTTAGTAAGGGGATTTCTTGGAAGTGTCTGTATATCAAGTCCGATTTGCAGGCCGTGCAGCTGTAAGAAAAGACTGATAGATTTTTACGAACGGTTTGAAAACAGCAGAGAAAGCGCCAAACGGCTCATAAACTGCTGGCTTACGGGTACGATAATTCCCAATAAAAAGGAGACATTTATACGGCTTGGATACGCTCTTTCACTTCGTGCGTATCCGATAGGATATGAGCCGGATGCACAGGAAAGAAAAAGGGAGATAAATCGGTTCCTGTGCTTTATGTGCGGTCAGAATCCGCTTCATTTGTCGGATCCATCGGAGGCGGTGCATTGGTTCTGTTTAAAAGATCCCGGCGAGCTTTCGCCGTTTGAAAATTATGTCAGAGCTATGGATATCATCGAAAGCATATCTCAAAATGATAGAGTGTACGATCGTACAGGCGTTTTTACCATGAGAGCGGGCGAAAGCCTTGAAAGGGTGAAGACCGAAGACGAGCTTATAGCTATGATATCGTCGGGCGGCCTGTTTATTCACGACAGCTATTATACCGCAAAGCGTCATTTCAGACGTTTTTTGGAGGATTATGAGATCGTGCTTGATAATTGCGGCTTGCTTGATGAGCAGGTGCGCCGTGTCAGAATGCCGACAAAGGAACAGTCGCTGCGGCTGCTCAAGCTGATCGATCTGTTCTCAAAGGGTGCCGCTGTTGATACAGATGAGCTATCCGATTATCTTTCCCGTTATTCATTAAGCGATGTGCTTTATGCGTCCGGCAGATTGAAAGATGTGCTTAACGGAACGGCACAGACCGACAGAACTCTGCTTATGCTGACTGTTATGGCGATGAACTACGGGATCAGATACGATACGGCTCTCAGTATGGTTAGTGAGACCGATGAGTTGACCGATCAGGGCAGCTTTGATGATTTTTGCAATATGCTGTCGGATATACTAAAAAGATGCTCTATGGCACCGCTGTATCCGCGGCGCAGACTGGATTTTATGGTGCTGTATGCCTATTATCTTATGAGTCGCCGGCCGAAAGGTACGATGTGCCAGTCGCTATCGTGGTATTTTGCGAGCGCGATAAGAGAAAGCGTGAATAAGACCGACAGATAAAAAAACAGACCGCAGTGTGCAAATTTACGCTGCGGTCTGAATGTTTTTAATAATTGTCTTCGTCGGTATCCGGCTGGCGATTTTTTAGGCGTTCCGCCATTTCGTCCGACATAATGCTGTCCCAGTTGTCAAAGCTTGCAGCTTCTTCTTCCGGTTCGGAGCTTTCCTGCGGTTCGTAATATTTTACGGTATCCTCTTCTGCAACAGCGCCGTATTCTTTGGCAAGGCTTTCAAGCTCCATGCGCATTGCGCGGCCGTTCTTGCCGCCGTAGCGCTGACGGTAACCGTTGCGATAGTCTTCATCCGTTGAGTTCTCGCTGTTGTTGTCAGAAATAGCTGATGCCGAAACTTTAGAGGCGGATTTTTTATCATCCGACGATGTCTTGCGGGAGCGTTTTCTGTCATCTTCCGGCTGGGCAGCTTTTGAACCGGGCACTTCAAGGGGAAGTACACGTTGGAAAAGCGCGGTATGAGCGGATGAAAGATGCATGTCCTTATGCACGGAGCCGAAGAACCAGTGCTTGTATTTTACCTGACGGCAGACTTCGTCAAAAAATGCAGTGACGCAGTTGAAGTTGTCAAGCTCTTTGACAAGCAGATCCTTGACCTTTGTGGGACATTCGTGTGTTACTATGTAATCAACCGTGAGGTTGTATTTGAATAGATTATCAACGCCTTCGGCCATTTCTTCGGTGGAGGGCGTTTCCTCGGGCCACCATTTTGTGCCGCGAAGCTGGCGCAGATCAAGGTCGGAGGAGCAGCCGCCGCCCATGGTGAATATGCGTTTGCCTTCGATTTCATAAACCTGGCCGCGCATCAGGTGGATAATATTCGGTTTTATGCGCCGTATCTTGCCGCCGTTCCATTCGGTAACGGGATATTTTTGAAGACGGTCAAAGTTTTCGTGGCATCCATCGATGAACAGGATGGCATATTTCTGACGCGCAAGGAAGTTTAAAACCTTTTCCTCCTGGCGGGAGCCCTCCCATATAAAGCCGAAATCGCCGCATACGATAAGGTAGTCGCCGCGTTTGAGCTGGGACATGGACTTGTCTTCAAAACGTGCGATGTTGCCGTGGATATCTCCGGTAATATAGATCATATTGCCTTGTGGTTTTCCGCAGAAGTAAGGGAAAACCGCTCCTTTCCAATGCCAGATTAAGCAAACAGTAAATATTATTATATAACATTAAAAGAAAAATTACAACTTACTACTTTAAATATCGTGTTAATTCTGTTATAATTACTTTCGTTATTTTCCTATTATAAATCTATTGGTGGTTTTATATATGAAGTTTTTGAAAAGATTAGCCTGCACGGCGATAATTATTACAACTGTTTTGTCTGCGCTTATCGTCTTTCCGCAGACCGAGGCGGACGCCGCATTTGTTATCGATTATGAACCGAAATGCGACGCTGTTTATATGGTCAATCTCGAAACGGAGCTTGTAGTCTATGAGAAAAATGCCGATAAGATAAAATATCCGGCATCTCTGACGAAGATAATGACCTGTCTGCTCGTGCTGGAATATTATTCCGATCTTGAAAACGAAAAGGTTACAATAAGCAATGCGGTCATGACCGACAAGACACTTCTTGCCGAAGGCGTATGGTCTTCGACGGCGCTGAAGACGGGTGAACGTATCCGCCTGATCGACCTGCTTTACTGTGCGATGCTTGCGTCGGATAACTATGCCGCTCTTGCGCTGGCATATAAAGTATCCGAAGATAAAGGTGACGGAACCATTGACTGGTTTATCAAGCTTATGAACTCAAAAGCGGCCGAGCTTGGATGCACCAATACCCAGTTCGTCAATCCCCACGGATTGTTCAACGAAAACCATTACAGCACAGCAAAGGATTTCTATATTATCAGCAAATATGCGATGGAGATGCCGGCTTTTGCCGAGATCGCCGGAACCGATGTTCCGTATTACCGTCCGATCACTAACATGACCGATGAAACGGTAAGATTTGAGACAACCAACAGAATGATGATGAGCGCATATACTGATTACTATTATCAGTACGTCAAGGGCGTAAAGACCGGTTTCCTTAAAGCGGCCGGACATACATACGCTTCTTATGCGGCAAAAGACGGTTACAGCTACATCATTATATGTATGGATGACGGTGCAAAGAGCAACTACGGCGAGGACAATTACGCGATGCTTGACGCACGTCAGCTTTTCCAATGGGCATTTTCCGACCTCAGCTTGAAGGAAGTAGTAAATACCAGTACCGTTCTTGCAACTGCCCCGATACAATGGGCGTGGAATAAATCGGAGATCGAGCTTGTGCCGTCCGAAAGCTTCAGAACCATCATGCCATCGAATATCGAGATGTCGAGTATTGTGATAGAAACGAAGCTGAACGATGAAATAAAAGCACCGGTAATGCAGGGCGATGTTCTTGGAACGGCATCTCTTGTTTACGCAAATGAGGTCATCGGAACGGTAAACCTTGTAGCAGGTGAAACAGTTCAGCGAAACGAACTGCTTTATATCCTGAGCATAATCGAGGGTGTTTTTGATTCGTGGATATTCCTTGTTTTTGTCATCCTGATTATTATTGCAATAGTTGGATATGTTATCTATTCTCTTATCCACGCACAAAACCTCAGCAGCCTTAAAAAGGTCAAGAGGTATTCCTCCGGAAGAACATCGAGACGCCCCGATATTTACCGAAGCTATAACAGCGACAGTTCCCGTACGACCGGATCGAAGCTCGGTTCCGCAACGGCCGAGGCGATGCGCGATGACGGTGTGTATATACCGACGCGCAAGAAGTCATCCGGTTCGGTTTCGAGAGCGGTAAAAGCTCTTGGGGAAGATATCGGCGGTATGTTTGGCGGAAAGCGCAAAAAGAAAAAATAAATGATTAGAACCACCCCTGACCTCATGATGTCAGGGGTGGTTCTGCGTTTTCAAATTGTTTACTTAAGCCCGTGTTTTTATTTACGGTTCGTTTGGAATGAATTAACAAAGGATATCTTATTTTCGTTTATAATTCAGAAAGAAAAGAGGGATAAAAATGCTTGTGTTCAATTCGCTTGCAGCTGCATTTTTCAGCATGACGGCAATGGTCGGCTTTGTGATTTTCGCTGTTTTCCGTTTTAACTCTTCAAAGAAAAATGAATTTATACCATCGACTGTCATGGCGGCATTTATCAGCATCTATTTTTGGCTGTGCCATGAGACATTTCTGCAGTATCGCTGGTCGGATATCCCGATAGAAGACAGCGGCAGCGGGAATTGGTTTACAATATTTGTTTGTATGGAATGTCTGTCGCATATTGCAATGCTGTTTTTTATTGTTGCAATCGGAGGGGTCATACTGCCGATATTTATGATAAAGGCTATTGCAAATCGCAGAAAGTTCAATTCATGGTATTATCTTGCTTCGGTCGGCATTTCGCTGGCAAGTCTGATATTACCGGCCGTGGTGTTGGTGTATATCTACGGAGAGGAGACATATCCGTACATTTACGAATACAATACCGAAAATATGATAGCGGTATTTTTGCCCGTGCTGTTTGTGTCGATGTTTTTGGCGATTGTTATATCGGTTATATTTTGCGTAATACAGCTTGCAAAGGTAAAGGAGAGAAAGCTTAGTGACACAGCTGCGGTAAGTGTACTTTGCGCCGCGGCAGGGCTTTTTATAATTGCAGCGGCAAATATAATGATCTATGAGCTGGGGTATTATTCGGACTGTCCGTGCGAACTGGAGGAGAATATCGAAATAGCGCGATTTTCTTCAATAATAGGAATCTGTGTAACGGCTGTGACAGGGATACTGTGGGCAGCGACAAAAGTGTCGGGACTGGTGAGGAAAGTGAAAAAATCAAAGGGCAGTAAAGATGATAAAGCGTAATCATCATCTTTTTCAAAATTGCTTTTTCAATAAAATTTTCAATAGATCAAAAAAAGATAAAAAAAGACTTGCATTACTCCACCGATGATGCTATAATATTAAAGCTGTTTGTCAGCATTATCGGGGTGTAGCTCAGTTTGGTATGAGTGCTTGGTTCGGGACCAAGAGGCCGTGGGTTCAAGTCCCACCACTACGACCACACAAAACCGCAGGGAAATGGCTATATTTAGCCATTTCCTTGCGGTTTTAGTTTTTCTTAAATCATTCAGATTTTATGCATATTTTGCGTGATTCTATGTGATTTTACGTCATAATGGTAACAAAATGGTAACGCTTAATCGCCTTCAATCATTTGAATTGCCTTCTCAATGGTTCTGCGCTCCTTGTTGGATTGTGCGGAAGACATCATAGACTTAAGCCGTTCTATCATTTTTCCACTTGCTCCAGCTCTGCTATAACCGTTCAAAAAACGACTTCCGCCACAGGCGGGGGTCGTTTTTTTATGTCGCATAGGTGGGAAACGCAGAAGCCACGCGAAAATCAACGCGGAGCAGGAAAGAAAAGAGGAAGAGAGAAAAGAACGTTGATTTTCAAAGCGAATCATTGGATTCGCTCGGGGGCAATCAAGTCCCACTGTTTCGGGTGTTCATTCCCTCCGGCTTCTTCGTATATTATCAATCAATCATTAAATCAATATCGCTTTGCATATTGTGAGAATTAAGTGTTTGCAATTTAGATTTATTGTGGTAAACTATAGTCAGCACAAAAATCACGAAAGGAAAGTATGAAAAGGGCTTATATGAGCTATACAGGTGAGGAAATATGAAAACAACGAAAAATATATTTATTATTCTGATGTCGGTTATTCTCTGTGCTTCTTTAACTGGCTGTGTGCAGCAAACGGAAGGGGAAACTGACAGCGTTTCGAACACCGATTCGCTTGTACAGGAAGTCGAAACCGACGATTCTGAAGCAGACTCTGATGAGATTTATGAAGGCGTTGTTCTTGACTGCAGAGTGGAGCTGAGCGGTGACCCGAAGGAAACCTTTGTCGCCGAGCAGGATTGCTATACAGACAGTGACCAGGTTGTCATTTTCTTTCAGAAAGGCGTCAAAGTCAGCGGAGATATGCTCAAGGTGACAGAAGAGATTATGAGTGATCTTTGCAGACAGAGTGGTCTTAATTTCAAAAAGAACTACAATTATGAGACATTCAATGTAATAGGTATGTATTTTGAGAATACCGAGCTTCCCTCTGTCGATCCTGCAAACAGAAAGATCCATATCCTTATAGTTGACCCTAACGAAGAACTGTGCAACTGGGCGTTTGAGGGCGGTATTGTTGTCAGCGCCGATTCATATGATTTCAACGAGACACGATATCAGGTTCTCTATCACGAGCTTTCACACGTGATCCATACACGAAACGGTACATGCCTTACATCGCTTATGAACGAAGGATACGCGGTATTCATGTCATATCACACCATGAGAGCCAACGGTATCCCATCCGAGGAAACCCATCAGTATTTCTCATCCCCCGAATATCCAAGCGGCAGGTTCGACGACAGCATTATCCAGAACGGTGAAGAAGCTTTTATGATCCCATACGGAAAGCGCGTTGATATATATCATTACGGTTTTCGTTTAATTACTTTCCTCGACGATGTATATGGCGAGGATACTTTTGAAAAGATTCTCAAAGAGGCAACCGACAGAGGATTCGATGAAGGATACTCTGACGAGAACGAAAAAGAAGATATCAGGCAGGATCAGCTGGAGATGATTGAGATCATCAAGTCTCAGACCAGCGACGATGTGTTTGAAGAATTTGCTGAATGGTACGAGCTCAACTGGGATAAACTGTACGAAGATTATCTGGACTACATGGAGAAAACCAATCAGTAACGGTAAAACAACAACTCAATCAAGTCCTCACAACTCTTCCAAAAGACGGTTATTCCGATGGAATAACCGTCTTTTGGTCGGCAGATGAGTTAAAATCAATTTATGTGAAGGAAAAATGAGGAGTGTGATTCTGCTGTTTTGGTTGTGAGATTGTAGACTATTATATCTGCGCAATGGCTACCGGAGGATAATAAGCTTAAATCAACAGAGGTGCAGGAAACTGATGGTTCATCACCTCTGGCGTTAAACCTCAGTATACCGGTATCTCCAAAAGCGTTGTAGTATTTGCCGTCTACAAAGAGCATCGTCTGGTACCGGTCGGCTGTATTGAAATATATATACAGATACAGGTCATCGGTAGGGGATAGCTTGCAATGGCCGTTATTATAAACTTCAGGATCTGCAGAAGCCGATAGCTTTATTATAGATTCAATTTTATCAAGCTCATCTGTATTATTATATCTGCACCATTTGTCTGGCTCTTTTATAACCGCAGTTTTTTGCAAAATGATATCTGTGCCATCTTTTATGATGAGTTCGTATGAAATAGTGCAGAATGATGCCTGGGTATTTATTTGCGAATGGGGGATGTTTTCATCATCCGCCATTCGTTCATGGTCATAAATATAGATACAAAATGTAAGGTCATAGCTGTCATTTACTTCTGAAAACGCCGGTTCAAAGCAAATCGGTATGTTTATTGTGTTTTCGTAAATAAATTCACCATAATCAACGGGATCAAAGTTATATTCCTGGCTTTGATATGATTGTCCATTATTTGAGATTATGGGGCATAATATCCCATCGAGCATGACGAACACCTTAGCCCTTGCTGGGAAGGATGAATAGCTGCCGATACTGAGGGTAGTGCTTATGGCCTTGCCGTCGTACATAAAAGGCTTACCGCAGCGTGAAACGTATTGTGTTTCGCCTTGGTCGTTTTGAACTATACTGACCGCGTTGATCGAGCATCCGGCAAAAAAATCATAATTACTCGTGTTTTCAATGTCTGTTTCAGATATGGATAACTGGTTTTCCGGTTGATGGTGATGCGTCTGGCAGGCTATGGCGCAGGGGTATAAAGTTAAAGACAGCGCTGCACAGAGAATAAAGAATATAATTCGGTTTGTTTTCAATCTAAACACCTCCTGATTGCGCCACAGGCGGGGGTCTTTTTTTTGTGTCGCAGAGGTGGGAAACGCAGAAGCCACGCGAAAATCAACGCGGAAAATATATAAAAAAGTGCGATTAAAAAGATAAAACAGATAAAACTGGACGACTGCAACACAACAGCCATCCAGTTTTATCTGTTTATTTCAGGATTATCGGTTCTGCAAAGAATATAATCTATACTAACATTATAAAATTCAGCTAATCGTACAAGCGTTTCTGTTGGAGGGGTTCTTTCGCCGTTTTCGAATTTAGAAAGCAGTGCTTGTTCAATACCTGTTTGCATCTGCAGGGATACTTGTGTATAACCGTGGCTTTTTCTCAACATCTTCAGCCTATTTTGCATAACATCACCTAATGACATTATGTCATATTTCCGCTTGACATTTATGACAAAATGTCATATTATATCAATAAACCATAATTTGGTTAATAACTATTAGAGAGGGAAGAATCATGACAGATTACAGCAATATTTCTGAAATGGCGAGGCTGCAATACAACAAAAAGAAAACAGAATATGAAAACCTTACAGAAAGAGACGAAGCAGCTTTGTTTGCGCAGTGTGTAGAACTGCAGGTTTTAAAGGCTCCGGCAACAGCAAAATTTCCTGAATTCGATGAGATGATAGTCAACGGCAGCGATGGACATTATAGCGTTTCTGGTTTTGTGGATTCGCAAAATAGTTATGGTGCTTCAATTAGAAGCCAGTATACATATGCTGTGGAAAAGAATTCTGCAGGAGAGTGGAAATGTACTGACCAATTTGTGGATTCTGCGAAAAATATTAGTAAACAGATTAATGGTGAGATAGTCGGCAATACTATATTATGGTGGATTCTTGGTATTATTGGGGCACTTATTACAATCGGAGTTACTTCTTGTCAAATGGAAAGTCTGTTTTAACGCAGAACCTGTAATATAACAAAAGTCAACTGTGAGCACTTGCAACCAAAATAGCTTTTAGATAGATAAGAATTTATTTTTTGTGCGATGCGTTCCACGGATACTAATATTAATACAAATAAAACGCCTGAAGCTGTTATGACTTCGGGCGTTTTTGCTTTTGTTTATGTCAGGAAAAAAGCGTATTGCAAAGGATATATTAATCTGTTATAATACTAAAATAGATATTTATAATCTGATAGTTGTGTCAATCGGAATTTCAGGTGTGTTTTGAAAGGAATGGTCGTAGGTTTGAAGATAAAATTTACAAGGGTTATCCTTATGGTTTTGCTGCTTGCTGCGGCTGTAAACTGTTTCTGGGTGCCGGTGGCTTATGCGTCGGAGGTTACAACGACAACAACCAGTACTCCGCCGCCGACGGTGGTGGTTGCGGAAAGCGATACACAGACGCTCGGCTCGATAAGCTTCAGAGCATCAAACAGCAAGAGAGTTCCTGTCGGCAAATCGGTTACACTCTATGTCAAGATAGAGGATATGGCAGGTACGGTAGTTACATCCTTTACCTGCTCAAATCCCAATATCGCGACTATCGAAAAGATCAATAATGTTAGCGTAAGAGTTACCGGCGTGAAACAGGGCGAGGTCGTCATTACAGCGACGGCCGGCGGAAAATCGGCAAAATATACGCTTATCGTCGGTGATGCCGATGTTACCTCGGTGGTACCCAGCCAGTCGCAGACGGCTTCTGCGGCGGCAGAGGAGCAGGACAGCGTATACGCCGATATTTATGAGCAGGAGTTCCACAGTGAGGTTGCCGAGCTTGCAAACCGCAGAAAGGAAAACAGCGCCGGAAGCATAATTCTGGGTATAATAGGATTGGGTGTCATAATCGGTGGATTGGGAACCGTGCTTTCGGTAATGTTCAGCAATCATACCCCAAAGCTTACTCTTTATCCCGGATCAAGGCGCAGATTCAATGCCGGTGCCAGCAAGGGTAAAATAAAAAAGCGTTTGCTGCCCGATCATTATTACAGAAATATAAAGAAAAAATACTGATTTGACGTGTGCGGTTGAACGGTAATTTGGAGGTACATAAAATGACAAAGAGAAAGATTGATGTTCCTTTTATTGTTTTCGGTGTTTTATTTATCGGTGTCGCAGCCTTTATGTTCTGGCTGGTATCCCAGAAGGAAACCAGCATGGATCTACTTCTTATAACTATGGCGGCAGCGGATGCGATATTTGGTGTTGTGATGGTTATTTTCGGCATAAAGGGTTCCGAGAAAAAGGTTAAAGAGGAAGCGGATGAAGCCACCTTTGAGCCTGCATTTGTGCCTGTGACTGAAAAGAAGCAGGAGCCGGAGGAGTCGTTTGACGATGATATGCAGGATGATGACTTTTTTGGAAACGACGATGAATATGTAAATGAAGATTTCAACGATCTTATCATTCGTTCAAAGGAAAAGGTAAAACAGGCTAAAATAGCTTATGAAAACGCGGTGGACAGAGCTTCTGAAGCTGCGCTGGATCTTGAAGATGCACAGGATGATTATGAGAGATCGGGCGGTTCCGATGATGCAACCTACGCTTTGAGCAGAGCGAAGCGTGCAGCAAAACAGGCTGACGATGATGCGAGACAGGCATCAAAGGAATATAAAGAAGCAAAGAACGAACTCAAACGTCTGGAAGCATTGGAGAATTAATTACAGTGAAGATTGAAAATATACGCAATTTCAGTATTATCGCGCATATAGACCACGGTAAATCTACCCTTGCCGACCGTATTCTTGAAAAGACTTCGGCCGTCAGCTCGAGAGAGATGGAAAACCAGCTGCTTGATAACATGGAACTTGAAAGGGAGCGCGGAATAACCATAAAAGCGCGTGCGGTAACACTTAATCATAAGGCGGCGGATGGTGAGGTATACACCTTCAATCTTATAGATACTCCGGGTCATGTTGACTTCAACTATGAGGTGTCCCGTTCGCTTGCAGCGTGCGAGGGTGCGCTTCTTGTTGTTGACGCAAGCCAGGGTATCGAAGCACAGACGCTTGCAAACACCTACCTTGCGGTTGACGCAGGGCTGGAGATACTTCCGGTAATAAACAAGATCGACCTTGCTTCGGCTGATCCGGAAAGAACAATTGCGGAGATAGAGGACGTTATCGGTATTCCGGCGGAGCATGCCCCGAAAATCTCCGCGAAGGTCGGGCTTAATATCGAAGAGGTACTTGAAAAGATCGTGACCGAGATTCCGGCACCGCAGGGCGATGCTAACGCACCGCTGAAAGCGCTCATTTTCGACAGCTATTATGATTCGTATAAAGGCGTTATTGTTTATGTAAGGATAAAGGAGGGTACGCTCAAACCTGGCGATACTATCCGTATGATGAGTACCGGCGCCCAGTTCGGCGTTGTTGAATGCGGATATATGCGTCCGACAAGCCTTGAGCCGGCAAAGCAGCTCACCGCCGGTGAGGTTGGATATATTGCGGCTTCGATCAAGACGATATCTGAAGCAACGGTGGGCGATACCGTAACGCTTGCAAATAATCCGGCTGATGAACCGCTTCCCGGATACAGAAAAGCTCAGCCGATGGTTTTTTGCGGAATATATCCGGCGGACGGCGCAAAATACGAAGACCTGCGCGAAGCTTTGGGCAAGCTGCAGCTAAATGATGCGTCGCTTTCCTATGAGCCGGAAACCTCGATAGCTCTCGGATTTGGTTTCCGATGCGGATTTTTGGGACTGCTTCACATGGAGATCATTCAGGAGCGTCTTGAAAGGGAATACAACCTCGACCTGATAACCACAGCGCCGAGCGTTATTTACAGGATAACAAAGACCGATGATACGGTCGTTCTTATTGACAACCCGACCAACTATCCCGACCCTTCGCTTATTAAAGAGGCGGAGGAACCGATGTGTGATGCACATATCTATTCGCCAAGCGAATTTGTTGGTAATATTATGGAGCTTTGTCAGAGCAGACGCGGTGAATTCAAAAATATGGACTATATCACCACCGACCGTGTTGATATCCATTATTTCCTGCCGCTCAACGAAATAATTTACGATTTCTTCGATGCGCTCAAGAGTCGCACAAGGGGTTACGCCTCCTTTGACTATGAGCTTGCCGGATATCAGAAATCCGACCTTGTAAAGCTTGATATGCTTCTCAACGGCGAGATGGTCGACGCACTTTCCTTTATCGTCCATTCCGAAATGGTTACCGCAAGAGCGCGTAAGATGGCGGAAAAGCTCAAGGAACATATTCCCCGTCAGCTTTTCGAGGTGCCTATTCAGGCAGCTATCGGCGGAAAGATAATCGCGCGCGAAACGGTCAAGGCGCTGCGTAAGGACGTTCTTGCTAAATGCTACGGCGGCGATATCACGCGAAAGAAAAAGCTGCTTGAAAAGCAGAAGGAAGGCAAAAAGAGGATGCGCCAGCTTGGAACGGTTGAGGTTCCGCAGGAGGCATTCATGGCCGTCCTCAAGCTTGATGAGGATTGATGCCAATTCGTTTTCAATTAAAATCATAAATAGAAAAGCTCGCAGGGTGCGTGGTTTGCACTCTGCGAGCTTTTTATGTTTTTTCAAGCTTTATCAGTTTTCGATAACCTCAACAATAGCGTTGTAATAGATGTATCTTTTTCCGTCAAGGTCAAAAAGAACCTTGGTTTCGTTTTCTTCAACGTCGATTTTACCCGAATAGCTTGCAAGCAGCTTTCCGTCGTAGGAATAGACGTTGACGGTGCGGTCAAGACCGCCGGTCATTTCGCTTTCGCAGGTTTTGCAGGAACGCTGGAGCGATGCACAGCCCTCGCACCCTGCAAAAAGAGTCGCGCCGAACATCGAAACCATGATAAGAACGAGTGCGGCACACAGCCATTTTTTTGTATTTGTCATTTTAATAGTCCTCCTTAAAGTATTACAAGATTTTTTTCTATCGAGGTTAAGTTTACAGCGGAATCCTCTGTGATGTAAACCATATCTTCGATTCTGACACCGCATTGACCGGGGATATATATGCCCGGTTCCACCGTTACAACATTTCCGGGAACAAGCTCACCCTCGCTTCGGGGAGCAAGATTGGGAGTTTCGTGTATCTCGAGCCCAACGCCATGGCCGAGGGAATGACCGAAACGCCCGTTAAATTCTTTGTTTATGATATCGCGTGCGACCTTGTCACATTCGCGCTGGCCTTTGCCGCCTTCGGTAAGATAGCGGCACGCGGCCATCTGCGCTTCGAGAACGGTGTTGTAGATTTTTATCTGCTCATCGGAAGGTTTTCCAAGAGCGACTGTTCTTGTCATATCGGAATGGTATCCGCCGACAACGGCACCGATATCAAAGGTTATCATATCGCCTTTTCTGATTCGGTAATCGGTGGGGACGGCGTGCGGCATGGAGCCGTTTGCGCCGGCGGCGATTATGAAATCAAATGCTTTGCGCTGTGCGCCGTTTTTACGCATGATGTATTCAAGCTCGACGGCCAGTTCGCGCTCGGAAACGCCCTCTTTGACAAATTCAAGGATTTTTCGGTACGACATTTCGGTAACAGCCTGTGCCGCTTTTATCATATCAAGCTCGCTCCGGCTTTTGACATCGCGCAGCACCTTGATTATATCGTCAAGGCGGCTGTCGCGTTTTATCTTAGCCGGGGCAAATGCATCTTCAAATTTATCGAGAACTGTGATAGTTACCCTTGAGCGCTCGATAAGCAGCGAATCTATACCGCGAGAGTCTTTGATTGCGGCCATGGTTTCGGAAAATTTTGCGCCAAGCTCGATAACATCGCAAAAATCGATGACAGCGGAGGCTGCTTCGGTGTAACGGAAATCGGTAATGTATACACAGCCGCGGCGGTCGGCGATGAGCCATGCGTTATCGCAATCGAAGCCGGTGAAATAATAAAGGTTGACCTGCGATGACACCAGCGCGGCGTCAACGTCCGAAGGAAGCTGTTTTATCAAAGCCTCCACTCTGTTTTTATAAATGCTCATAAAATGTTCCTTTCGAGAGATGAAAATATTATTTTCCGCCGCAAAACGCTTCCCAGCATCGCTTCATGGCGAGCGCGTCATCGGTCTGGGTGCCGGCCGATTCGCAGATGACGGTGGGGGTCATGCCGCGTCGGGCGATTTCCTCCATAAGGGGTTCAAAATTCGGACCGAACTGATTATCTTCAAAGGTGAGGTGACGAACCTCGCCGCCCTTTGAATATTCGATCTTTGAAAAATGTATGTGCAAAAGCTTTGCCCTATGCTCGCCGATGGAATCGAATATCTCATCAAGAGCCTCGCGATAATCAAGTCCGCCGTGAAGCCGGCTGTTGAGGTGACCGAAATCTACGCACGGTATAAGAGTTTCATCGATGGAACAGAACCGCAGTACCTCGGAAAGATTGCCAAGCTGGTTTATTTTTCCCATGACCTCGGGGCATATAATGGTATCGAGTCCCTCGGCTCTTACGGCTTCTACTGCTCGTTTTAGTGTGCTTTCGGCGAGCGAATAGGCCTCTTCGCGGTTCATTTTTCCTATTCCGCCCGGGTGGACAACTATTCTTTCAGCGCCCATCCATGATGCGGCTCGCGCGCTTTCCAGAATGTAGCGGATGGAATTGTCACGCTTTTCCTCTTCGGCGGAGGCGAGAGATATATAATACGGCGCGTGGAGCGAGAGGGTTATACCGCACTCGCGCGCCTTTTCGCCGATAAGTCTTGCCTTTTCTTCGCGAATGTTTACGCCTCTTCCGCACTGGTATTCAAATGCATCGGCGCCGTTTGTTTTGAGCCATTCGATATATTTTTCGGTCGAGCGGATCTTTTCAAGGCTTGCGCGTTCACATTGACCGGCCGGGCCGAATAAAGCTTTAGTTCTCATTTGTTGCTGTGGTCATTCCTTTCTGGCGGTCTGTACGCCCTTTTCAATTGCCGAAACGCCTGTCCTTACAAGCTCGCGGATGCCGAACGGGCGAAGCATGGTAAGGAATATCTCCGTGCGCTCGCTTGTGTCGGTGAATTCAAGGGTAACCGTTGTGGCGGTAACATCGATTATGTGGGCGTTCATAAGCTCGGCCGTCTTCATCATTTCGGCGCGCTGTTTTACGGGACAGGAGATTTTTACGAGCGTAAGCTCCCTTGCAAGATATCCACCCTCGGGAAGAACCTTGACCTTTACGGTGTCGATAAGCTTATTGAGCTGTTTTTCGACCTGTTCTATTGTGTTTTTATCGCAATCTACAACAACGGTCATGCGTGAAAGCTTGGTGTCTTCGGTTACTCCGACTGAGAGGGAATCGATATTGAAGCCTCTGCGTGAAAATAGAGCAGCGACCTTTGAAAGTACGCCGGCGTGGTTTTCGACAAGTATAGCTAAGGTGTATTTCATTTTTACTTATCCTCCGAAACGGGCGCGAGAATACTGTTTTCGTTTTCGTCGACGCTGCATATAATTATGAATAGAGAACGGCTCTTTAGCATCAGGTCGAGCGCTTCGTTTGAATCGGCATCGGACTTTACTTTACAGGTCTTGATGCCGTATGCTTCGGCAAGCTTTGAGATATCGGGAAGCGAGCCGAGTTCCATACAGTCGGTGGTGTGGCCGAAGCTTGTTTCCTGAAGCTCGCGTATCATCCCGAGCCGTCCGTTTTTCATGACGATTATTTTGATCGCGATCCCGTGCTGCATGATTGTGGCAAGCTCGGGGAGCATCATCTGGAACGAGCCATCGCCGCAGACGGCTATGACCTCTCTTGACGGCTTTGCGAGCTTTGCCCCCATTGCGGCAGGGATAGAATAGCCCATCGTTCCCATACCGCCGGAGGTCAGAAAACGTCCGCCCTCGAAATTAAAGCTGTTGGCCGCCCATATCTGATTCTGCCCGACGTCGGCGGTGAGTATCGCTTTTTTGTTTTTTCCGACCTTTTGCGAAAGAAGACGGATAAACCGGCGCGGATTGACATGATCGGCATATTCCTGCTCCTCGGCAAGGGAATCCTTTTTCCATTGCGCGGTCTGCTCGATCCAGTCTGTGTGGCTGCAGGGCTCCGATTCGGCCAGAAGCGCACGCAGTATCAGACGGATATCGCCAACAATAGGAATGTGCGCACTCATATTCTTGCCGATCTCAACGGGATCTATATCAATATGTATAATTTTTGCGTCGGATTTTATCTGACCGCGGCCTGCGATGGTTCGGTCACCGACACGCGCACCGCACAGGATGAGCAGATCGGCCTGCGAAACGACCTTCTTTGCGGCAGGGCATCCGTGTGTGCCGAGCATACCCATGTACAGAGGGTGGTCGATGGACATCGTTCCGACACCCATCAGCGTGGAAACAACAGGGATGGAAAGCTGTTCGGCAAGCGCGGTAAGCTCCTTGCGCGCCTGTGCGCTTACAACACCGCCGCCGGTGCATATTACAGGCTTTTCGGCTTCGCTTATTGCGGTTATTGCCTTTTTTATCTGGACGGGATGGCCTTTGGTACGGGGCTTGTACCCGGTGATATCGACCGATTGCGGGAAAACAGGCTCGGCTTCGGCAAGCTGTACATCTATAGGCAGGTCGATAAGCACAGGACCGGGGCGGCCTGTCTGTGCTATATGAAAGGCTTCCTTTATGATTCTTGGAAGCTCGTTTATATCCTTGCAAAGATAGCTGTATTTTGTAAAAGATTCGCACGCACCGGTGATGTCGGCCTCCTGAAATGCGTCATGGCCGAGGATATCGGTCGGAACCTGACCGGTTATTGCGACCAGCGCAATAGAGTCCATATATGCGGTGGCAAGCGCAGTTATGAGATTTGTCGCGCCGGGGCCGGAGGTTGTGCAGCACACGCCGGCCTTGCCGGAGGCTCTGGCATATCCGCTTGCGGCGTGACCGGCATTTTGTTCGTTGCGGACGAGTATATGACGGATATCATCGCGCTTTGAAAGCTCTTCGTAAAATGGGGCAATGGCCGCGCCGGGATATCCGAATATCACCGACACGCCCTCGCGTGCAAGAGCTTCGAGTGCTATAGCAGCGCCGTTCATAGATTTATCATTCCTTTCGGAAAAATGGATAAATTATCATTCCTTAAAATATTATTATATATTTTGCTGTCGATAATGTCAATTGTGTGTCATGTGATTGACATTTGCGTTTTTATCAATATAATAGATAATCAATTACGTTTGAGAGGAAAATAAGCCGAGTGGGACACGCGATCAAACATTTTAAAACAATAACAAGACATCGTCATGAGGTTATAAAAAACTGCGCACGCGCCGGTATTTTATGGCAGGGTCTTCGTCATGATCTTTCAAAATACAGCCCGGCGGAATTTGTTTCGGGCGCAAAGTATTATATCGGTACAAAAAGCCCGAATGAATGTGAACGGGCAGAGATCGGATATTCCAAGGCGTGGCTGCATCACAAGGGGCGCAACAAGCATCATTTTGAATACTGGACCGATTACAATGCGGTAAAGCGCAAGGTTGAACCGGTTGAGATGCCGCTTAATTATGTTGCGGAAATGTTTTGCGACAGAGTTGCGGCAAGCAAAATATACAACGGTAAGAATTATAACGATAATTGCGCGCTTGATTATTTTATTCGGGGTAAAGCAAACAGGTTTATCCATCCG
This sequence comes from Clostridia bacterium, assembly GCA_017936365.1. Lineage (GTDB taxonomy): Bacteria > Bacillota > Clostridia > Oscillospirales > Acutalibacteraceae > SIG598. Next base: position 19,657 of record JAGBFS010000098.1, read on the forward strand.
AATACATCCGATCTTCTTGAAAAGCTGCTTACCATGCTTTCGCAAAAGGGTGAGGAAGAAACCTTTAGATATCTTAAAGGGCTTGTGAAGGAATACAAAAAGGAAAGAAAAGGCAATAAATAAAATGCAGCCGCCCGATGATAAAACGGGCGGCTGTTCGTTTGCGTTTTGTTACTGTGCGCGGCGGTCTTTACCGACAATGAATACACCGACAGTTTTGGGGCCGATGTTGATGGTAACCGCGGCGCCGAGCTTATACATACCCATTGACTTTATGCCAAGCTCTTTCTGGAGTGCCTTTTCAAGCAGCTTTGCTTCCGGCATATCGTAGCCATCAACGATGTAGAAGTAGGGCTCATCCATATTGATGTTTTCCTTGACGGCACGAACGAGGCGGGGGACGACAGCCTTGTCGCCGCGAACCTTGTCAACGCTTGCGGAAACGCCGTGGATCATGCTCATGATGGGCTTTATGCCGAGCATTGTGCCCATGAAAGCCGATGCAGCGGAAACACGTCCGGAATTCTTTGCGTATTTGAGGTCGTGGACGGAAAGATATATTTCGGTGCTGTTGATGATGAAATCCATTCGCTCGAGGATGTCATCTACAGAACCGCCTGCATCGCGAACCTTTGCACCTTCGATTGCGGGAAGAGCGTATGCAAGGGAGAAGGTGTGTGAATCAACCGGCTCGATGCGGAATTTGCCTTCAGCTTCGGGATGCTCTTCAAAGAAGAATTTCTTTGCAAGGTTTGCGGCGTTGAACATGCCGGAGTTTGCAGAGTTGTTGCAGACATGGATAACCGCTTCGCATCCGTCGTTATATGCCTTGAGATAGGCTTCGCCGGTTTCGGCCAGAGGAATATGGGATGTGGTGGGGATATTCTGAGCCTTTTCGAGCATTTCGTAAAATTCGGCCTTGGTAAAGTCAACACCGTCGCGATACTGTTTGCCATCGATGAAAACAGGGATGGAGAACAGCTCTATACCAAGCTTTTTTGCGTCCTCAAAGGAAAGATCGGAGGAGGTATCAGCAAGTATTCTGATTTTTTGCATTTATAATCACGTCCTTATTAAGATAGGTTGCCAGCCTGATTACCGCAAAGAATTGTGGTAATGGAGCAATTATAACATATATCTGTCGATTTGTGAAGTATTATTTTAACTTTATGCGGGTTTTCGGGCGGCTTTTGA
>JAGBFS010000099.1 GCA_017936365.1 Clostridia bacterium
AGCAGCAGACCAACCGCGAGTATTTCCTGAATCTGATAAAAAAGCAGATTTCAGATATTGTTAAAAAGGATATGCCTAATGCCGTTATTGAGGGGCGGATAAAATCGGTCAACGGAATTTACAAAAAAATGTATGGTCCGCAGGCAAAGGAATTCAATGATATTTATGATATCTACGCGGTTAGAATAATCGTTGATACTCTGACCGAGTGTTACGCTGCATTGGGTATAGTCCATACAATGTTCGTTCCCATACCTAATCGGTTCAAGGATTATATCACGATGCCGAAGCCTAACGGATATAAATCGCTCCATACCACCGTTATCAGAAAACAGGTGGATGAAAATGATCAGTCTGTTCCGTTCGAGGTTCAGATAAGAACGGCTGAAATGCATCGTACGGCCGAATACGGTATCGCAGCTCATTGGAAGTATAAGGCCGGTATAAGCAAGGATGACAATTCGCTTGACGAGCGTCTTAAATGGATCCGTCAGATGCTTGACAATCAGAAGGACACCGGCGATGCAACAGAGCTTGTGTCACAGATCAAGAGCGATATGATTCCAGAAGAGGTATATGTTTTCACACCGATGGGTGATGTAAAGACCCTTCCGCTTGGTGCTACGGTTATTGACTTTGCTTATGCTATTCACAGCGCAGTCGGTCACAGAATGGTCGGAGCGAAGGTAAACGGAAAGATAGTATCGTTTACACATAAAGTCAAGACCGGCGATATTGTTGAGATTCAGACTACCAAAGAGATCACAACCGGCCCGCGGCGTGACTGGCTTAAGATCGTAAAAACAGGCGAAGCGAAAAGTAAGATACGCTCATGGTTCAAAAATGAGAAACGCGATGAAAATATCGTCAGCGGTAAGGAAGAGCTTGAAAGAGAATTCAAGCGAAACGGCATAAAGCTGCCTGATGATAAAGCAGAAGAATTCATGCTTGATCTTGTGAAAAAATCGCGTATGGATTCACTTGATGATTTCTATGCGGCTATAGGATACGGCGGTATCGTTCTTTCAAGAATAATGCAGCGTATCCGCGATGATTATCAGAAGCTTATGAAGCTTTCTCCGGCTGATGCGGAAGGGTACGTTATGCCCGAATACCAGAAGCCGCGTACAACTGCCGATGGCGTTTTTATCGAAGGCATCGACAATTGCCTTATAAAGATGTCAAAATGCTGCAATCCGCTCCCCGGTGATGAGATTATCGGCTTTATCACAAGAGGATATGGTGTTTCCATTCACAAGCGCAACTGCACTAACGTGCCCAAAGAGCTTGGTTCGGGTGATGAGCCGCAGAGGTGGGTCGGCGCACGATGGGCAGATAAGATTTCAGTAAAAGAGTTCAAATCAACGCTTCGTATCTATTGTATCGACAGAAAAAGTCTTCTTGCCGATATAACCGTTCAGCTGTCCAATATGCATATCGGTATCCACATGCTCAATTCAAGAGAAACAAAGGACGGCCACGCGGTTATTTCGGTAACTATTACAGTTAACGGCAAAGAGCATCTTGAGGGTATAATATCGCGCCTTTCAAAGGTAAACGGCGTTATTTCCATCGAGCGCTCCGCAAGCTGATAAAAAAACAAGGGTGTGATCCCAATGAGAGCTGTAGTACAAAGGGTAAAATATGCCAGCGTATCCATTGGCGGTGAGCTGATAAACAGAATAGAAAAAGGGTTCATGGTGCTGCTCGGCGTGCGCGATGACGATACCGAAAAGCACGCTCAAGCCATTGCGAAAAAGATAGCTGGTCTGCGTATTTTTGATGATCCCGATGATAAGATGAATCTTTCGCTTTCGGATGTTGGCGGCGATATACTTCTCATATCGCAGTTTACGCTTCACGCTGATTGTAAGAAGGGCTACCGTCCGAGCTTTATCAGGGCAGCACGTCCGGAAAAGGCCAATCCTCTTTATGAGTATACTGCGTCACTTCTGCGCGAGGCTTTGGGTTCGGACGAAAGGGTAAAGACCGGAGTTTTCGGCGGAGATATGCAGGTGGAGCTGCTCAATGATGGCCCGGTCACAATTATCCTTGATACGGACGATCTTACTGTAAAATAGGGGGCTTGGCTATGAAAGTGGATATTTTCCATGTCGGCGGTCTTTATACAGGCTGCTATCTGGTAACAGATGAGATAAGCGGTGAGGCAGCGGTTGTTGATCCGGGCGCATTAAGCGATCAGCTTAAAATAGCTATAAAGTCATTGGGTGACAACAAGCTTAAATACATTCTGCTGACTCATGCTCATTTCGATCATATCCTTGGTGTAAAAGAAATAAGGGATATGACAGGAGCAAAGGTTGCTGTGCATATTGGAGATAAGGATATGCTCAGTGACAGCAGTATCAGCATGTCGACTTTTTACGGTGTAACATCAGATCAGCTTCCAAAGCCTGATGTTATTTTGAACGATGGTGATACTATTTCAGTAGGTGAGATGACTTTCAAGGTTATGCATACCCCCGGTCATACACCGGGAAGCGTGTGCTATATCTGCGGCGATGCTATTTTCAGCGGTGATACACTTTTTGCCGGCGGTATGGGAAGATGTGATTTCCCCGGCGGGGATCTGTCATCAATGATGAAATCACTCAAAAAGCTTTATGAGCTTGACGGCGATTACAAAGTCTATCCCGGTCATGATGATGATACAACCCTTGATTACGAAAGAAAGACAAATGCTTATATGCGGCAGGCAATCAAATGACGATATTTGTAAAAGGACATAATTTTAAAGTTGAACTTGAACGGCTTTGCAGGCTGTTTTTTCCCGATGAAAAAATAAGAACGGTCGAAACCGATAACGAC
>JAGBFS010000100.1 GCA_017936365.1 Clostridia bacterium
ATTCGCCAAATCCCTCTCCGAGCACCTCACTGGCATCACACATTATGATGAATGCATCGGGATCTATCTGTTTGACTATTCTCTTTGCAATTACAAGCTCGCGGCGCCGCACAGCCACAAGCAGCACCTTTTTCTTTTCACCGGTATAAGCGCCGTTTCCGTCGAGTGCAGTAACACCGAGATCGGCTTCAATGAGCTTCTTTGTGATTTCTTCCTGTTCCTTGCTGATAATATAGGCGAGCTTTGCCTTATTTCCGCCGTACACGATAAGATCCATCACCGAGGTAATGACGTAAAGCGTAATGCCGCCGTAAAGGGCATTTTCGATATTTTGGAATACGGCCGCGTAGATGACGATGACCACAAGATCCAAAACAAGGCAGAGTCGACCGATCGAAAGATGGGAAAGCTTTAATTTAAGCAGATATGCGGCCAGCTCGGTACCTCCGGTAGTTGCCTCCTCCAAAAGCATCCAGCCAAAGCCTACTCCCGCAACTATACCGCCGTAGAGGCAGGCAAGCAAGGGCTCCATCGGCTTAAAATCGAACATTGCCTTTATAAGGTCTATAAACACGGCACTGAGAGTAACGGCATAAAGAGTGCGTGCGAGAATCGCCCAGCCGTATTTTTTAAGTCCCACTATGAAAAGAGGGAGATTAAGCAAAAACAGAAGCGAACCGACCGGTAAAAAGGGGAGATAATAGTTGATTATCTGTCCAACGCCGGTAAAGCCGCCGCAGCTGAGTGCATTCGGCTCATAAAACCAGTTAAAGGCGATGGCATAAACCAGACATCCCGCGGTTATTATAGCATAGGTTTTAAGATTGTTTAATACGTTTTTCTTGTTCATACCTTTAGTATGCTCCCAAAAAAGAAAATAATCAGCACCTTTAAATTATAAAACATAACAGCGCATTTTTCAACCATTATTTAAAATATTATGTATATTGGACTTTTTTATATGCTTTATCGGCACCCACGTTAAATTTTTCTGCGTAAGGCTTACAATATTGACAGCTATCCATGTTGTCATGAACAAGCCGAATAAAAATATACCGTGCATTGCCTTAAAGATATTTCTTTTATAGTATGCGATCGCAAAAGCGTTTATAGCCGCACCTATCAAAAACGAAATAGCTCCGCCGATACACTCGTATATTGTGGTTTCGGAGATTAATTGCTTTGCGTCTGTACCTACTAAATTTACAAATAACATTGCCGCAAATAAAATCAAAGACAACACTTGAACATATGGTGCTATGATAAACAAATATTTATCCAAGCATACCATGTCATGTCCTTTGAATGCCTTTTTTATCAGCTGCTTGCCGTAAAGCTTTCTGCACTGTATCAGCCCGCGGCTCCATCGTATCCGCTGAAACCACGATGTTTTGAAATCTATCGGCTGTTCATCGTATGTGATCGCATCGTCGACATAGGCAATTTGGATACCGTTCAACGCGCATATCACAGAAAATTCGTTATCCTCGGTAATTGTTTGAGGGTTAAAATCATCCTCAACTATCTCACGTTTTACCATAAATCCGGTTCCGTTGATAGCCGCCGACTTACCGATATTCATTCTTGATTTATTGAAAAATATATTCTGGTAATAATAAAACAGTGAATAACTTGCGCTGATCCAATTGTCTTCAAGATTTTTGCTGTCCTTTCTTCCCTGGGCAACA
>JAGBFS010000101.1 GCA_017936365.1 Clostridia bacterium
CGAAAAGGTGATTGTAGATACTTTTGTATATCTCAAAAGTGGTGGCAAGGTTGATTTTATCAAAATGTCTGAAACATTATTTGCTTGGTGCAAAAATCAGCTTGCAAACAACGGATAATCACACTACTTTTACTTACTCTTACCTCCATTCTGCTCCGTTTGGTTACCCTTTGGCACAAAAGCCCCCTCTTTTGTCTGCCAAGACAAGAGAGGGGTATCATTATATATATTATCCGGAAACGGTTATTGGAGAATTTTTGCGTTTGGTTGAGAAATTCATAGTTTTGTGGTATAATCAGTTCGACAAATAAGAATTTGACAAGGAGATGAAAATATGGAATATTTGATTACCGTACTTATTCCTATCGTTGCTATAGCAATCGTTGTGATATTAGCAAAACGCATTGCATCACATACTTTCAAATGTAAGCATTGTTCCAAGGAGTTCAATATCAAATGGTCAAAGGTAGTGGTTACTGAGCATTCTGGTAATGAATATATGTTGGTATGTCCTTATTGCAAAACCAAGGACTGGTGTACTGAGCAACCAAAAAAGTAATCAAAAAAACCCAATTTGTCGATCTGTTTTAGGAATGCATAAAATAGGCTAATGCAACCCTAAAGCCGAAAATGCAGCAAACATCCTCAAACCATCGAAGAAACAGCGAAATAAAAATCGCAAAAATGTAAAGTAAAACCAAAAACGAACCTGCATCTCTACCGAAAGCAGGTTCGTTTTTTGGTTACTTTATGAAATTCTTATCGCTTTATCTGCAATTGCCAGAAAGCTACCGCGCTCGCCGCGGCAACATTCAGCGAATCCACATCATGTGACATCGGGATCTTAACGGTATAATCACATTCGGCTATCGTCTTTTTCGCAAGACCGTCCCCTTCCGAACCGAGCACTATTGCAAGCTTCTCCTCCGCCATAAGCTGCGGATCATCTATGCTTACGGAATTATCGCTCAATGCCATCGCCGCAGTTTTAAAACCAAGCTGTCTTAAATACCCCATCCCCGGCTCCGGCCATTCACAGGCTTCGCCCCGAAGATATGTCCACGGTATCTGAAACACCGTTCCCATACTCACCCTTGCCGAGCGCCTGTAAAACGGGTCGCTGCATGACGACGTAAGCAAAACCGCATCCATGTTCAGCGCCGCGGCAGATCGAAAAATCGCACCGACATTTGTCGGGTTCATTATATTTTCAAGCACCGCTATCCGCCGAGCTCCCGCACACACCTCATCAACCGTCGGCAGCTGCGGACGCCGCATAGCGCAGAGCACACCGCGTGTGAGCTGAAAGCCGGTAAGCTTCGCAAGTATATCCGGCTCCGAGGTGTATACCGGAACATCTGCGCATCGTGCTATTACATCGCGCGCCTGTCCATCGATATGCTTTCTTTCAAGCAAAAGGGAAATCGGCACGCATCCGGCATCAAGCGCACGTTCGATCACCTTCGGGCTCTCCGCAATGAAAATCCCGTTCTTTGGCTCATTGTAATGATAAAGCTGCGCTTCGGTAAGCCGCGCATAAACGTCCAGCTCCGGCGCCCAGAAATCGGTTATCTCAATCACGTTTGTCATTATACTCTTCCTCTTAAAATGTTATCAAATAACGCAGACCGCGGCATTTATCTGATCCGCTCACCGTTGAGCGCCGCATAGGTCAAATCTTCGCCCTCATAACACAGCTTAAGCGAAAAAAACGGCACATTCTTATCAATGAGGTCAAGAAAAATAAGATCGCCCTCCCACAAAGTGAGGCTCTTTAATTTTTCCTTATCTATCCACTCAAGCTCACCTTCGTCACACTCGGCAAGCTCACCCTCAAATTTATCGGCGGTGAAAAGATGCATATACTCGCCCTGCCACTTGTCAGAAACAAAGGTAACTATTCCGCGGTAATGCGGCGATATCAATCTGAGTCCGGTTTCTTCCGCTGCTTCGCGAAGCACACATTCCTCCGGGCTTTCGTTTTCCTCAAATTTGCCGCCGATCCCTATCCATTTATCGTGATTAATATCGTTTTCCTTTTTTGTGCGGTGCAGCATAAGATACTGCCCATCCTTTTCAATATAGCAAAGGGTCGTATTTATCATAATTCAATCACACATTCTTTCGTATTCGATAGCGCAATTCAATAAAATATATTTCTGCACACTTAAATTTCCAATTTGATTCTGTCGGCTCACCTTGCGCTTATTCTGCAATTATCCAAGCAAAACATCGGTCGCAAGCATGATGCAAAAGCCCACAAGCAGCGCATACGTTGCACCGCGCTCACTTCCGTGAGCATGGGTTTCCGGTATCATCTCATCGCTTATGACGTACAGCATCGTACCGCCCGCAAAAGCAAGCGCAAACGGAAGTATGACCGACGCGATGCTTACCGCAAAATATCCGATAAGTGTTCCGACCACCTCTACAAGACCCGTTATCATGGCACAAACAAAGGTCTTTCGCGCCGTAACTCCGGCCGCAAGCATCGGACCTATAATGACCATGCCCTCGGGGATATTCTGAAGCGCTATACCGCCGGCGATAATAAGTGCCTGCGATGCATCCCCCGACCCAAAACCGACACCGGCCGCGATTCCCTCCGGCAGATTGTGTATAGCAATAGCGGTGACAAAAAGCAGAACCTTGCTTAAATTTGAATTATTGTGCGATTCCGTATCAGCACCGACAAGCTTGTGAAGATGAGGAACCAGCTTGTCTATCAGGTTAAGGCAAAGCGCCCCGGCAAATATCCCGGCAATGGTAATCAGCAATGCGAATTTTCCGCCGTAATCAAGCGAAGGAAGCACAAGCCCAAGCACGGCCGCCGCAAGCATAACCCCCGCAGCAAAGGACAAAACGATATCCGAAAACTTATGGGATATATTTTTGAAAATAAATCCTATCAGCGAACCGAATATAGTTGCACCACCCACACCAAGCGCTGTCAGCAATACAAGTTCCATATAACCACCCTTATTGTTAATTTACAGCAGCTGCCTGTTATCCAATATTATTGACACGCCCTGCTGTCCATAGTAAAATGCCTGTGTATAAAAACAACCGGAAGGAAGTTTATCGAATGAGAATAACCGCTCTTACAGAAAACACTTCGATATCCGACACAATCTTTGCCGAACACGGATTGAGTCTTCTTATCGAAACAAAAGAGCATAACATACTTTTTGACATGGGGCAGACAGAATTATTTGCCCAAAACGCAGAACAAATCGATATTGACCTTTCACGCGTCGATATCGCCGTGATTTCACATGGACATTACGACCACGGCGGAGGCCTAAAGCATTTTCTTGATATAAACCATGCTGCCCCCGTTTACATCAATAAATTTGCGTTCGAGCCACATTACAATGGTGCCGAAAAGTATATAGGCCTTGATACCGCGCTCCAAAACAGCAGCAGGCTTATATTTACCGACGGCAAAACTGCGATAGACCGCAATCTCACTCTTTATTCCTGCAACGAAAAGATCCGTGAGCATAATCTCGGAAGCTTCGGGCTTTCCGTTATGCAAAACGGACATCTTGACCCCGATGATTTTCGACACGAACAGTATCTGCTGATAGAAGAGGACGGCAAACGCATCCTTATCAGCGGCTGTTCCCATAAAGGCATCATGGATATTGCCGATTGGTTCCGCCCCGATATTCTCATAGGCGGTTTTCATTTTTCCAAGCTGCCGCTCGATCAAGATCTTGCCGAATACGCAAAGTATTTAAACGGATTTGACACGCAGTATTATACCTGCCACTGCACCGGCATCGACCAGTATCGGTTCATGAAGCAATATATGGACAGGCTTGAATATATTGCCTGCGGACAGACTATAATTATTTAAAAGAACTTCGCAAAATATTCTTCTGCTGCAGCTCTTTTCGCTTTCGAGCTTCCCTGTATCATCTCGCTTCGTCCGCCGCCGCGGCCGTTTATTGCCTCATTTATCTCCTTTGAGCGAAACTTAAGATCGATCGACGAGCTGCCGATAACATAGTTGTACCCATCTGTATCATTGCCTGAAAAGACCGCACATACACCCGTGCATTTCTGAACACCGCCATTGACTATCTCGCGCATCTCGTCCGCCGAAAGCTCTTCCTCAAAAAGGCAGATATTACCCTCTTTCGGCTGCAGCGCTGACGCCAAAAGAAGCGCAATCCTCTTTTTTGCCTTTGCCAATTCATATTTCTTTGCCGAAAGCTCTTCCAAAACACGCTCCACAGCATCAGAAACCTCTTCCTGCTTTGCCGACAGAAGCGCCGATATTTTCGAAACATTATCATACTTCGTGCTGTAGTCATCAAGCGCATCTAGTCCGCACTTCATGTGGATCCTGACGCCGCCTTTGTAGCGAAGGAAATCCAGCAGCTTTATCATGCCGACCTCACCGGTTCTTTTGACGTGAGGCGCACAGCACGCACAACGATCATAGCCATCGATGGTAACTATCCTTACGCCGCCGTCAAGCTCCAGCTTGCTTCGGTAATCGAGGCTTTCAAGCTCCTGCGGGCTCGGATAGCTTATGCTCACCTGCACATTTGCCGCCACAGCTTTATTGGCGAGAAGCTCTATCTCTCTTATCTGCTCGCGTGTAAGCTCACCATCAAAATCGAGGGTGATATCCTCACTTCCCATGTGAAATCCCACGTTGCTGTAACCATACAGGCTATGTGTGATTCCCGATACTATATGCTCACCGGTATGGTTCTGCATACGTCTGAATCGCTGTTCCCAATCGATCTCTCCCACAACAGTCATGCCTGTTTCAACAGGAACATCCACCGTATGGTATATCACCCCGTCAACTATTTTTACATCAGAAACAACAGCTTTTCCTATTTTTCCGGTGTCAGCAAGCTGACCGCCGCCCTCAGGAAAAAACGCCGTTTTGTCAAGGACAACTTCGTATGCCCCATCGATCTTTTCGCAGGAAACCACAACAGCGGTAAAATCTTTTATATGTCCGTCATCATACAGCCTTTCGGTATTGCTGTTTTTTAAATCCATAAATACATCTCCCGGATCGTAATGATAAGATATTTTATCACATCCATTATTCCAAGACAAGCCAAAAAGCACCATCACCTCACAGTTTTTCAACAATCTTCGGCCAACAATCAGGAGGAGCAGTCATGTCATCTGAATCATACCGCACAGTAAATCTTCCAAAATTTATAAAAGGTCATCCCTTCTTCATCATCTGCTGTATACTGCTGCCTCCTTTAGCCCTCTTTCTGTTGTTCGCTTACCGTGATTTCTCAAAGTCGAAAAAGTACTGCATCGCTTTGCTGCTGATCGTGTGGACTTTAATGCTTCTGCCGCCTTATAATTTAGAGGAAACGCCCGTGTTTGCACAGGAATCACACCAAAGACTTGTTTCGTCATCGAAACTGACAGACCATCAAATCTCAGACGAACCGTCATCTTCCGACGCCGCAGCATCCGACGAAATCGAAGATTCTGTCCCAACCGTATGGGTCACAGAAAGCGGCACAAAATATCACAGCAAAGCCGATTGCTCCGGCATGAATCACGCTGAAAAAACAAGTTTAAATAAAGCGGTAGAACAAGGATATACACCATGCAGGAGATGCTGTCAATAGCAATTCATACTACGCCAAAAAGTTTTTATTTATAAACCTCTCCACGCTTTAAAACACCAACGCGTCGATTCTACAATAGTTTCATAATGTCATGCAAAAATCGAAATATATTTAGTGTATATTACAATTATCTTGCGCCAACACCCTTTTTTCTTGATAAATCGTCCGTTTTGTGTATAATGTATTATAGATGTTCTATGCCTTGAACCGTTATATGATCTTCGGTTGTGCGTACAGTAATTCAGCCACTTATTTAGGAGGATAACGAGATGGAAAAAGACGAGATTGTAATAGACTTTCGGGAAATATTGTGGACCATAAAGCTTAAGCTGCGTCAAATCGTTCTTGTATCTGTCATCGCCGGTATGCTGGCTTTTCTTGTATCGGCATTCATTCTTACACCTAAATACGAATCACATATCGACATTTACGTCACAAACGTATCTGCCGACGATTCGTCTGACAAGGTCAACGTCAACGACATCAATGCTGCACAGAAGCTTGTAAACACCTATAAGATCATACTTCAGACCGATGACGTAACCCATAGCGTAATAGAAAAATGCGGTCTGGATATGTCCAGCAATGAATTGCTTAATCTTTTAAGCTTTTCAACCCGTGACGATACCGAGGTTCTTCGCATCTCCGCCACGACAGAGGATCCTTTCCTGTCGGCTAAAATCTGCAACGAGTATGCCGCAATTGCTCCCGAAGTTATTCAGGATGTCATCCAGGGCGGTTCGGTCAAGATTTTGAACGACGCCAAGCCTAACGGCAATCCGTCATCCCCCAACATAAAGCTCTACACCCTCCTCGGCTTTGCTGCCGGATTCCTTGGCGCCGCAATATTCTTTATCATACTCAACATCGTTGATAATACCGTCAAGGACGAAGAGACCATCACCAATAAATGCGACGCATCGGTTCTGGGCACAGTCCCCGACTTTTTCAGTCTTAAGGATGTCAAGATACCGAATTCCGTCCGCTCGATAAATAAAAAGCACACTTCACAGAAGAACTTCAATAAGCAGAAGCTCATTACCGAGTACACCGTACTCAGCGAAAATTCTCCGTTTATCATCACCGAAGCTTACAACCTCATCAGAACCAATCTGATGTTCTCGCTTGCAACAGCCTCCAAAAAGACCGTCGTTATTTCAAGTGCGCTGCCAAACGAATGCAAAACCACAACCTCTGCCAACGTCGCGATTGCGCTGGCTTCCTCCGGATCAAAAGTTCTTCTGATCGACGGTGACCTCCGCAACCCGACCGTTCACAAGATATTCCATAAGTCAAACAAAAACGGACTTTCCCGTATACTTGCCGGCTTCGATCAGTTTGACGATGTCGTCGTAAAGGATATACGTCCTAACCTCGACATTCTGACAGCAGGCCCGACCCCTCCAAACGTCACCAGCCTTATCGAATCGGAAGGCATGGACAAGCTGCTCAGCTATGCTGAAGAGCAGTATGACTTTGTATTCATCGATTCTCCGCCTATAAACGTCGTTACTGACGCAATGGTATTCTCCAAGCGTGCAGCAGGCATCATCATGATCGCGCGTGAGGGCTGGACAAAATTCAACAATCTCAACAAGGCCATCTCCAGAGTCGAAAAGACCCAGGCAAATCTGCTCGGTGTTATCATAACCGCATCTGCCCGCATGAGCGGCGGCTATGGTTACGGCTACGGTTATGGATACGGCTACGGTTACGGCAACCAAAGCTGACGCGAATCTACAAACGATTTAAGGAGTCACAGCAATGTTCAGGGTAGATTTCCATTCGCATATACTGCCGGGCGTTGATGACGGCGCAAAAGATTTACAGGAATCAACAGCAATGGTCGATATGCTTTGTGCGCAGGGCATTGAAAGCATTGTCGCAACTCCTCATTTCCGGGCTCACCGCGATACCGTTCGTGATTTTCTCGACAGACGCGGATCTGCCGCCGAAATGCTTAAAAATAATATACACGGAAAGGCTGATATTTATCTCGGTGCCGAGGTCGCTCTCGAACGCGAGATATCGGAAATCGAAGATTTGCCTGAGCTTTCATACGAGGGCACCAGCTATATTCTGATCGAATTCCCCTACAGACCCTTCTCGCGCTGGATGATTCCGGAAATAGAGTGCATACTGTATGAACGTCATCTGACACCGGTTCTGGCACATATCGACCGTTATGCCGAATTCTTTTCGGCTGCGGATTTCAACGAAATATTCATGCTTCCCGGCGTCATTTTTCAGGTGAACAACGAAGCATTCCAGAACAGGAAGTCTCGCGGTATCGTCAAGACTCTTATAAAAAACGATCTGCCCTTTGTTTTGGGCAGCGATTGCCACAATACCGAAAACAGAAAACCAAACTTCGATACGGCAAGGACAGGACTGCGCCGTTACGATATGCAGCCGGAAGCGCTGAATTTCCAGCATAACTTCTTAAAGCGATAAAGGAGCAGATTATGAACAACTATAACACAAACAACGAAAATAACACGTCGAAGCAAAGCAGTTCCGCTTCGAATAATAACGATACCGGTCTGTTTGCTCTGAAAGGCAATTGGGAGGTTTTGCTGCCGATCGCCGTTCTGATCGTATTTATTATCATTTTCGCTTTTCTGCTGCCGAAATTAGGCCTTTTCTCTCATAAAGTCAATGTTGACGATGCAAATAATGTTTACATCAGTATCGGCGATCAGAACTCGGATGTCACCACTCTTCAAAAGAATCTGTGCAAATTGGAATATCTGACCTTTGATGACATCTCCGGCGAGTTCGACGAAAAAACTCTGTCCGCTCTTAACAAATTCCTTACGGACAATAAAAAGGAAACTGCCGATTCCTGCACACTTGATTCTTTCAACTTTGTTAATTACACAATAGCCTATAACGCAACAACAACCGCACCGACTACTACTGTGCCGACCACCACAACAACTACTGCGCCTACCATCAAGAATATCAGAATTACCGCCGCAAGCACAAAGCTGCGCAGGGCTGCTCAGGAAGACAGCCTTGCACTCTTCCTTCTTTTAAGCGGCGCTACATATCAGTACCTTGAACAGGCTACCGACGCTCAGGGCAACCTTTGGTACAAGGTCGTTTATTCCCCCGATTGCAACGGATGGGTAAATGCAAAGGACGCCGAGTGCTTATATCAATAAACTCGGCTTGATATTGCTTTCACAATTTTTTAAACAGCTAATAACAAAGGGATATAGCAATCCGACCCCGGATCATTATATCCCTTTGTTGTTTCAAAGCATTGAAAAACATAAATTTTCAGCAAAAAACGCACCGCAAATTCGGCGCTGCATTTACGCTGACGCCATCAGGTAATATCTGTATCACCCCCTGTCTCTATTGACAAAAGTCCAAAACAGTTGTATTATTAATTAATACTATATGTAGTGCTTTTATTGGATTATTCCCTCAAACAGAGCGATTATTTTTCATCTCAAATATACACTTCCAAGAGGTTTAAGAATATGCAAAACAACGAAAAGGCATCGTCACCGGCCAAAAAGACAAAGGGCAAGAAAATAGCATTTCTCGTTTTGCTGTCTTTTGTCCTGCTGCTGGTTTCCATCGCCTCCGTCGCAATCGGCTACATAAACTCAAAGCTCAATCTCATCGATTACGCAACGCTTGAGGACGATTGGGTGTATGTTTCCGACTCCGACGTCTTAAGTGACACCGACAGCTTTGAAGCTATCGAAGAAGATGTAGAGATAGTCCTGCCGGAAAACGATATATTCAAAGATAAAAACGTCGTAAATATCCTTTTCCTCGGTACGGACGAGCGCAGCGATAAGTTCTCAAATTCGGCAAGATCCGATTCGATGATGCTGATCTCGATCAACAAAAACACCGATAAGATCAAGCTTGTTTCCCTCGAAAGAGGTATGGCGGTAAAAATGCCGAACGGAAAGGTCGACTATCTTACCCACGCATTCCATTACGGCGGCCCGAAGTGGGTTATTTCCTGCGTCCAATCGCATTTCAACGTTGATGTCGAAAAGTATATCCGCGTCAATTTCAACGTGTTTGAAAAGCTGATTGATTCCATCGGCGGCGTCGACATAGAATTGACCGAAATCGAAGCACAGGCTATGAATCACGAGATTCCCACAAACACCTTCAAGCTCTCCAGACGCGTAAACCCCGGAATGAACCACATGAACGGCTTTGAGGCTCTGCAGTACTGCCGTCTCAGATGGACCGACAATGACTGGGTCAGAATAAAACGTCAGAGAACAACGATCGCCGCGATTCAGAAGCAGTGCCGCAACCTGTCCATCACCGAGCTTGACGGCGCTGTAAACGCTGTCCTCCCCATGGTTCAGACCAATCTTGAGAAGGACGAGATCCTCTCCCTTATTGCATATATCCCCAAACTGCTCAACAGCAGCATTGAGGATATGACCATACCTGCGGAGGGTACCTTCTCCAATTTAAGCCATATAGACTTCAACAAGAACAGCCAGATACTCCACGAGTTCTTCTATGAGGAAGGCTGATACCGGTAAATTTTTCTTATATTTCTTATTTGTGCTTTATTCTGTTTTGGAAAGGAATGATAATCAGTGGACGCACAACTCGAAAACAGGATATGCGATGCGATTCTCGATGATTCGGAAAATGAATCTGCTGCTGTGGATACACGGACTTTGAGTGAAAGCGAGCAGATCAATCTGCTTTATAAAATGCAGCCCGATATATTGGATGTCTGCAAAGCCGTTAAACGCAAACCGATATATTCCTTTGTTAAAAGGATCTTCGATTTTTTCGCTTCTCTCGTCGCTCTGATACTCCTGCTCCCGGTTTTCATCATCGTTGCTATAAAAATAAAATCCGAAAGCAAAGGTCCCGTAATTTTCAAGCAAAAGAGAGTCGGAAAAAACGGCAAGATCTTCACTATGTATAAATTCCGAAGCATGTATATAGATGCCGAGGAAAGACTCAACAGTATTCTTGAGCTTAATAAGGGCAAAAATTCCCTTCTCTTCAAAATGGACAATGATCCCAGAATCACCCCGTTTGGTCAGAAGATAAGGGAGTCAAGCATCGACGAATTGCCCCAGCTTATAAATATTCTCAAAGGCCAAATGAGCTTTGTCGGCCCCCGTCCTCCTCTTATCAGAGAGGTCATACAATACGAAAAAGATTGGACTATACGCCTTGCCGTAAAGGGCGGCCTTACCTGCTTCTGGCAGATAACAGGCCGCAACGACGCCGACTTCGATTTCTGTTTGTCTCAGGACAAAAAATACATTAACGAACGCAGCTGGTGGGTAGATATTAAGCTGATTTTCAAAACCGCTATTCATATTTTCTCCCATAAAGGCAGCTAAAAGCTGTATCTAAAACAAGGAATGGGGTTGCAGTTAAATTATGAGTAAAACTATCGTTGTTATGGCCGCCGGACTTGCAACACGTTATGGCGGCAACAAGCAGTTTGACGGCATGGGGCCAAACGGCGAAATGCTGATGGAGTATACTGCAAAGGATGCTTTTGACGCCGGATTCAAAAAACTGGTAGTTATCGTTCCCGAACATGTCAATGAAGCATTTGTCAATAGAATTCGCGAACGCATAGACTATATGGAGGTATCATTTGCGGTTCAATCATTTGATAGCCTTCCCGAATGGTTCGCTGTGCCGAAAGATCGAAAACGTCCGTACGGTACTCTTGATGCAATAATCTGCGCAAAAGATTACATACAGGATAAATTCGCAGTTGTAAACGCAGACGACTATTACGGCAAACAGGCATGGGGCGATTTGTGCGCTCTTATGGATCGTATGTCGGCACCTAATGAGGGCTGCATGGTCACCTATCCCATAAGCAGCACTATTTCCGGCGATGGCGCCGTAACGCGCGGTTTGTGCCATATAGAGAACGGTCAGCTTGTATCAATTAAGGAAACCTATAATCTCAAAAAACACGAAGGCGCGATATACTGTTTTGAAAACGAATCTGAGCCTGTAAAAATAGCTGATGATACACCTTGCTCCATGAATATTTTCGGATTCTCTCCGGAGCTTCTCGATCCTTTTGAAGATATCTTTAACGAATTCCTCAGAAACACCGACAGTAATGACCTTGATTGCGAGTGTCCTATTCCGGTTGCTCTGGGCGAATTG
The DNA here is from genome assembly GCA_017936365.1 of Clostridia bacterium. Classification (GTDB taxonomy): domain Bacteria; phylum Bacillota; class Clostridia; order Oscillospirales; family Acutalibacteraceae; genus SIG598. The sequence continues at coordinate 11,775 of JAGBFS010000101.1, forward strand.
CTCGCCAAGAATGAAATAAAGATCAGCGCAGCACCGACAACGTCCTCTTGGTTTGGCGTAACAAGCAAAGAAGACCGCGCTGCCGTTGTGGAATTACTGCGTGATATGAAGCTTTGATTTTTTATATCTATACCAAAGTTGTTATGGATTATCTTGTATAAAAAACAGACCGCTTATAATAAGCGGTCTGTTTTTTTATTGCTTTGGTGAGCTTATTCAATATTATCCGGGATCCTCTGCGCCAAACGAAAGTTTTTAAAATCCACATCAAAGGTAACATCCTTTATCACCTTGATATAATCCGGTGTCGAAAACTGCTGTCCCTCACTCTCAAGCTCAAACTCTGCAATCGCACATTTCTGCCAGAAAGGATATATGTCGATCTCTGCAACCAGTTTGCCATAAGGTATGCAGTATCTGGTTTTCACTATGGTATTTCTCGATGTGTCAGCAGCTTTTAACTCCTCGTTATATTGCTGCCGAGTTATCTCGTATTCGGTTTCTATGCATTTTCTCCCCCGTGATTCTCTCTTTCACGGTTTTTATATACTGCGTCCCTCGCCCGGAAACTATTTTTCGAACGCGCGCCGTACTGTCATCGCTGCAGAACAAATAGGTCTGCTCGATATGTTTGACTTCGCAGCCGGGAAGCTTTTTAAGCACTTCTGTATCGGGCATCTCTATCAAAAACTTGCGTTCGATTTCAAATTTTGTATCGTTCAAGCTTTACTCCTCACGGTATTACAAAAATATTTCCTGCGGCTCGTCCTGAATGTCATCCCATAACCCATCGTATTCCGAATATCCGGGCGGTTTGGGGTTTTCGCCGCCATGCGTATATACGCTGCTGCCTTCGGGCGAAGAACACAGCCTGACGGCACCCAGAAGCACCGCAACAGCTATAGCTATCGCGAGAAGCACGCCCAGCACTATCACCGCGGTATTTGATGTCTTTTGGGGCTTCGGCTGATGTACATTGTTCGGTACGACAGGCTTCGGCTTCATTATCGGCTTTAACGGCATCTGCTGCGGTATTGGCTGCGGCAGATGCTTTGCCAGCCTATAATAATCGCTACTGTTTTCGCAAAGCGCCAACGCTTCGGAAAACACATCCATGTTAATAAAACGCCTCTCCTGATCTATGGCCGTTGCTCTGCGAAGCACATCCATAAAACTTTGCGGATATCCCGGTATCGGCGGAAGCGGTTCGCCCGACAGCCGGCGGCGTATGGCATCCTCATCGCCGCGTTCCATGAAGGGCTTTTGTCCCCTGTTGGCAAAAACGTACAGCGTCAATCCCAGCGAATAATTATCCGCACGATGATCGTATTTTCTGTATGCAGTAACCTCCGGAGCCATAAAATGCGGAGTACCGACAGCCGTCATCGCCTTATCATCGACCAGCCTTGACAGCCCGAAATCGGTCAGCTTATAATCGCCGCCCAACGACACCATTATATTCGCCGGCTTGATATCCCTGTGTATTATGCCCATTTTATGACATAAACTCAAAGCCGCACAAATCTGACGCCCTAATTTGACGACCTCACTTATATCAAGCTTTGTTACATTTACAGGGCGCAGAAGCTCCATTTTTATTAGAGTATATCCTCCGCCGTCATTACAATGCATAACGGCGAAATCCTCAATATGAACAACGTTGCGCGATTCTATCGACCGCAGAAGCGATATCTCTTTTGCAAAATTACTGTCATTGCTGAAAAATCTTATCACCTTCAGCGCCGACGGCATACTGAGCGGGGGACTGGAAAGGGGCGAGATACGGTACACCTGACCGTAACTGCCCCTGCCGATAAGCTCATCTACGCGCCAATCGTCGAAAAAGGTATGCTGTCCGTCTGCCGCAAGCTTTCGCAGCAGCCGCACAGTTTCATCTGAATATGACTCATCTGTCATAACGGTGTTATTCATACCATCGATCACACCTTTCGCTATATGCGGCGTTGAACTTCTTTATCTTTTCTTCGAAAGCGGAGAATCCGCCATATTAAAGACCTCACCGAGGTTTCTTGTCTTTACCGTCTTTTTCTTGGATCCCTTATAATGATTTGAGAAAAGACCGAAAATGCCCGTTCTCTGCGGAGTGTTGAGGGTAACTATACCCAGCATCTCGCCGCCGGAAGCGGTAAAAATATCAAGCGATGAACGGAATGCATCGATTTTTGTGCGGTCATATTTCGCAACCGCGACAGCACAATCCACCTTGCCGATTACCGAGGTTGCATCAGGTGCTGTTTCGATGGACGGGGTGTCGATGATAACGTAGTCAAACTGGCCCTGTACAGCTTCAAGAAGCTCATCGAAAACTGCACTGTCAAGAAGGTCGGATATGCTTATATTGCTCAGATTGGTGTTATTTATTGCAGTTATTACATAAAGATTTCTATTGGAGGTCTTGCAGATAGTAGCCGCAAGATTTGTCTTGCCCAAAAGCAGGTCGGCAAGACCGAATGTTGATTCAATGTGCATTTCCATTGAAATATTCGGACGACGCATATCAGCCTCAAGAAGGAGAACCATTGCATCGGTCTCGGCAAGCGCGGTCGCAAGACCTATTGTGACCGAGGTTCTTCCCTCCTTGGGGATAGCGCTGCACACAGCAACCGAACGAACCTTGTTTTTCGAATATTTAACAGCCGAGCGAAGAATGTGGTATGCGTTGTTTATCTTGACTCCGGTTCTGTCACCGCTGCTGAGTCTTGAGGTCGACGGAATGGCAGCTATGACGGGAACCCTTGAGAACTTCTCAAAACGATGGCTGCTGCGAAGGGTCTTGTCCGTGGCAAAGGACACAAGCTCGATGAGCAGGAAAAGAGCTGCCGCGCCAAGCGCCGCCATCAGAGCGGTCAGAACAGACGGCCAGAAGTTTCCTTTTACGCTGTTCTGAATACCGTCTTCAACTATCTCCGCATTGAACTTCGCGCCGCCGATATCGCTGAGTGCAATCTTTTCGCAGGCAATATCAAGCAGACTCTTTGTAAAAACAGTTGCGTTATTCCAGTTATCGTCAAACACGACCGTAACACGGATGATATCCGAACCGTTTATTCTTTCGGCACTGACCCTTTCCTTGAACTCACCGGGGTCGTAGTTGGTAAGGTGGCACGCCGTGAAAGCTTCGCCTATGGTATCGCTGTTCTTGATAAGAGCTGTCGCAGTATCGGAAGCACCCAAGGTCAGCGAATAAAGGTCATACTGGTCGGATATCTGCTGTGCCGTGATGGACGGAGATATACGAATCGAGCCCTCGATAACATACTGCGTCTTTGTTGTGGTTATCTTCCACACAAAAGCCACGACAAAGCTGATGCTTATCATAGCGAAAAAGAGCGGAGCCCTGCGCACGCACACGCGCACATACTCCGAAAAGGATGAACTGCCGTTCATAACAAACCAATCCTTTCAGTCGTCTTTAAAAGACAATTTCAGATACTATCAATTATAATGCTGCAAAGCAGTTTCGTCAACCTGAATATAATTAACAATATTTGAACCTGAAAAAAGGTATTGATTCTTTCATTTAAATGTTATATAATATATGAGCGTTTATGAGATAGTTATTGCCTGCCCAGCGTCATGCGGACATCGGGCCCTGTGCGACAGGGCGCCGTGAACCATGTCAGGCGGGGAACCGAGCAGCATTAAGCGGTTTGCAGCTGTGCGCCGCAGCAAGCCTGGTGCCCGTGTGACGGTGGACAGGTCTTGACTATCTTATTTTTGTATTTCCGCTTTTTTACCGAAAGGAGGCTGCGCAATTGTATCAGGTTCTTTACCGAAAATACCGTCCGTCAACATTTTCCGATGTCTGCGGACAGCCGCAGGTAACTGCGACGCTGAAAAACGAAATAAAATCCGGACGCATAGCGCATGCCTATCTTTTTACCGGTTCGCGCGGAACGGGAAAAACCTCATGTGCAAAGATACTTTCACGCGCGGTCAACTGTCTGGCTCCCGTTGACGGCGACCCCTGCGGTGAATGTGAAATATGCCGCGGCATACTCGACGGTTCTGTTCTTGATGTTATTGAAATGGACGCCGCCTCCAACAACGGTGTCGGCGATGTTCGTTCGCTTCAGGAAGAGCTCACCTTCACACCGTCAATGGCTAAATACCGCGTCTATATTATTGACGAGGTTCACATGATGTCCGGCAGCGCGTTCAACGCTTTGTTAAAGACTCTCGAAGAACCGCCCGCGCACGTTATATTCATATTGGCAACCACCGAAGTCCACAAGCTTCCGGCAACCATACTCTCGCGCTGTCAGCGCTTTGATTTCCGCCGCATCGGGGCGGAGGATATAGCCTCCCGGCTTGAATATATTGCCGGGGAGGAATCGGCTTCCATCGAACACGATGCCGCTCTGCTAATCGCACGTATTGCCGACGGCGGAATGAGAGATGCCGTGTCACTTCTCGACCAATGCCTTTCACGCTCCAAAGCGGTAGACGAAATTACTGTTCGCGATGCTGCCGGTCTTACGGGAAACGACCATCTTTTCGCCCTATCCGATGCTATACTTAAAAAGGATGCCAGCGCGCTGTTGGGCCTTGTTGATGAGCTTCACAACGCCTCCAAGGATATGATTCGTCTTTGTGAAGAGCTTATCTCCCACTACCGCTCACTTATGATAATCGCCACCGTCAAAGAGCCCGACGGTCTCATCATCACCACCGGCGAAGAAATGTCCCGGCTTAAACAGGATGCCTCGCGCTACTCTTTGGCGCAGATACTTAACATACTCGATATGCTTCAGCTGTCGCTCGGACGTATGTCCTCCGGCGCACACCGCCGAACCGAACTTGAGCTGGCGCTGCTGCGCATGTGCAAATCGGAGGATTCTGCCGCCGCATTTGAAAAGCGCATATCAGCACTCGAAAAGGCCGTGCGAAACGGTGTACCGGCCGCGGCTGTATCACCCGTTTCGCAGGAACGTTCACCCAAACCGGCATATTCTGAAATCAATAAGCTGAGCGATGGCGCACAGCCTTTTGACGGATGGGATGAGATCCTTGAAAAGCTCTCGGAACAGTCGGCCGCTCTTTCAAGCATGCTTGCCGGCAGCCGGGCGTATGCAAACGGTGCATATATGCTGGTCGAAACCAGTGATATGGGCGCCGATATGCTTCGCACCCCCAACGCAAGGGAATCCTTGCGCAAGCTTCTTCTTGAACAGACGGGGAGCACCTGGAAGCGTGGCCCCTATCGGCCGACAGGTAGCATGCCGCAGCAGGTTGGCAACAATCCCCTCAACATGATCGAAGAACGTGCAAAAGAGCTTGGAATACCTGTAAATTCGGACAACGAATAGTTGTTTGACAGGCGTTTAATATACCGTAAGTAATATTTATTGCATTTAATACAAGAAAGGACGATAAAATTATGAAAGCAAGACTTCCCCAGGGCTACGGCGGAGGAATGCCGAGCAACATGAACCAGATCGCACGTCAGGCACAGAAGATGCAGGAGGACATGGAGCGTCTTAAGGACGAACTTGCCCAGAAGGAATATTCCGCTTCTTCCGGCGGAAATATGGTAAGCGTTACCGTTACCGGTGAAATGGAAGTCAAATCCATTGAGATAAAGCCTGAAGTAGTCGATCCCGATGACATCGAAATGCTTTCCGACATGGTAATGGCTGCTGTCAACGAAGCACTCAGAATGGCTTCCGCAGATAAGGAGCAGAAGCTCGGTGACGTCACCGGCGGACTTTCCATTCCCGGCCTTTTCTAAAAACAAATGGGATATGAGGTCGCTCCCCTGTCAAGACTGGTGGAGCAATTTGAAAGGCTTCCCGGCATCGGGCGAAAAACCGCCCAGCGGCTTGCACTTTTTGTGCTTGATATGCCTGAAGGTGAAGCCGAAGCATTTGCAAAAGCCGTCCTCGACGCAAGGGAAAATATACACCACTGCCGTGTCTGCTGTAATCTGACCGACGGTGAGCTTTGCCCTGTTTGCCGCAATCCGGCAAGAAACAAATCCATAATCTGCGTTGTCGAAGACCCCCGCGATGTTATTGCATTTGAAAAAACTCGCGAATTTACGGCCGTATATCACGTTCTCCACGGCTGTATTTCACCTATGGACGGCATTGAGCCGGAGCAGCTTAAGATAAAGGAGCTTTTACGCCGCATCTCAGACGGCGGTGTCGATGAGGTCATCATGGCAACCAATCCGACCGTTGAGGGCGAAGCAACTGCCATGTACATAGCCCGGCTGATAAAGCCGCTCGGCGTTAAATGTACCCGTCTTGCATACGGTATACCCGTCGGCGGCGACCTTGTGTACGCCGATGAGGTTACATTAAAGCGTGCGATAGACGGCAGAAGCGAATTATAAGATAAAGGAGGCGATCCGCGATGGCTGAAAAAAAATCTCAGAACCGAACCATAGCCCAGAACAAAAAAGCATATCACGACTATTTTGTCGAAGAAACCTACGAAGCCGGTATCGAGCTTTTCGGCACAGAGGTAAAATCCCTGCGACAGGGAAAAGCCAATCTCAAGGACGCCTGGTGTTCGATACAAAACGGCGAGATATTCGTCCGCGGTATGCATATTTCGCCTTACGAACAGGGAAACATATTTAACCGTGACCCGATGCGTGAGCGTCGTCTGCTTATGCACAAAAAGGAAATAGCCCGACTGTTTGGGCTTGTCAAACAGGACGGCATGTCGCTAATTCCGCTTTCGCTCTATTTCAAAGGCTCGCGCGTAAAGGTTCAGATAGGACTTTGCCGCGGCAAAAAGCTTTATGACAAGCGCGCGGCGGAAGCCGAAAAGGACGCAAAACGTGAAATTGAACGCTCGATGCGTGCAAAATAATTTTTTGAGGTTAATATGGCTAACGACGATAGATTTGCCCTTTTGATAGATGCCGATAATGTATCCGAAAAATACATCGGCATACTTATGGACGAGCTTTCCAACGAAGGTGTAATCACCTACAAAAGAATATACGGCGACTGGACCCGTCCGGAGCTGGGGTCATGGAAACGCATTCTGCTTGACTATTCCATAACCCCTATCCAGCAATACGGCTATACCACCGGCAAAAACGCCACCGATTCGGCAATGATAATCGATGCCATGGATATCCTCTATACCGGCAGCGTCGACGGCTACTGCATAGTTTCCAGCGACAGCGATTTTACCCGTCTTGCCGCACGGCTTCGCGAATCGGGAATGTATGTGATCGGTATGGGCGAAAAAAAGACACCAAAACCGTTTATTTCTGCCTGTGATAAATTTAAATATCTCGATATTCTTTCCGCGGCCGCTATCAAGGACGACGAAAAGCACAGCGACACGCGCGAAACAGGCAATCACGGCGGCGAAACTCAGGCTTCAAGCAAGACCATCCGCAAGGCCATTATCGCTATCGTGGACGAAACCTCCGATGAGGAGGGCTGGGCTCCGCTGAGCAACATCGGAAACATCCTTCTCAAGCGTTTTCCCGATTTTGATGTAAGAAACTACGGTTTTCAAAAGCTCGCAAAGATGGTTAAATCATACAATTGCTTTGAGATAAACGCCGTTCGAAACAAGGACGGCAACAAGCTTGTCTATATCCGAAACAAGGATTAAGGAGCACCCCCGATGTCTACCTATGTCATGTCCGATATACACGGATGTCTTCGCGCATATCGGCTTATGCTTGAAAAAATCGAATTTTCCGACACCGACCATCTTTATATTATAGGAGATGTTATCGATCGCGGCGAAGACGGAATAACCATCCTGCGCGATATAATGAACCGCAAGAATGTTACGATGCTTTTGGGAAACCACGAGCGCATGATGCTTGACGCACTTTCCGAGCTTGAACTGCCGGAGGACGAATATCGCCCGCATTTTGAGCATTGGTGCATAAACGGAAGCTCCAGCACACTTGATCAGCTCAGCAAGCTTTCGGAAGATGAATTCTTTGATATCATCGGTTTTCTGCTTGATCTCAAAGTGCGAATGGATATCGAAGTCAATGGCCGTAAATTTCATCTCGTCCACGGAGTCCCCGGCGATAAAGATGCTTCGGAAGAAGATCTTATCTGGGGACGTGCGGGAAAATATGACGAACCGTATTATGCCGATCGCACCGTCATCTCCGGTCACACACCGACATTTCACTACCATGATGACGGCTCGACCGATATGTGGCACGGAAACGGTGTCATTGTTATCGACTGCGGCTGCTTTATCGAACGTGTCGATGGAAAGCTTGGCTGCCTGAGACTTGACGATATGCAGGAGTTTTATACAAGTCAATATTAATCCCTATTATTTGCAAAAAAATCCCGAAAAGGTAACTAATACCTTCTCGGGATTTTGTATTTGACTATGTAATATAATTATGCAATAATCTCGCCGTATACGGTGCCGGAGCAGCCTGCTGCGTTGGATTCGTCGGTATCGATATGCATAGCTGCTGCGAAGTTCTTGTTAACACGGACAACAACATCACCGAAGGTGAGGTCTCTGCCGTTGCTCTCGATCTTAACGGAAACGACCTGCTTGTCAGAAAGACCGAACTCTGCAGCCTCTTCAAGATTGAGATGGATATGTCTCTTTGCTGCTATGATGCCGCAGTCAAGCTCAACCTCGCCCTTGGGGCCGACAAGCTTGCAGCCGGGGGTTGCAGCGATATCGCCGGATTCACGAACCGGAGCTGCTACGCCGATCTTTCTTGCATCGGAAAGGGAAAGCTCGACCTGAGAAGCGGGACGTGTCGGGCCGAGTATGGAAACGCCGGCAAGCTCACCCTTGGGGCCAACAACAGTTACTCTCTCCTCACAGGCAAACTGGCCGGGCTGGGAAAGATCCTTTTTGTTGGTAAGCTGATAACCCTCACCAAAAAGAATGTTAAGGGCCTCTTCGCTTACATGAACATGACGTGCGGAAGTTTCAACTAAAATTTTCATGGTATGTATTACTCCTTTAATTGATTGTCGTTACTATTTTAATCCATACAATATTGAATTTCAAGAGCATTTGTGTTTATTTATGTCATAATTTGTGATATAATCAGATAAAAGCGGACAAACGGAAGGAATGATAACATTGGATAAACTTGACGAGCTCAGGGAAAGATGCCTCGCCTGTGAAAGATGCGGTCTTTGCAAAACGCGGCACAACGTGGTTTTCGGAGTTGGAAATCCGGAAAGCAAGGTCATGTTTGTCGGCGAAGGCCCCGGCGAAA
>JAGBFS010000102.1 GCA_017936365.1 Clostridia bacterium
GGGTGATGCACTCGGTTTTTTCCATGAAGGTATCGGGGGCATCGACTCACTTGAAGCGCTGGTGGAAGCGGTCGGTTTCTTTGTTGTGGCGGTGGTTGGTAATGTTTCCGTACCTACAACTACATCGGGTTTGGTTGTTGTGGTGTTTTGGGTTTCGTGTGAAGTGGGAGCTGTGGTGACGGTAGTGACGGTGGTAGAGGTCGGGAGCCCCAGCTTTGAAGATATAAACGATCTGACGAATGGGATGTTCATAAGCACCAGGATAAGAGCGGCAACAGCGACCAGCGAAACAACGGCAGCAGCAAGACCGCCTTTTCCTTTTTTTGGCTGCGGCTGCATGATGGGAGGAGGGGCATATTGCCGCGCAGAATATGACAAGGGGATGGTGCTTTCATCGGCTATAACGGTAGGAGCCGAAATGTGGACAGGAGGCATACCGCTGCGGTTTGAGGTGCAGGACAGCAGAGCCGATTTGAATTGGGAGATATTTGCAAGCCGAGCCATGGGATTTTGCTGTGATGCGGCATAGATGACGGTCATAAGCGGCGGCGCGACCGAGCCGAGCGGAGGCAGCTCGGCACCGGGGACGGGGCGGATACCGTTATTAAGTATTGTATAAAGAACTATTGCAAGCAAATAGATATCCGAGCGGTTGTCGCAACCACGGCCTTTGATAATTTCGGGCGCGGCATAGACGGAATCCTCCTCCATAAATCCGCTGAAGGCGGCGTTGGCGCCGGCCTGATATTTAAGGCCGAAATGCCCAAGCATATATTGACCGGCGGCATTTTTATAGATACATCCGGGCATGACGGCGCCGTGGATGATCCTGTTGGCGTGGCATACTTCAAGCGCGGAACAGATGTCAATGCCAAGTGATATGGCATCATTTTCGGTCAGCTGGGAAATTTCCACGTTCTCGTAAATTGGAGTACGCACCAGAACAAGCGATGAATTATCTGTATCAATGCGCTCGAAGGCGTCGGGCTGTATTATGTTACTGCAATTGATGCTTTTAAGTGTGTGTAGCTCGTTCATCAGAGCGTTGGCCGACTGCATCGGAAGATGAAAAACGGTCAGCAGTTTCTCCTCCGGACCGTACTGGGTCATCCTGACGATACGGTAATTTGATTTCAATCCGCAAGAATCATACAGGCTGTCGACCTGCCAGCCGATTAAAAAATCACACCGTCCGGCAATCTGGGCGTTGCGTAATTCAATAATGGTGCCATCGGTATATTTATCCTGTTCCATATCGCAGCCTCCTATATATAATAGGTATATTATAAATGCAATAAAAGTATCTTTCAATACACGTTTCCGAATAAATAAAAAAATAAATGCAAAAAAACAAAATTTATGCTTTACTTTTTCGATTTCATCTGTTATAATGTCAAAGCAGTCGAAAATATAGGGGCATAGCTCAGTTGGTAGAGCAGCGGTCTCCAAAACCGCGTGCCGTGAGTTCGAATCTTACTGCCCCTGCCAAAAACAGCGTCTCCGCTTTTGCGGAGACGCTGTTTTTCACATGCGGCAAAAAGAATTCATGCGAGGGGCACGCTGAAAATCCGCGAGCGGATTTTCAAAGCGGCCTGCGGCGCAAAAAGGAAACAAACAGAAGAAAAAGACTCAAACCGCAGGACGCTATGCCGTCAGAGTTCGAATCTTACTGCCCGGAGCCAAAAACAGCGTCTCCGTTTAGGTCAATTTTTGTAAAATAGTTAATCCAACGTATGGCTGTGATCATACGTTGGATTTTTTAGCCTATTTAGCGGTATAAGGTTGTAGTCGCCTTGACATAACGAGGTGGCGCAACATAAGTGATTTTCAATAGACCGAAAGATTGGAATTTGACGTTCTGACAAACTGAAAATTTTTGATCTGTCATATATTATTCCAACCAATCGAGTTGCTCTCTTTTCACCCCTAATTCTATGCATTTTTCGCATACTAATTTCTTTTCCTCTTCATTTCCCAGATGATATTTTAAAACAACATCTTTAAGCACTATATACTTGTAGATTGAATCTTTAATATCTACATACCAAACCATTCCAGATTCAGAGGACAAGTCCAATGCATTTGAAAGATGTTCTGGAAAATCCTCGAAATTGCTAGTAAATGAAATTGCCGTCCAATACTTTGGTTTATTATCAGTCTTCCAAAGCTCAACACTTACCACATCTAACTCGTCTAATATCTGTTCATTCAAAATGCTTTCTTTTATAATTAGTCCAGAATACATAAGTCCTCCACAAATCCTTATTTGTCTAATTCTTCGCCAAATAAAGTATAGCATAAATATGCGAATAATTCTATACCATAAATAAAGCGACGTCCGAAGAAGACAAATCTTCTTCGGACGCACTTAATATAGCTTTATGATCCCCGTCTTGCCGGATTACTTTTTCCATGGGCGCGATTTGCCAAGCCAGCCTTTTTCCTGCCAATAGACTTTTTCCTCGGGAGATGCGCCCCAGCCCTTGGCCTGCATCATACGCATCATGCAAAACATAAACTTTGTCTTGAAGCTTGTTTTGGGATTCTTTTTCTTTTCTATTGTTTTGGCCATCTTTTTCATGTCTTTTTCAATGCGGCGTTTTTTCTTTTCTTTTATGTCGTTCCACGAGGCTGCCTGTACTGCAATACCGTACTTTTTGATATAAGGCACGCCCCAGTAGAACAATGTGTTTGTAATGTCGGCAATAGCGGAATCCATGCCTGTTCCTGCGGCGGTGGATATGACTACCGCCTTTTTTGTAAACATACATTCTCTGGGCTTGTGGGGCATCCAATAAGTGAAGTTGAGATCAATAAAAGCCTTCATGGGCGCGGATGCCCGCATACAGTATGTAGGCGTGGTGAATATCAGCAGATCGGCATTTTCCACCTCGGTCATGATTCTGGATTTTTCGGCATAGTAGGGGCACATTTCTTCGTTTTTGGTGCAGAGATAACATCCCTTGCAAAAATGATTCAGATCATCGGGCAAAAAGAATTCGGAAATTTCGCTCTGCCCAAATTTTTCAGCAAGCATCCTGCCGATGTGGTAGGAGCTGCCCTTGTGGCTTTGTCCGTGAATTAATACTATTTTCATGATTCTTCCTCCCTTAAATATGCTTTGTTGAATTGTCTGATATGGTTTGCCAATATGGCAAGTGACTCGTTTTCTCTTTCGGGGTGGCGGTCACATACGGTGATCAATGTGTATATAGGGGTGAAAAACTGCACCGCGAGGGTATCGGGATCGCACTCCTTGAATTTTCCTTGTGCAATAAGAAGCCGAAAAAGTTCGCTCTGATAACTGATAGGATCATCATAATACTGCTTTGTATAAAGCTGCGCCAACTCCGGATTGTGATACTGCTCAATGGTAAGCATTTTTCTGAACAGCTTCATATTCTCGTCGTGAAGAAAATATAAAAATAACCCTGTGCCTGTTTTGATAAGCGTTTCCTCGTTGATTTCTGAATAAACAGCGGCATCCGCATCGGCGCTGCTGCCGTTAATGCTCAGCATAGCAGCCTGCTCGGTATAGCTGTTTTTCAGCTCTTCAAGTATTGATTCAAAAATCTCCTGCTTGCTTTTGAAATGCTTATACAATGACGGAGCTTTTATCCCTACAGCAGAAGCGATATCGCTTACATACACATCGCTGTAACCTTTTTCAGCGAACAGGGTAAGTGCCGCCTTGATGATCCTTTGTCTTGTGTTCATAAAAAACCTCCGAGGCTAATTTGGGTTAGCTAACCGTATTATAGGCTAATTACGATTAGCTGTCAAGTGCTTTTTTTTGTGATTATAAGATTTTTTAAAATAGACTCCTAAAAGCAACAAGGTTTAAAAGAGTGTTATCTCTTTACTTTTTTATTTTTGGGTGCTATAGTTAAGCCAAAGGTGGTGGAGTTGTGATGGATAAAGAAAATGAAAGAATTAGATTGAAGGAAATTATAGCATTTGAAAAATCGCAAATGTTACCATTTGATTTTACGATTTCATACATATTGACTCCTATATATGTGGTTATTTGTATTTTACTTGGTGGTATATTCGCTATTTTGATGGAAATAGATGATGAGAAATATTTAGTACAGGGCTTATTGTGTTTAGGGGCGTTTGTTCTAATCTCTGTTTTGTTTCTTATATGTGTACCATTTTTTCGAAAGAAAACAATCAAGCTGGAGCTTGAACGATATGATTTCGATACTACAAAAGAAGAAAGTCTTGAAATTTGGGTTTTTTCCACTGAAGAATTCTCGTTGAAATTCGATAGAAACGGTATGTATATAAATGATGAACTGTTTTATTATAATCATTTAAGTAAAACGGTTGTAACAAGCAATTACTGTAAACGAATTTGGATTTATCTGCAATTTGCATTGTCGGAGGAAGAGGCGGTCACACTTCCTGTTGCCCCGGATACTCTAAAAATGTTAGAGTGCTTGGAAATAAAATTGGATAATGAACATATTTTGAATTACATTATTTCCAATAAGCAGGAAGCTTTTGAGCAGATTTACAACAGAGGATACATTAATTACTCGTTGTGATTAAGATTATCTTGTCTTCATAGTCCAGATGGATTCATCATCTGTGCTTCTTGACACATATTTTCAAATATGATATATTTGACGTGAATTTCAGGGTGGAGGTAACGTCGGTGTTCAATAACGATGAAAACAATATCGAAATAGCATCGGTTGATGAGATAATCATGCCCGAAATGCCCGATCTTCCGCAGGTGGACGTTCCGGAAGATGCGGTCGAAGATATAGCTATTGAAGAGGCGGCAGAGTCCGTTTCGGAAATACAGCCGTCTTCGGAGCCTGCGGTGTGCGAACAGATAGTCACGGTACAGCATAACGCCGAGCCGTCCTTTGAAGATACGATGGTCGCGGATGTGCCGCAGTCCGAGCCGGAAAAGCCGAAATATAAACCGGTGCCGCAGGCAAGAAATATTCCGCCGTCGATGTACCGTGCGCCGTATACCCCTGTGTATCCGCAGCCGTATCAATCGCAGGAGCCGCCGGGAATCGCTCCGGGCATGCTGCCTTATGTTGCGGGGAACGGTGCAGGTTTGGAAAAAGCCTGTAAGGAATTGCAGCCGATAAAGGAAGACGGCCAATATCTTGCTGTGCCGCAGGCAAATATGCAGACCGTTTATATGTATCATAACGTCAGCCATAGAAGCAGACTGGCGGCCGGAATGCTCGGTCTGTTCCTTGGCGGATACGGTGTTCACAATTTCTATCTCGGCAGAGTAGGCATCGGAATCGCACAGATAATACTCACATCTATGACTTGCGGTGTGGGAGCTCTGTGGGGATTTATCGAGGGTATCCTGATACTGTGCGGCGGAATAGATACCGACGCACAGGGCAAACGGCTGATGTGGTGATCGGCGGTTTGCTTTTATAATAAAATAAAAGCTTGACAATATAATTGTGATGTGTTATAATACTGCACGCTGACCAAAGACAGCAGGTGGTTCGCCGCAAAGAGCATTAGCTCGCCTGCCGAGGAAGGTGCCTGAATACATATTTTATGGTTGTTTCACGCCCTTTTCTCGGAATCACCCGGGTAAAGGGCGTTATCTTTTTTGCTGTCTGTCAATATAAACCCAATTTCGGGAGGTGAATTTCCACTATGCCCAGCAATGCAATTCTTCAGCAGAAGCAGCAGGTCGTTGCCGAGATCGCCGATAAGCTTTCCAACTCTATCGCTGGTGTTATCGTCGAATACAAAGGTATTACTGTTGAAGCTGATACAAAACTCCGTAAAGAGCTCAGAGAGGCCGGCGTTGAATACCGCGTTGTAAAGAATACTCTTCTTAAGAGAGCTGCACAGCAGGTAAACCTCAACGGTTTCGAGGATGTTCTCGAAGGAACTACTGCAATCGCATTCGATCCCGATTATACCAACGCTGCAAAGATTCTCAACAATTACATTGAGAAGTCCAAGAGCAAGACCTTCAAGATCAAGGCCGGTTATGTCGAGGGTAAGGCTATTTCTGCAGACGAAGTCGTCAAGCTTGCACAGATCCCCAGCAAAGAGGGTCTTCTTTCGCAGCTTGCTTGCGCACTCAACGAGGGTGCTCATTCTCTTGCTGTTGCACTCAACGCAGTTGCAGAGAAAATGGAGCAGAGCGCATAATTATATATGCCTGTTTCTTTAATACTAAAATAAATTTGGAGGATAAATCATCATGAGTGAGAAAATCACAAACATTCTTGAAGAGATCAAGGGCCTCAACCTGATGGAGGTTAAGGAGCTTGTTGACGGTATTTGCGAGACCTTCGGTGTTTCCGCTGCTGCTGCTGTTGCAGTTGCTCCCGCTGCTGCTGGCGCTGCTGCTGTTGAGGATGAGAAGACTGAGTTCGACGTAATCCTCAAGAACGCCGGCGCTGAGAAGATCAAGGTTGTTAAGGCTGTTAAGGATCTTGCTGGTCTTGGCCTTAAGGAAGCTAAGGAGCTTGTTGACAACTGCCCGAAGGCTGTTAAGGAAGGCGTTTCCAAGGCAGAGGCTGAGGAGATCGCTAACAAGCTTAAGGAAGTTGGCGCTGAGGTCGAGGTTAAGTAATTTAGCCGGATTCCCGCCCTCTTTATGGCTTGGACATTGGAAAGTGTCAGAAGGCTGTTACCGGACACGGTTCGGTAACAGCCCTTTTTTGCGTTTTCGTGGTGAAAAATCGCAGCGCCTACAAAAAATGTAAGACAAATGTAAGATTACCTATTCGTAGCTGTAAGATTTCTAATGTATGATGAAGGCACAAAATACAGTAAAGAGAGGAATCTTAACATGAAAAACAAGACGCGCATAATTTTTATCATCGTCGCTATTATCTGCATATTGCTGTGCGGATGCAGCTCGGAATCTCAGACGGAAAGAATGCCCGATCTTGGTATCGATTGGAATACTATTGTGGGCAACATCTCATCAGATGAGCTGGCGGAATACGGCTGGTTTGCCGAGATGGAATCCCTTCTCAGTGATGCACAGGAGTTAGGTACTATAATGTTCTGTAACTACGACCCTGCCGAAGCAGATGCTTTCAAGAGCGTTGATTATCAGTTTACCATTGAATATGGCATCGGGGCTGAGTATACGGACGGGGCGGTTGACTATTATGATACCCCGGTCTATTCGATTTTTTTAACAGACAACGCGTCCGATAACTACTACGCCTGCACTTACAACGAGGATTTTGATCTCCTGGCTGAAGAGGGCGGCTGGTTTCTTGACCAGGATAGAGATGAATATGTTTTTACCTGTCTTGAAAGCTGCCGTGAGATTATCTTTGAAAGCTGATGAGGTGATCTTATGAATGAATTTAAGAAATCTCTGCGCCGTACGGGATGTATAACGGGACTTGTTGTCATGGCTCATCTGGTGGTTTTTCAGCTCCTAAGCGGTATATTAATGGTAGTTATGATAATGGCTCTTGATATGTTGGGGCTGATGCAGCTTGAAGCGGCCATACTTTATATCGCATCAGATGCCGCGATGCTCATATCAGGGGTTATTTATCTTGTTTTCTATCTGATAAACAGAAAGGCGATATCGGAATCCTCGCCCCAAAAGGGCAAAATCAAGCTTGCAAGCATTATTAAATGTATTATAATAATTTTGGGCGTAAATGCTTTTTTATCCGCAGTCAATACGATTTTTTCAGCAGTAACAGGGCTTTCG
Organism: Clostridia bacterium; assembly: GCA_017936365.1. Lineage (GTDB taxonomy): Bacteria > Bacillota > Clostridia > Oscillospirales > Acutalibacteraceae > SIG598. The sequence continues at coordinate 7,691 of JAGBFS010000102.1, forward strand.
CTTACC
>JAGBFS010000103.1 GCA_017936365.1 Clostridia bacterium
AGAGCGCCGCCATCAGCACACATACAGCCATAGGAAGATATACATTAAAATATGTCGCTATTGACGGCAGGATATGTGAAAGGGAATCTATCTGAATCGAAGCCAGCAGCAGAAGAATGACCTTCAGCTCGGTCTTGTTTATTTTTAATTGCATATATAAGCAAGTCCTTTCAAAGATTTTGCTTGCTGCATATAATATGTAAATCCTATTTTATCGTATCCCAGCAAAGGTCGAAACAGCTATGCTCTTTCAAAGATTTAAGGGTTTCGGTGAGCCTGGTGCTTTCGTCGCGATGCCGAAGCTCCATTTCGTCCAGAGAGGCAGAAATAGCGTTAAGATCGGCGTTGCCGGAGGTGATGTCAAAGACATAGCCGCTCTGTCCAAAGAGCTTTGCAAGCTCCTGATATTTTATTGCCCAGCCGAAAATAACGGCAGGAACGCTTTCCTTGTAGGCGTGGACTATCGCATGATATCTTGATGCGATAATATAATCAAACTGCTTTACAAATTCCGAATACTCGGCACACTCAAACTCTTCCTTTATCAGATGAACCTTTTGGCTGCCCTCAAACATACGGTATATTTTTTCGCATGCGGAAAGGTCGTTTGAATGGCGGAATATATATATTTCCTTGTCTTTTGCAAGAAGATGCTCGATAACGTTCTTGTATATTCCCAAAATGGTCTGCTCGCTTCCGTGTCTGAAGGTTTCCGAATTGGGGATAACGGCGACGTTTCCCGTGGTTTCAAGCTTCGGATAATCAAACGCAGGAAGGGTTGTGTAGATCGTGGAATAGTCGATCTCGCCCGTCTGAAGGACAAGGTCGGGGGAAAGGCGGAGCTTTGAAACGGAGAATTGCTCTTTAAGTATATCGTATCCTTCGCTTTCTCTTGCAAAGACGAGATCTGCCTCATTGAGATTTTTTCTGATGAGCGCCATCATCTCGTCCTTCTGCTCTTTGTAATCAAAGGGACCGAAGGACTGGGGCATAAGTACCACCTTTTTTGAATAGCGCTTTGCTTCTTCAATATAGTATAAGAACTTGCGGTTCATTTCGTTAGGGAATTTTGACGTAAGCTGATAACCGCTGACGTCGATGATAGCATCTATCTCGGGCAGGATACGGTGAAGCGCACGAACATCTCCCGCGCCGACCGAGCCCTTTTTGATAAGCTTTCTGGCAAATGCCTTCAGCAGGAGATAGGGGCGCATATACGGCTTGTTTTCGTAATAGTGTGCCTCCATACCGCCGTAAATGATGTTGAATCGGAAGTCGTCTTTGTTATATTTTCTGTAATCATCGAGCGGAAGATAATAGATGTCGATATCAGGATCTTTTTTTCTAAGCTGATCCACCATGGAAAAAAGCAGGGACTGAGCCCCTTTGTTTTTAAACTGTGCTCCGGTGATCAATACTTTCAATTGAATTCTCCCCCTTGGATAATTACTGTATGATTTATTTCAATATGCCGAGATAGATAAGAGCCGATTTAGCCGCGATCTTTATGTCAGATCGGCATTCTTTTGCAAGAGAGATAAATTTCTTCCTGTCGGCCTTGTTTTTCTGAAGCCTTGCCCCGTTAAGCAGGCTGTATGCCATGACTGATGCCATTTTCGGATAGCTTCCGACAAGCTCGGGGTGCTTTTGGCGAAGCAGAGAGCAGGCGGAATATACCTTTTGTGGATTGCTGCTTATGGAATCTTCGCCTATATAATAGTCAACAAGCCCCTTGTCGACGCAGTAGATGCTGTGCTTTTTGGTTGCACGGTAAAGCATTTCAAATTCCTGAAACCTCGGCATTTCCGGATCGAAGCGGAATTCATCGAAGACCTCCCGCTTTGCAATGATGGACTGCGTGCCGATGCCGAACAGGTTTTCGATCGGGTCAAGAAAGCCTTCCGGGCAGGCGGTCGGTATCAGGGTAAAGGAGCCGTCGGGCTTGAATTTCTTTATTTTGCAGAAAACGATATCGGCACCGCTTTCCTCGATTGCCTTCATCTGAAGCTCCAGCTTATCGGCATGCCATATATCGTCGCTGTCGTGAAAGGCTATATATTCGCCCATTGCAAGTCCGATGCCGTTGTTTCGTGCGGCACAGGCTCCCGCATTGGGCTGGTATATATATCTGATGCGCTCATCCTTTATAGATTCGATGACCGCTTTTGTTTCATCGGTCGAACCGTCGTCAACCAATATCAGCTCAAGATCGCTCCAGGTCTGCGAAAGTACGCTTTCAACAGCCGCCTTTATGGTATGAGCGCGGTTATATGCAGGAATAATAACTGATACCATAGTAAATCTCCTGTCGATTGAAAAATTGATAATTATTTCAGAAGCTCTTCAAGACGGTCGGTCTTCATTTTCATGACCTTCATCTCCTGCTTTATTGAGGGGATTCGGGTTTTATAGGTTCTTATGCGCTTCTGTCTTTCGGCGGCAGCCGTGCCGGAATTGCCAAGCTCGGCATCGACCGAGGTACCGCCCTTGTGATATACGGTGAGCTCGTCGCAGAACATGGTCGTGCAGCCGAGCTTGTGGAGAATATAGAACAGTATAAGCTCCTCACGGTAGAGGAAGGTTTTATCGTAAAATCCCTTGTCCCACCGCTTGAGGTGAAGCGGAGAGAATACGAGACAGCAGCCGTGACAGACGCATTTGTATTTTGCATCACCTTCCGGCAGCGCACGGTCGATCTTTGGCTGGGGACGAACTTTTCTTATTGCCTTGATAAGGTTGGTCTTCCATGCGAAAAGATGGACGTAATCGTTGACGAGCTGGGAAAAAACCTTATCGTCATCGCTGTATTTGCGCGGACTCTGCGAGAGGTTATCGTAATAACCGAGCACGCGCGGGCCGAGCACATAGAACTGCTCGCGTTCAAATATTTCGCACAGCTTATCGCAGAAATCGGCCTGTTCTATAACAGCGTCGGTGTTGAGGACTATGGCAAAATCGGCGCCAAGCTCATCCTTTGCATACTTGATGCCGGCGTTGTTTCCTCTTGCATAGCCAAGATTGTCGCCGGTTCTTATGCAGTGAACCGCGCTGTTGTCGGCATACATGGCTTCAAGCTTTTCAAAAGAGCCGTCATTTGAAAAATTATCAACGAGAACAACATTGATGCTGCATCTTTTCTGATCAAGCTGCATAACGGACGAAATGCAATCGATCGTATCAGCATACGCCTTGTAGTAAAGCACGACAAAGCTTATATTATAATTTGTCGACAAAATATGTTCCTCCGCTTTTGCAAATTGAATTTGATATAATGCCTATTGTTCGTCGGCGAGTCCGGCGGCCTTCAGCATCTTATCGGAAATAACGTCCCAATTGTATTCATCTTCGATCTTTTTCTTACCGACCTCGGCCACTCTTGCGGCGTATTCGGGGTCGTTTATATATCTGAATATTGCATCGCACCAGAGATCGACATCGAATTTTTCGACTATCTGACCGCACGAACCGTCAGCCATAAGGGTAAGACTTCCGCCGTTTCGGCTGGAAACGACCGGTGCGCCGAAATGCATTGCCTCAAGAAGAACCATTCCGAATATCTCAAGCTTGGACGGCAGCAGGAAGACCTTTGCCAGCGGATAGATGTACTTCATCTGCGGATTGGCAAGACGTTCGAGATGGTAAATGCCGGCGGCTTCCTTTTCGGTAAGCTTTTTATCGTATTTTGCCGCATAATCGCCGTCCTTGATGCCGAACAGCTTCTGCGTGGTGGATGCCTTGCTCTTACCGATGATGACAAGCTTTATGTCGGGGTCTCTTTTGAGAGCCTGCTTGTACACCTCAAGAAGGAAGGGGTAGTTTTTGCGCTCGATAAGCGAACCGACGTAAAGCAGGCACTTGTTTTCCTTCATGAAATCCATAAGCTTTTGGGTTTCGGGAAGTATCTCATCGTTTGAAAATCTGGTTGTATCAAGAGCCACACCGACGTTTTGAAGATCGGTATAGCCTTTCTTTTGAAGAAACTCCTGCGCGAGCACAGACTTTACAAATTTACAGCGAAGCTGCTTGTTCATCTTCTTTGTAAACAGAGCGTCGTAGATGGGGGAGAGGAATTTCGGCAGCAGCATATTGTAATACGGGCCGCTGTAAAGGGAAACCCTGTCGGATTTGCGGGAGATAAGATAGGTTTCCAGCTGATAATATTCCTGACAGATGATCATGTCATACTGATCGAGGAATTCCTTTTTGCAGATATCAGTATTAATGCCCCAGCGGAAAAAGCGCTTTCGGGGCAGTTCGATACATTTTGCACGGCAGCCGTTTTCCTCAAAGAAAACAACCTCGTTTCGCGGAGCGTCCTTTTTAAAGGTGATAAAATCGTAATCAAAGCCTTTTTTTACAAAGCTTTTGCCAAGACCAACCTGCTGAACGTTGTATGCGTTTATATCAAGATCGTTCGGGGTCGATCTGACAAGTAAAATCTTTTTCATGTTGCGGGTGCATCTCCAATCATATAAGTCCGGTTGCGATAAGGCTTTCGTGCAGATCCTTTCGGAAATCCTCAAGCTTTTCCTTTGCAAGAGCGACCGATTTGCCGCTGCTTTCAAGCAGCCTGTCCGGTGTCCCGATCCATGTCTTTGCCTTCTCAAGGGCATCTTCGGTGCTTTCCTTGGTTGCGTTTATGACGTACGGATAATTGATGTTTGAATAGAGCGATTCAAACTTGTAGGCGTAGGAGAAGGGGATGGTTGCCACGCCGGAGGATATTGCGCCGATGGTGGAATGCATGCGCGAGCCGAGGAATATATCCATATTGGAAATATAGCTTTTTGCTTCGATGGCGGAATTGAATGCTGGAGCAAGAACCACCCGGCCGTGAAATTCCTTTTCAAGTTCCTCGCATATACGATAATCGTTTTCGTCAGCCATGGGATTCTTCTGATCGATGACATGGGGGATAAGATGAATCTGATATTCGTTTTTCTCGATCAGATACGAGATAAGCTCCCTGTAAAATCTGCGGTAATCAACGGTCAGACCGAATCGGCCGACGGTTTTTGTATCCCAGAGAAGCGAGGAAACGTTGATTCCTATCTTTTTGCCCTCGTCAAATTTATAAAGCGATTTGTCGAAGGGAAGACCGAATGCCATATCGGACGTGGTTTTGACAAACGGACCGACGCTTTTTGCGGTCTGCTCATCTCTTGCATAGGCAAGGGTGGCTTTTTTTATAAGGTTGACTGACCACTTTTTGAACGGGAATTTGTAATTGCCGTAGGTCTGGGGCAGGAGATAGAGCGGCTTTTTGGCCGAAAGCACCATCTGCTTGCGCAGACACTGCACGAAGTTTCTTCTTGTGCCGTAGATGCCGGTGAAGCCGTCGCCATAGCTTGCGTCGAAAACGCAGGCACACGTTTTTATCTCCTTATACACGCTCAGCCAGCTGAACGGATTGTAGATATTAAGAACGTGACAGCGGAAGTCAAATTCCGGATAGACCTCGGGAATGATGCCGAGGTCGTCGCCGCGCATGAAACAGATTATTTCAAGCCGCTGACCGGGATAAAATTCACGCAGCATATCAAGGAAGGTGTATGTCAGAGCCTCACAGCCCTTGTTGGGGTCGGTAAATGTCAGACCGAGAAAACCAATTTTTTTTACACTCATATTACTTTACTCCATACGCGCTTTATTGTTCCGATGCATCTGAGGGTCTTGCTCTTTATCGGATAGCCCTTTGCATAGCCCTTCATTTTCTTGCTGTCGTACAGCGGGAAATTCTTTCGGCAGACCGACATTGCAAGCTTAAGGCTGCTCAATGATGCCTTTCTGTTATAGTGATAGGGCTGGCTCTTTTTGAGTCCGTCCTTTTCTATATCGTACGGTTCGACGGTGATGCATCCGGCAGCTGTCAGGTCGTGAAGAAGCCTGTCACCAGCTTCGGTTCTTGAAAATACGACATTCCTTCCGGGACGATCGGTGAAGTCGGGCTTTCCGTCAGCACCGAGATACCATGCGTCGCCGCAGGATATATCAGCCTGCTCGCCGGTGCCGTCGGCACAGAAGCGGCAGCATCTTCTGACGTCGCGTCCGAGTATCGTCATCCAGGAGCGCTCGTAGTCCATCTTGCTGCTTTTGCCGTCCTTGGTTACAACGGCGGCATATCCCGGCCAGCCGTTTCCGCGGTAATCGAACTCCAGACATTCGTCGGCCGACTGGCAGCCGAGCGCGTTAAGCAGCTTGTTGTTTGCGGCAATGCTCGGCTGTCCCGCGCAGAAGAAGGAGAACATATACACTATCTGTTTTGTCCATTCGACCCGTCCGGAATGTGAAAGCATCCGAAGCGCAGATACGTCGCAGGGCTTGCCGACAAAGGCGTATTTCTTTCCCTCTTCAATAAGCGATTCTATATTCATAAGAGGGCTTGATGCGGTGTATCTTGAGCCGGCGCAGTCCCTGACGTCCTGTGCGGTTTTGCTGACGACGGTGACCGTTTTTCTCAAGTCGCTGTCGTCTTTTTTGGTCTGTATGATTCCGTCAACGATGTTGTGCTCAAGCAGGTATATGCATACGGCGGAAAGTACGCCGCCGCTCGAGGCCTTGAAACGAAGGCTTTCATCGTTTGCCCAGCCGAGCCTGCAGGAGATTATCTTGCCGAAGATAGTGCCGTCGGAATACGAGTTGACGGCCTTTCCTGCGGCGGGGCATACGTCGCTGCAGAAATCGCGGTCAGCCTCTTCCAATGCAGGGTATAAAAATCCCTTTTCGTCGCTGTGGAAGGGCTTATTCAATACCGAGCCGCACAGACCGCAGCCTGTGCAGTAGTCACGGCATGTATCAAGCAGATTTTTATTGTTTTTCATTAGCTGTCCTCCGAGCCGCAGTTTTTTTACTGAAAAACGACTTTATCTTATTGAAACAGAAATTGTAAGTACAAATAAAAGCTATCAATCCGGCAACCGTTAGCACAAAGATAAACAGGAAGGATATCATGCCCTTGCCGAAAATGTAAAGCAGTCCGACCTTTTCCAATGCGCGGAAAACGACCATCTGGGCAAGATACATTTCCATGCTGATGCCGCCGATGAAGCGCAAAGGCTTGAGCTGGAGGGCTTTCGAGTCAAAGGAAATGAAATATCCGACCCAGCAAACGAAAAGAACCGTGTGCTTTAAGGTCATGAAAACGCCGGTGATACCGATCGGGGTCATATAATAAAGAACGGTAAGTGCGATGTTAAGTGCGAGCACAAGCCATCTGAACCGTTTGACAAAACCGATTATCTCATTACGGTACAGATAAATACAGGCGCCGGCAAGGAAATACGGAGCGCAATAGAGAAAGCTGTGTCTGGGGATGAACGAATCGACAACAAACTTGTCCGTAAAGTAGTAGATGTCGCAGAAATAAACCAGAACCACCGACACCGCCAGAGAGAGCAATGCACGAATACGGTTGTAGCAGAGAAAGACGAAAAACGGCATAAGCATATAGAAAAGGAAGATTACGCCGAGAGTCCAGCTGACGCCGATGGCATTCGGATTATTGTTTGGCAGAAGTCCGAATATCATTGTAAGCTCGGTAAAGGCTTCGATGAGATGGTCGAGGCTTCTTTCCATCACAACATCTATTACAAGAAGAAAAGCAAAAAACGGAAGCAGCTTTTTGTACCGCTTGAGATAGAATTGGTTAATATCTATCTCTCTGTTTTTGATCTTTTCGTAGTATCCGCAGAACATACCGAATCCGCTTATTATAAGGAAGAGATAGACGAACACGGTCCATGTGGACACCATGTTGTTGTAAATATAGCTTGATGTCTGGTAATCGGCATTTGCTTTGATATGCATGGCGATAATGCCAAGGCATCCGATTGCGCGAAGACCGTCAAGATTGTCAAAACGCGTTATCTGTTTTTCTTTCAGCATGCTCAACTTTCCTCATGTTAAATTTGCGGCGCCGCCGATGAAATTTGCACAGCGGCGCATTTTACTGTGCAAGGAAAAGCTCCTCGTACATTCCGGAAATCTTTTCCCATGTGTATTCCTTATATACGCGATCCTTTGCTTTTTGGCTCAGATCCTGAATATCCTCCGCGCCCATCGCGTCGGCGCGGTCGATAAGCTGTGCAAGGTTTCCGTCCTGCGCAGTCCAGTACAGAGCGCCGTCCTCGGCAACCTCGCGGTTGAAGCCAACGTCGATAAGCAGATTGAGATCGGTGCTGCTGAGGGCTTCGATCAATGATGGATTGGTTCCGCCGACCGTGTGGCCGTGGAAATATGCGTATGCGTTTTCGCGTATCTTTTTAAGCAGCTCCTGCTCATAAACGGTACCGACGAATTTGATTCTGGGGTCGTTTTTGTAATGCAGGCGCTCCTCAAGCTGTGCCTGAAATTTATCGTCGGCAGTGGTAATGATCGCAAAATCGCGCTTTGAATTTGAACGCATGAATTCACGGATCATTATCTCAAAGCTGTTTTCGGGAACAAATCTTCCGACAACAAGATAATAGTTTTTCGGGCTGAGCCCCTTTTGCTGATACCAATCGACCAAAGCGGGGGCGTCATCGGTCATGGTGCTCAATGTCAGATCGGCACCGTAGGCGATAAAGGTTGTATCGGGGTTGTATTTTCCATAGCTTTCAAGGATATACTTTTCAATATTGACGCTGTCGCATACAACCTTGTCGGCGTGCTTTACCATCATCTGCTCGGAGGTTTTCCAGTATTTGCGAATGGGCTTTGACCATTTTGCCCTCATCCATTCATGACCGTCGGGATTGATGAAAAGCCTGCCGCCGAGACGATGTATCTTTTTCTGGAAATGAGCGGCAAAGGGACCTATCCTGCAGGCAAGAATATAAACGATCGCGTTGTCGATCTTGTTCTTCTTGATGTACTTGCAGCAGTAGTTCAATGCGGCAACATCATAATAAATTGCCTGCGCCGGACCGATCTTCGGGACTTTTATCTTGAAGCAGTGCGCGTTCTGATAAACAAATTCGCTGTCGCTTAATGTTTCCGCACCGTTCAGCGTGGATTCGTCCATGCATCCGTCGCCGTTTGCCTTGCAAGCTACATGATATTTTATTTTATCGTTATTCTGATGGTACTCGGTCAGCTTCTTCACGAAGGTCTCATATCCGCCGTAAGCGCCGAGGGACTTTGCACCAACAATAAAAATGTGCTGCATAATTATAAATCACTCCAAATAAACTTGTAGGGATAAAAAACGGCTGTGCATGAGCGCACCGATTTATCCTCTCTGATATACTGCGAGCGGCGGGGCGATCAGTCTCTGCGGAAAATATCTCTTGTATAAACCTTTTCCTGAACGTCATCGAGGCAGGGGTCGTATCTGTTTGCGATTATCGCCTGACTTCTTTTCTTGAATTCTTCGATATCGTTGACGACCACGCTGCCGAAGAATGTGCTGCCATCCTCAAGAGTGGGTTCGTGAATTATGACAGTAGCGCCCTTTGCCTTGATGCGCTTCATAACGCCCTGAATGGAGCTCTGACGGAAGTTGTCGCTGTTGCTCTTCATGGTAAGACGGTAAACGCCGACAACGACTTCCTTTTCCTTACTGGGATCCCAGCTGTCATTTGCCCCGTAGGCTCCGGCGATATCAAGAACACGGTCGGCAATAAAGTCCTTTCGTGTTCTGTTGCTCTCAACGATTGCTTCGATGAGGTTTTCGGGAACATCCTGATAGTTCGCAAGAAGCTGTTTTGTATCCTTGGGCAGGCAATATCCGCCGTAGCCGAAGGAGGGATTGTTGTAGTGCAGACCGATACGGGGATCGAGGCATACACCCTCAATGATCTGGCGGGTGTCAAGTCCCTTCATTTCGGCATATGTATCCAGCTCGTTGAAATAGGATACGCGAAGAGCGAGATAGGTGTTGGCAAAAAGCTTGACCGCTTCGGCTTCGGTAAAGCCCATGAAGAGGGTGTCGATATCCTCTTTGATCGCGCCCTCCTGAAGCAAGGCGGCAAATGTATGAGCGGCGTCGACCAGTCTTTCGTCGTTGATATCGGTACCGACGATGATGCGGCTGGGGTAGAGGTTATCGTAAAGAGCCTTGCTCTCTCTCAAAAATTCCGGGCTGAAAATGATGTTTTTGCTTCCGGTTTTCTCTCTGATGCTCTGGGTGTAGCCGACGGGAATTGTAGATTTGATGACCATTATCGCGTCGGGATTGGTTTCCATGACAAGATCGATTACCGCCTCAACTGCGCTTGTGTCGAAAAAGTTCTTTTTGGAATCGTAGTTGGTCGGAGCGGCGATGACAACAAAATCCGCATCGGCATAAGCTGCTTTGCCGTCGAGAGTTGCGGTAAGGTCAAGCTCCTTTTCGGCAAGGTATTTTTCGATATAATCATCCTGAATGGGTGATTTGCGCTGATTGATCATGTCGACCTTTTCAGGAACGATATCAACAGCGGTTACATGGTGATTCTGCGAAAGAAGCACGGCAATGGACAATCCTACATAGCCCGTTCCGGCTACGGCGATATTCATTTTCTTGGTTGTGTTACTCATTTCCATTCTCCTGTTCCGGTATTAATATTCCCGCAAAACACCCCGGACAGATTTTTTAAGGAGTGTTTTGTGCTTTTTTAGATAATGTTTTATTGGGCAGACAACGGCTTTATCGGGTATCGTTTTTGGTAAAAACAATAACGGCGAATTGAGCCGCTCAAGCCGGGATTTATTAAGATGCATAAATCATTTTTGCACAACGCAATTTTTTTGGAAAACTTTGATATAACAACAAAAATCGCATTATAACGTTCATTTAAATATACCACTAATTCGCCTTAAAGTCAACTTAAAACATAATCATACAATTTCTGCAGAGCCTGACATTTTTACTGTTTTTAGGTATAAGAAGTGAGTGTGAAAACGGCCCGAGAAAAAATGATACTTTAACAAAAATTCCTCCGCAGCGGCAGGAGGAACTTTGTCAAAGTATCATGAGGAAAATTATTCTTCCATTTGTTTTCCCAAAAATCCGGCGGCGACCTGCGCCAGCTTTATTTCGGTATCCTTCGGCAGGTTTCCCGAATCGCTTTCAAGAAGCACTACCGCGCCGACGATATCGCCCGAAGCAAGCACAGGAAACATTGCTACCGCACGTCGGTCGAGTCCCTCGACCGGCTGCATATAACCATCAGCGGCGCATTTTGAGACAAACGATTTTCGACCCTCCATCATCTCTTCCATCTCATGCGATATGCGGCGGTCAAGATATTCCTTGCGCGATACGCCCGCGGCGGCTACAACGTGATCGCGGTCGCATATCAGGCTGGGAAAGCCGGAGTTTTTGCAAAGCACCTCTGCGTACTGCCCCGAATAAGGGGAAAGCTCTCCTATAGGGGAATATTTTTTAAAAATGACCTCACCGTCATTATCGGTGTATATCTCAAGAGGGTCGCCCTCGCGGATTCTCATTGTCCTTCTTATTTCTTTAGGGATAACGACCCTTCCGAGGTCGTCAATGCGTCTTACAATTCCGGTTGCTTTCATATATATAAATCTCCTTGTTTTGCAAATTTCGATGTTATTATCTGTCAGAAAAAAGAAATTATACTCAATTGAAAAACAAAAGCCGAGGGGCGTGGATAGCACCTCGGCTTTTTGATATTACAGCAATAAAATAGGGCTATTTGAAAATTTTAATGTTCGGTTAATGTTTTTCGTGCGCAAAATTAAGGTTTGAGGAGTATTATCCGGACATCAACCGAAGAGAAAGGAATCGGCATTATGGAAAATATCATACTCAGGGTAAACAACCTCACCAAGACTTACGGTGAAAAGACGGCGCTTCGCGACGTGAGCTTTACGGTCGAAAAGGGCAAAATCTACGGTTTCATCGGCGAAAATGGCGCAGGCAAAACGACAGCCATAAGGGCTATAACCGGTCTTACCTGTGCGAGCGGCGGCAGTGTTGAGCTGTTCGGCAAATCGAGCCGAAAGGGACTTGAGGACGCAC
>JAGBFS010000104.1 GCA_017936365.1 Clostridia bacterium
AAATTACCTTTATGAAATAACAAGTAATTAAAAAAAGGAGGTGCAAATGTTGGGTTTGATTGGTGTCTACAATAAAGGGAAAAAAATTGGAGAAGTTATTGCTCTTAAAGGCGACAAAGGGGAGCCTTTAAAATATGAAGACTTGACCGCAAAACAAAAAGCTGATTTGCGTGGTATTGCCATTGAAAAAAAAACCGAAAGTGAGTATGCTGCAATTACTCCCGAAAGTGGGGTGTTATATATTGTCACTTCTGATACCTAATACAAATATTTATAATCTTTATTACGATGGCATAAAAGTCAAGGCGGCGTATTTCGATGACGAGCAAGTATGGACAGAAAAACACCGTGTTAGATGGTTTGATAATCTTGATAATTTGTTAAAAATTGAATGGGTAACAGATGGTAAAAGTGCAACACCGCCGAATATAACAAAGTTTGATTCTAATTTTTATGGTTATGTGTTTGAAGGCTGGAATGCTGATTATAGTAACATTACAGCTGACATTGATATATCGGCGTTAACAACAATTAAGGCAGCGTATCTTTTTCGAAAAGGCTATGGCGTTAACTACGACATACTTGAGAATGGTTTTTCCGCAGTTTGCACAGTGTACGATGATGACTCAAATACGTCATATTCTTCGGTTGGCACAGGTACGGTTTCTGGCGATTCTATCGCTTGTTCGACGAGCGGCTCAACAAGTTCAGCAAATAACACATTCCGAACATCACGCTACCGCGCCGCTTATCTTGATGTTGATGGTCTGAAAGCCGAGGGATTCACAAGGCTTTCTTTCTCGGGTACATATTCAATAGACGCAGGCACAGTGTACGACAACAAAAACATTCGCTCAGTGTTTGTCGCACTTCAAACATTGAGCAGGATATCAATAACATCTGCAGAGGGCGTATCGGGCGACAATCAAATAGAATACTACGCCAATAAGCGCGCAGGCGCGCAAAAAACGGCTTCTGTGAGTGCTTTGTCGGGAAATATAAGTGGGAATATAGAGCTTCCTGAATCGGGTGGGTATTATCTGATAATTGGAAGTGCGTCGAAAGCGTATAAAGGTAAAGTTAATCTGATTATAAAAGATATATGGCTTGAATAATGAAAGGAGGATAACATGACCAGCGAACAGAACACATATTACGGACCGCATTTTCGAATTGATACAGCAACCAAAGAGCTTGTGCTGATATCCGGGTCAACGATTCTGGCCAAGAATGACCATAATTCCAAAAAGGTTACCTTTGAGATCCCGAAAATAGTGGAAGGATATGACATCAGCGCGTGTAATTCGGTAAGAGTTAACTATCTGAATGTGGATGCAAAGACTAAAGAGAAGCATGAAGGATATTACGATGTTAAGGATTTTGATATAAGCGAAGAGAATGAAAATATCGTTAAAGGATCGTGGGAGATCAGCGGTAACGCTACGAGAGCAGCGGGCGGCCTGAGCTTCACGATCCATTTTTTTAAGCTCGATTCTTCAAGCGAAATAGAATATGCGTGGAATACAGGGTTTTACAACGAATTAAAAGTAGTTGATTCCGGAGACAGCCCGGAGGCAGAAGATACCGAATATTTTGATATCTTCAATCAATGGAAAGAAGAAATCGAGGAGCGACTCCGTGATGTTGTTATTGACTCGAAGGTGAGTCATTCGCTGCTCCTGGATCGCGACGCCGCGAATCAGCACCCGATTGAGGCAATAACCGGGCTTTCCGATCAGCTTGAAACGGTAAAGATCATAAACGATGCGAGCGGTAATGCGTTGGTTCTTACCGACTCTTCAAAGCATGGGTTTCGCAATCTTAAGATATACGGCAAATCGGTACAGAGCGGAACTCCGGCACCGTCAACGCCGGCGGCTATTCGCAGCGTGGTTAATCCGGTGCTGTCTATCACCAACAAAAATATACTGGGAGACAGCTCCGAAAACGGATATATAAGCACCACAGACGGATCCGTCGCGGCAGAAGCTTCGGCGCGTGTTGGCTATTATATTCCGGCGATTAACACTAATCTGTATATTCTGATACCTGCATATGATGGCACTGCAAGCAACTCGTATATATACAGAGTAGGCTTTTATGATGAGAATAAAAAGTGGATCTCTACGTTGAGCATTAAAGACATATTCACTACCGTTAATGTTCCGAAGGGCGCTAAATACTTCAGATGCTCGTGGGTCAAGGATACACAGATTGCGGTGTATATTCAAAGCCGAACCGAATACATAGAGCCCAATAATCAGACTTTACCTCTGGAATACACCTTACCCGGCATTCCAGTATCGTCCGGAGGTAATTATACAGATTTAAACGGACAACATTGGATAGCTGACGAAATAGACTTTAAAAGTGGTGTATATATAAAGCGCGTAGCGTCTCCTACGATTTCTGCAGCCTGGGAGGTTACGGTCGACAACAGCTATGTTTCCGCCGGCGGCGCGTTTTTGAGGGTGAGCTTGCCTGAAGGTCAGCAGGATATTTTAGTGAATCCAAACATCAGCTGCTTAATGTCTCCGACGTGCCTTTCGGTGTCTTACAACGAGCGGACTCAATTTACAGACAGATACAGAATATTCAACAGTAGCCCGCGAAGCTTCTTTATCCGCATGCCAATAAGCGATGGCGAAATAACAGCGGATAAATTCAATGAATTTATAGGCTCAAATATCAAATACATAATGGCGACCCCGGTAGAAAAGCCGCTGTCAGATGCAGAGATCGCGGCCTTCAAATCATTAAAAACAAATCGACCGGCAACAACGATAGTAACCGATTCGGCGGCGGAAATATATGCCGAATATGTGGCTACGTCAAAAGGGTACATCGACAAAAAAATTGAAGAGCTGAAAAGCGCTATATTAAGTATTGGAGGTAATGTATAAATGTTTTCTCTCGCAGCCTTTATCAAAAACGGACTCATAAAAGCGGTTGGCAACATGGCGGACTATCAGATTATCCTGAATTCGGTTGGATGGTTTGAAAAAGGCGTTCTCACTGAAGTGGATTTATCCGATATCGAAAAGAGGATAAATGAGCAATATCAAGAAGAATCGATGAATATTGAAGCGTTTTAAGGAGGGGCTTACATGAATATCAAAAATGCAAACCTTAAATTTGCCGGAAGTCTTTCCAAAAGAGCAAAAACGACGGCGATCGTTCTTCATCATGCTGCGGCATCTAAATGCAGTGTACAGGAGGTTCATTCGTGGCATCTGTCGAACGGCTGGAAAGGAATAGGCTATCATTTCTTTGTCCGAAAGGATGGCAGTGTGTGGCAGGGCAGACCGATCGACAGGCTCGGAGCGCACGCGAAAAACGGCAACTCTTACAGTATAGGCGTATGCTTCGAGGGCGACTATACGCGCGAAACAATGCCCGCCGCACAGCTTGCAGCAGGTCAAGAGCTTGTGAGTTACATAAAGGGCAAGTACCCGAGCATATCAAAGATACTCAAACACAAGGATGTGACCGCTACCTCTTGCCCCGGCGATAAGTTCCCATTCACCCAAATCGCGGCCGGCAAACCGAGCGGAGCGAGCGCTGCGTCGGCCACCATCAAAGCGGATAATAATTGTCCGGTGTATGCTCATCCGACTGCATCGGCGGCGCGTGTAGCTACGATGCAGGCTGGGACAAGCTATTCGTACAAATCGGTATACATCGGCGGCGATAAGGTTAAATGGTATCTTGTCAAAGTGGGGAATGCCACAGGCTGGGTCAGCGAAAAGGCGCTTCGCGGATGCCCATATACCGAACCGAAGATCACTGTATATAAGGGATGTCCTCGCGGAGATAACGTAAAATGGGCGCAATGGCATCTTGTACGCGCCGGATATGATATAGGAAAATCCGGAATCGACGGCAGCTTCGGCCCCGCGACCGATGCGGCGGTTGAAAGATTCCAGAGAGCGAAGAAGCTTCAGGTCGACGGACGTGTCGGTCCCGCGACAAGAAAGGCTTTGAAGGAGGCTGTGAAGTGATGGATATTGGAGGTATTATAGGAATTGTATGCGCCGTTGCCAGCGCGGTTGTCGCTGCGCTGGCTTTGCGCCGCTCGATGGCAAAGGACACATCAGACAGCGGCAAGGAGGGCGGTGTTATCCTTACCGAAATCGGATACATAAAATCCGGTGTCGATGATATCAAACGCCATCAGGAAAAGCAGGACGATCAGTATCTTGACCTTCGCCAGCGCGTGACAAAGGTGGAGGCATCGGCAACACAGGCGCACAAGCGTATAGACGGCATAGAAGAGAATTGCAGAGAATACCATGACTGCAGAACCAGGAGGGAATAACGATGAAAGAATTTTTAGAAAGACTTAAATCGCCGGTAGTGTGGGTGACAGCTCTCACTTCGATTTACGCCTATATCGAGATGGGCGACTTCTCAAGTCCTCGCGGAATAGCTTTGGTTGTTGTTGGGTGCGGCATAGCTATTTTTGGCGCACTTAATAATCCAACGGACAGAGATAATATGTAATCAAAATGCCCCGCATAACGATTTTTGTTGTCGTTGTGCGGGGCTGCTTTTTTGTTAGCATTTTCGTTAGCAATTTGATTATAATTCAGCCGAAAAAAGCGCGAAAATACGTGATGTGCCAAAACCCGAAAAATGGCATAAAAAAGCCGCATAAACGTGATGTTTACGCGGCTTTTTCGTGGTGGAGATGAGGGGGATCGAACCCCTTACCTCTTGAATGCCATTCAAGCGCTCTCCCAGGTGAGCTACACCCCCGAATGTAAATCATATTCGATTTAGCGTAATATATATTATCATATCATGATAAAAAAATCAAGTGCTTTTTGTGATTTTGCAAATTTTTATTTACTTTATGCGGTATGCGTCTATACAATAAAATATTTGACAAAAAACAAAGTAATGTTATAATGTATAACATACTGTATTTGGTTCAGTATATTATTGATGTAAGGAGAATCAAAATGCTGCCGTATATTAATTTCCTCGGTCGTGAAATTCCGATGTATGGACTTATGATGATGACCGGTGCATTTTTTGCAATACTTTTTGCCTGCATGAGAGGCAAGAAAAAAGGTTTCTATTCCATCGACCTTTTGCTGTGTTCGATTTTCTGCTTTTTGGGCGGATTGCTTGGCGCGAAGATACTTTATTTTATAACCGATATTCCAAGAATGATCGAATATTTCAAAGATTTCGGTTTTAGCTTTTCGTTCCTTTTCAATCGTTTCCTTACCGGCGGTATCGTATTTTATGGCGGACTTATCGGCGGATTTATCGGCGGATTCGTTTACACAAAGATGTTCCGGCTTGATTTCTGGCGCACTGCGGATGTTCTTATACCGTTCCTTCCGCTTGCACATGGCTTCGGAAGAATGGGCTGCTTCTTTGCAGGATGCTGCTACGGCCGCGAGGCTGCTCCGCCATGGGGTATAATCGTCAACAGCGAGCTCAGCTCCGCAATGGGAACATACCGACTTCCCGTACAGCTTTATGAAGCAGCATTTGACTTCTTTATTCTTTTGCCGATATTGCTTCTCTATTCCAGAAAACCGCGCAAAAAAGCACAGGTTGTCGGCCTCTACGCTATCCTTTACGGAATCTTCCGTTTCTGTAATGAGTATTTAAGAGATGATGCTATCCGCGGAATATTCGGTGCTTTTTCCACATCGCAGTGGATCAGCATTGCGCTTGTTCCTATCGGAATCATCCTTATGACCGGCGTTGTAGAAAAGCTTTTCCCCAACAGACTGCCTGAACCGGGTGTTACTTCAACAGGCATCGTGCTTGATCCGTGTGATGAGGAGGAACTTTGCAAGCCTGCTTTGACAGAGGATGAGATTCAGGAGTCGGAAGCTGAAAACGAAGATGATGACTGCGATCAGACAGCGGATGCTGATGATACTCAAACGCCGGCAGAGGTTGCTGAAGAATCGACTGGATCGGCTGATGAAGAAGATTCTTCAGAAGAATAAATTTAATTATTTATATGATGAGGTCCGGTATATCGCCGGGCCTCATTTTTGGTTTGAAGGCACACAAAAAACCGGATATCCCTTAACTGTCAAGCGTGGGGATTCCGGTTTTTTATATGTATTTAATTCTTTTACGTTATGTTTTGGGGGTTACTGATTGACCGAACGTCCGGCTTTAAATGCAGCCAGATTCAAGTCGGTGAATTTTGCCGGGACGCCTTCGCGGATTGTTGTGAGCCAATCCTCTTCGCTGATATCCATGTAGCTGGATGCAACGCCGAGGAGTACAACGTTGACGGCCTTTGCGCTGCCGACGTTCTCTGCCATTGATAAAGCATCAACAGCAATTATCTTTGCGCCTTTTTCTTTGATCTTGTTTTCGATTTCTTCCGGGTACACAGCAGCTCCGGTGATGACAGGCATCGGGTCAATCTTCTGGGTATTGGTGATGATAACACCGCCCTTTTTAAGATAGGGAAGGTATCTTGCAGCCTCAAGAAGCTCGAACGAGAGAATAACATCGGCCTGACCTTCATTTATGATAGGGGAATCGACCTTGTCGCCGTAACGGACATAGGTGATTACCGAACCACCACGCTGGCTCATACCGTGAACTTCGCTTACTTTTACATCGCGGCCGGTGGAAACAAGGGCACTGCCCATGAGCTTTGAAGCAAGCAGTGTGCCCTGACCGCCGACGCCGACTATAAGAATACTTTTAACACTCATATATTTGCTGCCCTACTTTCTTATTTTATCGCGTCAAAATGGCACAGCTGGGAGCATATACCGCAGCCGACACAAAGTGTATGATCGATCTTTGCCTTACCGTCGGAAAGGCTTATTGAAGGACAACCAAGTCCCATGCAGGCTTTGCAGCTGCGGCACTTATCGCTGTCAACCTTCATCGGCGGCTTTTTCTCAACATACTTGAGCAGTATGCAGGGACGGCGGCTGATGATGACGGAAGGCTCGTCAGCGGCAAGCTCTTCCTTGATGACCTTTTCACATTCGGCAAGGTCATAGGGGTCTACGACTCTTACGCGGTTAATGCCGATAGCTTCACACAGCTTTTCAAGAGAAACAGCGGCAGTAACATCACCCTTGAGAGTTTTGCCGGTAGTGGGGGTCTGCTGATGACCGGTCATACCGGTGATGGAGTTGTCAAGAATGATGGAAACAGAATTGCTTCTGTTATAAGCGATATTGATGAGGGAGTTGATGCCGGAATGAATAAAGGTGGAATCACCTATAACGGCGACTGTGCGCTTTTCGCCCTCTTCACCGCGGGCTTTATTGTAGCCGTGGAGAGATGAGATGGAAGCACCCATGCAGATGCACCAATCCATAGCGCCAAGCGGAGCCAGCGCGCCGAGAGTGTAGCAGCCGATATCACCGGCGACGTTGAGCTTGAGCTTCTTTAATGTATAGAAGAGACCTCTGTGCGGACAGCCGCTGCACATTGCAGGGGGTCTCGGAGGGATAGGATCTTCAATCGCAACGCTTTCGGCCTCTTCGCCGAGAATAAGCTTGCTGACGAGCGACTGGGAGAATTCGCCGCACATCGGGAAAAGCTCCTTGCCGATAACATCAACGCCGATGTTGCGGCAATGGGTCTCGATGATCGGGTCAAGCTCTTCGATAACATAAAGCTTGTCAACCTTTGCGGCAAAATCCTTTATAAGCTTGACGGGGAGGGGATTGACGATACCAAGCTTGAGATAGCTTGCCTTGTCGCCCAAAGCCTCTTTTGCATAGCTGTAACTGATACCTGCTGCAATGACGCCGATAGCGGTATCGTTCATTTCGATGCGGTTAAGATCGCATGTTTCGGCAAACTCGATCTCATCTGCGGTACGTTTTTCAACAATAACGTGCTTTCCGCGCGCAAAAGCAGGAAGCATAACGTTTTTTGCGGGATTTTTTTCATAAGCGCGAAGCTCTTTTTCCTCGCGGTCAAAAAGCTCAACGATGCCGCGGGAATGAGCGACTCTTGTGCAAAGACGCAGCATAACGGGGGTGTCGAACTTTTCGCTCAGATCAAAAGCGGCCTTTGCAAAATCGCGGCATTCTTTTGAATCGGAGGGTTCAAGCATCATAATCTTTGATGCAATGGCGTGATGT
>JAGBFS010000105.1 GCA_017936365.1 Clostridia bacterium
ACGGCATACCCGTCGGGCTATGCTGCAACGGACGCGACTGCTCCGGCGGCGGTACCGCCATCATCGGTCACGGCTGTTCGCCCGAGCATAAGGATAGCTGTCTGACCGCTCTTGCGCGGCTTGACACCGACCGCGATGCCGTGCCGGCGATAGATTTTACCGACACCATTCCCAAAGCCGCAGGCGACAACGAGCTTGTTATTTTCATATCATCCGAGGCCGGAGACAAAATGTGTGATCACATAAACCGCCTGACCGCCGACCGTGAGCTTTACTGGATAGCGCCGATAAGAACCGAGGACGAACCGGAGCTTTGCGGACTTGAAAAGATTAAAAACCACTGTGTCTGGAGGGTTGTTTGTGAAAGATAATCGCGCCCCCGTTATTGTTGATATTCTTTACAGCATGCAGTGGTTCCTCCTCTCGCTTGCGGTATGCGTCACAATTTCCTACGCTGCAATGGATCATCCGTTTGAGTTCTGCATCGGTCTTCTTCCTGCCGCGGCGGCATTCGCAGCTGTCGCTCTTGCCGTACGGCTTACCGATATTACTGCGATACGCGCGGCGGTACCTCTGCTTGCAATAATCGGCTGCATATTTCTCGGCAGCGGCACATACGAAAGAATACTTTGCGGCGCTGTTGGTGCGGCCGCCGCGGTATGCGGACTAATTATCCATTTTCGCGCCCGCAAGGACAGTCCGCAATACAACGATATGCTGTTTCTCTCTCTGCCGCTCGCGCTGCTTACGGTATTCACATGGCGAAACGGTCAGCATTCGGCTTCACAATGGCTGAGCATGATAGCCGCCGTATATCTTCCGCTGTGCATCGCCGTATGGTTCATAAACCGCCTTTCGAATTCGCTATCCATATTCAGCAATCAGGTCGGTCAGCCTATCAGACATATACGAAAACGAATGGGCGGTATACTTATAACCGCTGTTATGATCGTACTGCTGATATCGCTTATGCTTCCCCAATCAAACGGAAGAAATCTTCTGACCGTTGTGATTAAAACCGGACTTGCTGTGATAATATGGCTCTTCACCTTTATTGTAAGCCATCTTCCGAATTGCAGCATCTCGGCAGGAAGCCCTCCCAACCTTATCGGCGACTCTTCTTACTCACCCCAATACAGCGAGGGCTCAATGTGGGGGCTGTATCTGATGTATCTCATCTCAGCCGTCCTCTTTGTCGCGCTTGTTGTATGGGCGGTAAAATCCCTTGTACGCATAATCAGGGATATTATCGAAGGCTTTTTGCGGAAAAATGATGCACAAACGCGCACCCGCATATCCGGGTACGACACGATAGAAAAGCTGGAGCCGCCGCCAAAGAAAGCAAAGGATATATTTGCCGGCCGCAGCAACGCCCAAAAGATTCGCAATATATACAAAAAACGCATCGGCGCTCTGCTTGGCAGCCGCACCGATCTCGGCAGTCTTACGCCGAGCGAAATTGCCGCGCTGTGCAGCGAAAAGGGCGAAGACGTGACCCAGCTTACCGAGCTTTACAAAAAGGCACGCTACACCAAAAGCTGTACCGCCGAGGATGTAAATCTCGCACGAAGACTCAAATCATAAAATCAGCCGCTTATCTTTTTTTATCGATAAGCGGCTGTTATTGATGCTTTAGCGAAAAATAAACCCCCGGTTCTACCGGGGGAAATAAAAAACCTTTAGGAAAAGTAGCCTCCTGAAGTAAAATAGTAAAGGTTTGGCGACCGCATTACTAAAAACAACAGGAGGATACAAGCATGAATAAAAACGAGATAAGACATACAGCGCATTCGACATACAGATGCCAATATCACATCGTATTTGCGCCAAAATTCAGAAGGAAAGTAATATATGGACAATTATGAGCAGATATAGGAAAG
>JAGBFS010000106.1 GCA_017936365.1 Clostridia bacterium
GGGCTTTGATAATCGGCAATATATTCGGCGTGACGCTTTTCGGTGGAGCCTTTATATCCATCGGAATGTTTATTTCCAGCCTGACCGAAAGCCAGGTCGTTGCGGCGATAGGTGCGTTTTTCATCGGCACGATGTTTACTCTGCTGGATGTAATTCCCGTGCTGACTACCAACACTTTTATCCTTAAGGTTATCGAATGGATATCCTTTGTCGGAAGATATACTCCCTTTACGATGGGACTGCTTGATTTTTCCAGCCTTGTGTTTTTTGCAAGCATAAGTGCGGTGTTTATTTTCCTTACCATTATGTCGATAGAAAAACGCCGCTGGATGTGATGAGGTGACTATGAGCAATAAAAATTTCAGTCTTGGTGCGTGGTTTTCGGCGCAATGGAAGGCGCTGAAGACGCAGATAAAGAAAAAGCAGTTCAAGCACGGTATGCTTGCCGTGATACTGACGGTGCTTTTCATCGCCGGAATCATACTTGTAAACGCAGTGTCGATGTACGCTGTGGAAAGGATACCCCAGCTTTCGCCCGACCTTACCGCGGGTGAGATATTTACCCTTTCCGATGAAACGATAGAGATTCTTGAAGAGCTGGATGAGGATGTGCGCATATACATCTTTGCATCGGAAAACAGCTGTAAAAACACCACCGTGGATATTGACCCGTATCAGCAGATACCGATGGCGTATGAGCTTATAAAACGCTATCAGCAGTACAGCGATAAGGTAGAGATAGTCAATATCGACCTTGCCACCCAGCCGGGATATCTCGATATCTTCAGCGAATACCGCGATACCTTGGGTCAGTATTCCGTTGTGATCGAATCGCGCAGAAGAACAAGGGTAACCTCGTTCTACGAATTTCTGCCAAGCCTTTCGGCAACGACCGAAACCGACAGCGCAAGCATAGATATGGAAAGCTCGCTTGCGGAGACCTGTATAACGTCGCTGATAAAGACGGTTACGCTTGACGTTACGCCCAGTGTGGTCTATCTTGACGGTCTCGGCAGCTACGGAGCGGAGGTCGACCAGCTTCTCAATTCTCTTTATATAAACGGCTTTGATGTCGGTTCGATCGATTTTCGGTCGGAGGAGATACCCGCCGAGGCACAGCTTGTAATAATATCCGCGCCGGAATATGATCTCACGCTTGACCAGTGCGAGCGGCTTGAAAAGTTCCTGACGGGCAAGGAAGATCTTGGAAGATCGCTCCTTGTTCTTACGTCGCAGTATATGCCGTCAACACCCAATCTTGATGCCATGCTTGAGGACTGGGGAATAGTTGCAACGCGCGGCGTTGTATACGAGGGCGAATCGGGCTATGTACTTGCCGGACAGGAGGCCAGCGTGTTCCACGTCAGCTACAACGAGGGTGAATATACGAACGATATCATCGACAGAGGGCTTGTCACCGTTGTGGAAAACGCCGTCGAATATAAAATGCCGACCCAGACAAAGGGCGACTATATCATAAATCCGATACTTGCATCGTCCGAAAAGGGATATATCAGAGCAAGCGATAATATTTCGGGTGATGCTTCGGTGTCGGCGGGCGAAATGGGAAGAAGATATCTGATGCTTCAGTCGACCTATTATCCGACCGAAGCGGACGGAACCAACAACCGCAGTGATCTTATTGTTGCGCCGCTGTCGCTTTGCTACGAGGAATATTTTTCCAGCGGTGTTTATTCGGGCAACTTCAATCTCCTTATGAATGTGTGCAATTACCGTTGCGGCATAACCGACGAAGCGGTCAATATCCCGTCAAAATCGCTCAATGCCGGTGACTTTGCCATAGACACAAATATAATTACGGTCACAACGGCGATATTCGGTTATATAATTCCTCTTGCAGTCCTTGCCGCAGGTGTCGTGGTGTTTGTCAGGAGGCGGCGCCTGTGACCAAGAAGCTGAAATATATAATAATCGCAGGCGTAGCTGTGCTTGTGCTTACCGGACTTCTTCTGCTGCTTATCTTTCTTCCAACCGGCGAATCGGGTCAGGAGTCGGCGACCGGTGATGCGGCCTATACCGACCACGCGGAAGATCATATCGACAATGAAGACAACAGCCTGCTTATCGACAGACAGAGCGATGAGCTGTCGCATCTTGTGCTGACAAACAGCCACGGAACCTTTACCATGCGGCGCAGCGCGTCAACCGGTCAGATCGTCATAGACCAGCTTGCCGATGTGCCTATCAACGACGAGTTTGCGGAGTTTGTATGGTACGGTTCGCTGACGATGGGCTGGAATTATAAGGTGGGGGACGGGACGACGCCGTCCGACCTGTCGGCGTATGGTCTTGATTCGCCGCGCGCGGTATGCAAAGCGTATTATAACGACGGAACGACTACCGGATTTTCCGTCGGTGCGCAGGTTCCGGCGTCGGAAAGCGGCCTTTATTACATGCTTGTCGATGGATTCGAGGGCGTATATGTTATATATATTGACGAATCGTTTTTCCAGGGCAGCAGCTATTGGATAAGTGATGATGTGTTTTCCGTGGGCTCGATGAACAGCTCCGATGCCGTCGATATCGGAAAGATAACCATTACCGGCAAAAGCTTTTCGCAGGCTGTGGTTTTGTCGCCCGTCACAACACAGGATGTAAGCCATCCGTTTTACGGATACGATTATACCGTATCGTGCGGCAATAAGACCTTTTCGGCCGATGATTACAATATGTCGCTGCTGAGTGATGAGCTTTCCTACCTTACCGCGAGCGAGGCCGAGGTGTACAAGCCGACGGCACAGCAGCTTTCCGAATACGGCATAGCCGATCCGTGGGCGGTTGTCCGCTTTGAGCGCAGCGGAAGGGAATATATCATAAGATGCGGAAACAAAACCGCCGATGCGATGTATTTTAAGCTTGACGGAATTGATGTGATTTACAGCATTTCCGCGGCGTCCTATCCGATGCTGACCTCCCTTTCGGCCGATGTGCTCCGGTCGGGCGAGCTGCATGTTAGGCAGTTCAAAGCGGTAAGCGGCATAAAGGTAGCCTGTGCGCAGGGAACATGGTCATTTTCTATGCAGCGAAAAGCGATGGAAACCGACCCCAGCCTGTACGAATATTTTGCGTATAAAGACGGTGCGCAGATAGAGCTTAATTTGTTCAAAGAGGTGCTTGGCCAGTTCAATAATGCCGATATAGCATCTTTGGATGAATCGGCCGACCGAACCGCGCCCTATCTTACGGTGACGATAAGCTATTATCCCGAATTCGGGCGTGCGGCGGAAACCTTCCAGTATTATACTACCGAATACAGGCGGTATCTGTGCGTGAAGGACGGTCAGCCGATGGCGTGTGTCACGTCGCTGTGGATGGATAAGCTTATCCAGACGGCGCAGGCGGCGGAATAATAAATGAATGGAGAATATAAAGATATGAAAAAAAGAGTGCTTTTTGTGCTTGCGGCGATAATTCTTGTTTTTGCTGTCGGATGCGCCGCGGAGGAAGAAAGTGTTGCCGAAACACAGCTTTTGTATCAGCCCCCGGTCGGCTTTACCGCCGATGAAAAGGTAGAAGGTCTTTACCGTTCGCCCGATTATCCGGAGGATACGAGCAATATAATGGTTGTTACCGATAAGCGTACGGGCGATTTCAAGAGCTATGATGAGGCATATTTTAAAAAGAATTGTCTTGAAGCCGTGGCTTTGACCGCAGATGTCGCAAAGGAGGATATTTCCTACAGCATGGACAAGGTCAAGGTTGCCGGATACGACGCCGTTAAAACGGAGATTTCGTATGAGGAGGGCAGCATCAAGCAGATACAGTATACCGTGTTTGTCGATGATTCCGACAAGCTGTGGATATTCACCCTTACCCAGACCGGTGATGCCGACTGGGCGGGCGCTTTTGAGCGCAGCATAAACGGCTCCAATGCAGCATAAGTTAATATAAAAACAACGCACCCATAATTATCAGATGGCTCTGATTTATGGGTGCGTTTTGCTTTTGTTATTCGTTCGCTGCAGCGGCTTCGGAATCGGAGGGGGATGTGTTGGCGGATGATGCCAGCGCAGCGGCCTCTTCGGCATCGGCGTAAAGGAATTCGTGCAGGAGTCTGACGTTTTTCTTTGCGTTGAAGCCGATATACATTATCTGATTTTCAACCAGATCGTACCAGGTTCCGTCGGCAGGTATGCGCAGCTGGGAGATATCGTAAAGGCTCATGCCCGCTGAATCGGTAACAAGGGAAACTATTTCGCCGAAGGTCATGTTTGTCATGACGTTTGGCATGGTGACCTCGGCGGCGCTTATCATCGTTTCCGGCCCCGATTTAAGGAGCTTGCGTATCATTGCGGTAAGGAAATCACGCTGGCGCTGGGTTCGGCCAACGTCCGAATCGACCATACGCATACGGCAGAATGCGAGCGACTGCATGCCGTTGAGGGTCTGATATCCGCCGCGTGTAAGATAGTTTGCGGGATTGGAGATGCTCTTGTTTATTGCGTTGACGTGGTCGGGATCGACCGAAATGCCGATGCCGCCCATGAGATCCACTATTTCGGAAAATGCGGCGTAATTTATAATTACAAATTTGTCGATGGGGATCTTAAAATTGTATTCGATGGTCTCAAGCAGAAGCTGACAGCTGTTGTCGTATGCCATGGCGGCGTTCAGCTTGTCGTAATAATCATATCGCGGAATGAAAACGCGCATATCGCGCATAAGCGACACTATCTTTACCGTCTTCTGGGTTTTGTTTATCGAAAGAACCATCATGCTGTCGGAACGGATATATCCGTCATAGGATTCGGCGTCGCAGCCGACAAGAAGGATATTGGTTATTCCGTACTCGTCGCATTTCAGAAGCTCGCTGTTCTGCTGAAGAAATTCGTTGAATTGATTATCGGCTGCCATAAGATCCTCGGCAGAGGAATCGGAGAGGGTCTGATCGGCCTCGCTCTGGCGATATTCCTCTCTTTCCGCCTCGGACATCACCTGACCGCTTGTGACATACTGATAGCTTGAAAAGATGTTTACAAAACGGTTTACAAGCATCATAGCCGGTATCATAACGGCGAGCAGTACGCCGAAGCCGACAATGGATATAATTCTTTTTCTGTTCATATCACTCATCCCTAAAAGGCGACCGTCAGCGGAGGAAGCCTTCGATTATGACCTCTTCAGCCTCTTCTTCGGACATTCCGAGGGTCTGGAGCTTCAGAAGCTGATCGTTGTTTATACGGCCGATAGCGGCTTCATGTACGATCTCCGCCTCCGAATGGTTGGCGGCAATCTCCGGAATGGAGCTTACGCGGGCGCTGTCCATGATAATGGAATCGCACTGGATATGTGCACGGCATTTGCTGTTGCCGATAGCGATGGGGTGGAAAACCTGTACGGAATTTTCCTTTGCGACCGAACGCGAGATGATTCTTGCGCCGGCACCGTCGCCGTTGAGCTCAACGGTCATATCGGAATCGGCACGCTGCTCACCGTGGGTCATAAGACGCTCGACAACAAGCAGCTTTGCGTTATCGTCAAGATGTGCATTGGTGGTGCGCATGGTGGAATCGACGCCCTTTATCTGAACCGATTCAAGCTCGCACGATGCGCCCTCTTCAAGGTAGAGCTCGGTTACGGGATTCATCACGCGGCCGCCTTTGCCGTCACCCGAACCGTAATGCTTTTCGATGTATTTGACGCGTGCGCCCTTGCCGATATGGAAGGTGTGTATACCGTCGTGACGGCTTTCGGTTGAGCCGTCGTTGTGTATTCCGCAGCCGGCAATGATAACAACGTCGGCATCCTCACCGACAAAGAAATCGTTGTAAACACATTCGGTAAGACCGGATTGGGTAATGATAACGGGGATGTGTACACTTTTGTTTTTGACACCGGCCTTTATGATTATGTCTATGCCGGATTTGTCGGTTTTTGGGATTATATCGATATCATCGGTCGTGCGCCGTGACATGGATTCGCCGTTGCGGCGGATGTTGTAGGCACCTTCGGGGATCTCATGA
>JAGBFS010000107.1 GCA_017936365.1 Clostridia bacterium
CTCTGTTCCGATATTGGCAAGTCCGACACGGGGATTATTTACGCCCATGACCTTTTCCATGTATATGCTTCCCATCTTTGCAAACTGAAGAAGCATTTCGGGGCGGCAATCGGCATTCGCGCCGCTGTCGCAAAGCATGAATACGCCGTCCATCTTGGGCATTATCGGGGCGATGGCCGGACGCTTGACACCCTTGATGCGGCCAACGATGGTGGTTGCACCCATAAGGGTAGCACCGGTGCTTCCGGCGCCGACAAAGCCGTCGCCCTGACCATCGGCAAGGGCGCGCAGAGCAACCGCAAGCGAGGAATTTTTCTTGCTCTTGCGAAGCTCGTTGGGATGATCCTCCATCGAAATAACATCGGGAGCTTCAAGTATCTCCATCTTATCAAGGCTTATTTTATTTTCCTTTGCACACTCTTTTATCTTTTCGGTGCTGCCGACAAGGAGAATTTCAAGCCCCTCGTACTTGTTTACCGCCATTTCGCAGCCCTTGAGTATTTCAAGAGGTGCATTATCTCCGCCAAATGCATCAACTATGATTCTCATTGCCATTCTCTCCTTTTTCACATTAGACCGTATTCTTTTGTCGAACGCTCAAGCGAACTGAGCGCCCTTGCGCTAAGCGCTTCGTAACGTTCCTGTTTGTTTCTTATCTTTGGTTCGATGGGCGGCAGCACACCGAAGTTTGCACCCATCGGCTGGAAATCGACCGTTTCTGCGGAGCTTATATAATTTGCCAACGCTCCAAGCATCGTATCCCTTTCGGGAACAAACGGCTTCTTCCCAAGAAGTCTTCGTGCAGCGTTGAGACCTGCCAGAAGTCCCGACCCTGCCGATTCCATATAACCTTCCACACCGGTCATTTGACCTGCAAAGAATATCTCCGGCCGCTCGCGCATCGAATAATCGGCGCAAAGCAAACGGGGGGAATCGATGAATGTATTTCTGTGCATAACACCGTATCTGACAAATTCCGCATTTTTAAGCGCAGGTATCATCGAAAAAACACGCTTCTGCTCGCCGAATTTCAGATTTGTCTGAAAGCCAACAAGATTATACATGGTGCCATCCGCATCCTCGCGCCGAAGCTGAAGATTTGCCCACGGACGGTGACCGGTCTTCGGGTCACGAAGACCGACCGGCTTCATCGGTCCGAAGCGTATTGTATCCGCTCCGCGCTGTGCCATTATTTCGATAGGCATACAGCCTTCGTACACCTTTTTGTCAAAATCGTGCTGAAGCGCTCTTTCGGCCGAGACGAGCTCGGCATAAAACGTCTCATACTGCTCCTTGTTCATGGGGCAGTTTATGTAATCGTCGCCATCGCCTCTGTCGTATCGGGAGGCAAAAAAAGCCTCGTTCATATCAACGCTTTCAAAGGTGACTATCGGCGCCGCGGCATCGAAAAAGCTCAGCCTCTGTCCGCAGAGCTTTCCGACCTCATCGGCAAAGGCTCCGTCGGTAAGCGGTCCGGTTGCGATAACGCACACACCGTCCGGTATATGCGTTATCTCCTCATTTACAATTTCGATGTTCGGATGAGAGCGTATCTTTTCGGTAGCCATTTTCGAAAAAAGCTCCCTGTCAACAGCCAGCGCTCCGCCGGCCGCTACGCTGCACATATCGGCTACAGGAAGAAGCACCGAACCAAGTCGGCGCATCTCCTCCTTCATAAGTCCGGCAGCGGACGCTATCCTTGAAGCTTTAAGCGAATTTGAGCATACAAGCTCGGCAAAGCCGGAATTTTTATGCGCCGGAGAAAACCTTTTGGGCTTCATTTCGCAAAGCTTGACATGGATACCTGCCTGTGCAAGCTGCCACGCCGCTTCACATCCGGCAAGACCTGCTCCTACTACCGTTGCGGTTAAATTGCTCACTGCTGATTCTCCGCTTCCTTTTTGCGTTCGTATCCGCAGCCTTCAGCTTCACAGCAAAGCTTGGGATATTTGCCCTTGTGCTCAAAAAGGATTCCGCCGCACTGCGGACATTTTTCATTTGTGGGCTCGTTCCACGAAACAAAATCACAGTTAGGATAGGACGAGCAGCCGTAGAAGGTGCGCCCTCTCTTGGATTTTTTGACGATTACCTTTGAGCCGCACTTGGGGCAGTTTACGTCTATCTCGTTAACGATCTTCTTGATATTCCTACATTCGGGATAGCCCGGGCAGGCGATGAATTTGCCGTATCTGCCCAGCTTTATTACCATGCGTCTTCCACACTTTTCACAGATGAAATCGGTCTCTTCCTCCGGAAGCTTCATCGTGATGCCTTCCATCGCCTTTTTTGCATCGGCAAGGATCTTTTCAAAATCATCGTAATAGGTGCGAAGCGTTTCTATCCAGTCCTTTTCACCGTCCTCGACAAGGTCAAGGTTCTTTTCCATCTGTGCGGTGAATTTGACGTTGATTATCTTTGCAAAGCGTTCCTTTATCAGCTTGTTGATCTGCTCACCAAGCTCGGTCGGCTTGAGCGATTTGGATTTTGCATCCCTTATTACATACTCTCTTCCGACGACGGTGCTGACTATAGCAACGTAGGTCGACGGACGGCCGACTCCGTTTTCTTCAAGCGCTCTTGTAAGGGTATCTTCGGTATATCTTGCCGGCGGCTGGGTGAAATGCTGACCGCCCTCAAGCGATTTTATCTTCAATGCCATGCCGATCTCCAGCTTGGGAAGCGCGCCTACGCTCTCTTCCTTCTTGCCGTCTTCGGCGGTAGCTTCATAAAGCGCGGTGAAACCTTCAAACTTTACGGTATAGCCCGAAGCTTTGAAGGTGTATTTGCCGGCGGTGATATCGGCATTGGCCGTATCATGCAGGCAATGTGCCATAAGGCTTGCGGTAAAGCGCTCCCAGATAAGCTTGTAAAGCTTGAACTGATCGGCTGAAAGGCTGGACTTGATGCTTTCCGGCTCAAGAGACGGCATTGTCGGTCGGATTGCCTCATGGGCATCCTGTGCATTAGCCCTTGTCTTGAACTTATGCGGCTTATCGGGCAGATAATTTGCGCCCCAGCGCTGTTTGATATACTCTTCGCCCTCGGCTCTTGCTTCATCGGAAATTCTGATGGAGTCGGTTCTCATGTAGGTTATAAGACCGACTGCGCCCATATCGGCTATCTCGACGCCTTCATAAAGCTCCTGCGCGATCTTCATGGTTTTGCTGGAACGGAAGCCGAGCTTTCTTGAAGCCTCCTGCTGGAGGGTAGAGGTGATGAAGGGAGGTGCCGGACTCTTTTTGCGAACACCCTTTTTGAGTCCGCTGACAACAAACTGTTCGTTTTCAAGCTCGGCAAGGATAGCGTCGGTGTTTTCCTTATCCTTAAGCTCGATTTTTCCGTCAGCATTGCCGAAGAACTCGGCAGCGAAAGCTTTTTTGGCTCCCTGCGGAACAAGCTTTGCATCAATAGACCAGTATTCCTCCGGAACGAATGCACGAATCTCATCCTCCCTGTCGCATATCATGCGAAGGGCTACAGATTGTACTCGGCCGGCGGAAAGTCCGCGGCGTATCTTCTGGGACACAAAGGGGCTAAGGCGATATCCGACGATTCGGTCGAGTATTCTTCTGCACTGCTGTGCATCGACAAGATCAAGGTCGATACAGCGCGGATTTGCCATACCCTTTTTTAGACCGGTTTCGGTTATCTCGTTGAATGTGACACGGTTGGCTTCATTAAGATCCAGACCGAGAATGTATGCAATATGCCAAGAAATGGCTTCACCTTCGCGGTCAGGGTCGGTTGCGAGATATACGCAATCGCTTTTTGCTGCCGCTTCCTTAAGGTTTTCAACAAGCTCTTCCTTGCCCTTGATTATGGCATATTTCGGAGCAAAATTGTTTTTCAGGTCAACCGACAGGCGATTTTCCGGCAAATCGCGGACGTGACCCATCGACGCTACTACCTCGTAATCGCTGCCCAGAAATTTCTTAATTGTCTTCGCCTTTGGCGGTGACTCAACGATTATCAGCTTTGACATTTAAAATATCTTACCTTTCAAATAAACTTTATCCTGTAATTCTTTCCCGGCAGCGCGGTTATCATTCCAAGCAGCTCCAGCTCGGTCAGCGCCGCCGCGGCACGACCGGGTGCTATCCCGGTCATTCTTACAATATCATCGATATGAGCTTTTTCGTCCTCTTTAAGATACTGATAAACAGACCGGGCATTCTCCGACAGGCCTTCGACAACCGATTCCTCGGCGTCACCGTCGTACCTCTTCGGTTTTGACTCTTCATCCTTTTGGAGCTCGTCAAGCTTTCTTCCCGGTTTGAGCGTACTGCCGAACGATGCAAGATACTCATTTATAATC
>JAGBFS010000108.1 GCA_017936365.1 Clostridia bacterium
AAGAATACAGAGATTAATCTATTGCGGTTTTAATAATCGAAAATCGTCATAAAATATAACCGCCGTCGCGGCAAACGGCGGCGGTTATTAATTTTGAAAGGAAAACCTGCTAATTATGTACAGGAACCAAAGACTTAACGAGGATATAATGAGAGAGCTGTGCGCTATTATCCGCACAGTAAAGGATCCGCGTGTCAGCAGCCTTATTTCTGTTGTCAAAGTGGATGTAACCAATGACCTTTCTTATGCAACGTGCTATGTAAGCGCGTTTGAGGGTGCTGATAAAACAGCCGAATCGGTAAAGGGACTCAAATCGGCTGCCGGATATATCAGAAGAGAGCTGGGCAGATGCCTTAAGCTTCGCCATGTTCCGGAGCTTATTTTCAAGGCCGACAGCTCAATAGAGCATAGCGCACATATCAATAAGATGCTCAATGACGTGCGTCCCGAAGGCGGATATTCCGACGATGAGGAATCGGAAGAAGAGTAAAATGTGAGGATGTGCAGCGCATAAAGGCTCAAGCTTTTATACGCTGACGGAAAGGAATGGTCAATTATGTCCAGGCTGACACTTACAAAAACAGCGGAAATTCTGCTTTCAAAGGATAATATTCTGGTGCTGTGCCACCGTTATCCGGACGGAGATACTATAGGCTCGGCTTTTGCGCTTTGCCGTGCGCTGCGCAAGCTTGGCAAAAAGGCAAATGTTATGTGCGGCGATATTTTCCCGTCGGTATATTCGTATATCTACAGCGATTTTGAGCAGCTCGACATGAAGGAAAGCTTTATTGTTGCCGTTGACGTTGCCGATAAAAGCTTGCTTGGAATTCTTGAAAAGCCTTATGGCGGCAAGGTCGATCTGTGTATAGACCATCACGGCTCCAACGGCTTTTATGCAAAGGATACCTATGTCGATGCTTCATCCGCCTCGACCGGCGAGATAATATGGTCGCTGCTCCCAAAGCTTGGTGTGGAGGCGGATAAGGATATAGCCAATGCGATTTATACCGCAATTTCCACCGATACCGGCTGCTTTAAATATTCAAATACTACGGCAAAAACATTCCGCACGGCGGCAAAGCTTGTTGATATAGGAGCCGATGTGGCAAAGATAAACACGCTCATGTTTGATACGATGTCCATGGGCAGACTCAAGCTTGAACGCGCGGCGCTTGATTCGATGAGGTTTTATTGCGGCGGAAAGATAGCATCGATAGCTCTTACCGCGCAGATGTTTGAAGAAAGCGGAGCTTCCGAGGGCGATCTTGAAGGATTATCCTCCCTTGCGCGTAAAGTAGAAGGTGTAATTGTGGGTGTATTCGTTAGGGATACCGGAGCAGGATATAAAATTTCCGTCCGCACCCATCAGCCTGCAAACGCCTGTGAGATATGCAAACAGTTTGGCGGCGGCGGTCATAATGCGGCGGCGGGCGGTTTTATAAAGGCCCATTCGATCGATGAAGCTGTCGATATGGTAATAAATGCTGCAGCTAAGCATATAGGAGAAGAGTATGTCGGATAATAGAGAGCCGGTCGGTATACTTCTCATAGACAAGGAGAGCGGCTGGACTTCGTTTGATGTTTGTGCAAAACTTCGATCGATACTGAAAACAAAAAAGATCGGCCATGCCGGTACGCTCGACCCGATAGCTACCGGTCTTATGACCGTGCTTGTCGGCGGTGCAACAAAAGCGGCGGATATTCTTCCTTTATCGGATAAGCGGTATCTTGCCGCTTTTAAATTAGGCGTTGTGACCGATACTCTTGATATTACAGGAAGTATTATTAAAGAAGAATATTGCGAAATTGACGAAGAAAACCTGCTTTCCGCTATGGAAAACTTCAAGGGTGAGATTATGCAGCTTCCGCCGATGTATTCGGCTGTTCATGTGGACGGACAGCGGCTGTATGAGCTGGCACGAAAAGGCATTGAAGTGGAGCGTGAGGCAAGAAAAGTCGAGATACTCCATCTGGAGCTTGTTTCGTTCGATGAAGAATCGTGCGAAGGTCAGCTGGATGTTATTTGCTCAAAGGGCACCTATATCCGTTCACTTGTTGCCGATATTGGCGATGCTTTGGGGTGCGGTGCGGTTCTTACCGCGCTGCGAAGAACCGAAGCATGCGGTTTTTCGGTTAATGATGCCGCAAAAATAGAAGAGATCAAGGACGATATTTTTAATAAAATAATACCTGTGGATAAAGCTTTCGAAAGCTGCAAAGCTATTAACATAACTTCGGCACAAATGACCCGTTATAAAAACGGCGATGACCTTATGGCGGAACGCCTGAAGTTAAACGGAACAAATCCGAAAGATGGCGAAATATTCAGAGTGTATTGCGATGAGTTTATCGGTCTTGGCAAATTTTCTGACGGTTCTCTGCGCCCGTGGAAGAGGTTGACATAATGCGAATAAAAAACGTAATTGAAAAAGACGAAATAACCGCATTTGACGGGTGTTTTGTTGCATTGGGGCGTTTTGACGGTCTTCATATCGGGCATCAGGCGGTAATAAACAGCGGTGACGGACGAAGAGTAGTTTTATCTATCGATAAGACGAACGGCGCGCAGCAGATATTAACGCGCGAACGTTTTTTACAAAGATTGCAGGAGCTTGATGTTGACGCCGTAATATCGCCCGATTTCCGTAATATTTGCGATATGTCTCCCGAAGAGTTTGTCCGGGATGTGCTAAAAAATGGGATAGGCGCAAAAAAAGCTGCCTGCGGGTACAATTTTCGTTTTGGCAAAGGCGCGTCGGCAAACGCCGACGATTTATACCGACTTTGCGGAAAATACGATATAGAATGTATCGTGGTGCCGAAGGTGGAGCTGGATGGCGAGGAGATTTCAAGCAGTGCGATCCGGCGATGTCTGAAAAACGGCGAGATTGAAAAAGCGGAAAAGATGCTTGGAGCCGGGTATTGCTGGCAGCTTGAGGTTGTAAAGGGACGAAGCCTTGGGCGTACACTCGGCACGCCGACTATTAATCAGCATTTTCCTCAAAATTTCTTTTTGCCCCGTTTTGGTGTTTATGCTTCGCAGGCTGTGGTCGGTGGCGAAATCAAATACAGCGTTACCAATATCGGTATAAAGCCTACTGTCGGCTCGGATGCACCTCTGGCGGAAACGTGGATACCGGAATATTCCGGCGATCTTTACGGGACAAATATGGAGGTTCGGCTGCTCTCCTTTCTTCGTGACGAACGCAAGTTTTCTTCGATAGAGGAGCTTCGCGCGGCAATTCATTCCGATGCTGAAAGAGCAAAGGCTATATTTGATAATTTGCAAAAGTAAAAAAGGCTGTATCAGAATCTGTGTTCTGATACAGCCTTTTTCGGTGATGAGGGAAAGATTATTCGTTATCTTTCTTTTCGAGCTTTGCCTGCTCTTTTTGTCCGAGCTTATTTGTATTCATTGTGTTTCTGTACACAAACAGGCTGCAGAAGAGGAACTCGGTAACAAAGTTTACGACCATTGTGAAGAAGAGCACTATGTATTCCACCCAACCGGAGGCGATAAGGGATTCACCCCAGAATGTGGCGTTGGTAAGAGCCTCGCCCCACCATGTGGAAAGCGGAGTAAAGACACAATAGTACGCAAACACCTTGAGCATCGCTACCGGTACGTTTGCCGCAGATTTAAAGGTGAACGCGCGGTTGACGGTGAAATTGTAGACAACCGACGCGATAAGTGCTGGCAGATAGCACAGCCAGTATCCGAGTGGTGTGAACATTTCAAGCAAGGTGAAGACAAGCGTCTGGATAACACCGGCGGAGATTGAGAAAAACAGGAATTTTATCGCCTGTACTGTCTGCTGCTTGCGCGTAAGCTTTACGGGCTGGGAAGTGATTTCGGTGGTTTTTGTGGTTGTTTCAGACATTAGAATCGATCCTTTCTATAATAGGATTTTTAATAGCTGTATCGAATACTACTTGAAGGAAGAGCAGCTTTGAGCTGACTTTGCTGCTCGGTGGTAAGACCGCAATCGACAACAAAAAGAGTCTCTAAATCTGTTAGTTTAAAAATCGGCTCGATGCTGTTGATTTTATTCTCGCTCAAGTGCAATTCAATCAAATTAATTAGTCCTTCAAGCGAAGAGATATCGCTGATGTTGTTTTCGTTCAGACTCAGCATTATCAGATTTGTATGTCCTTCAAGCGGTGAGACATTGCTGATTTTGTTTCCGCTAAGATACAAAACGGTCAGATCGGTCAGTCCTTCGAGCGGAGAGATATCGCTGATGTTATTTCTGTTCAGATTCAAGTGGGTCAGATTAGTCAACCCGGCAAGCGGTGAGATGTCGCTGATGTTATTGTTTTGAAGGAACAGATATTCAAGTTTGGTCAATCCGGAAAGAGGCGATATATCGCTGATGTTATTACCGTCAAGGGTCAGAGATTCAAGATTTGTCAAGTAGGCGAGTACGGAAATATCACTGATGTTGTTTGTTAACTCTTCGTCGGTCGTTTTATCAGAACCAAGATTAAGGGATTTTAGCTTGGTACAATATTTAAGCTCAGATATATCGGTCAATCCCAGACCGCTGAGGTCAATTACTGTTGCGTCTGTACTGATTGATTTACCGCCGATCGTAATATAAGTTTTTGACGCTGGGTTGCAAATGAGGGTGAATGCGCTTGTGCCAACAATAAATAAAAGTAATGCGGCAACGACTATTAACCATGGAGGAATAATTCTATCTGTTTTTACGTCAGGTTTAGTCTTTAAAGTTGTTGGCTTATCAGCCTCAAACGCATACTGCGTCTGCTCCGATTGCGGCGTCGCAGTCGGCTTTGCGGTTATTTCATCCTCAAGTATCGCCGTTTTTGTGCCTTCGATGCCTGCGCTCACATCAAGCACCGCGGTAGATTCATCCGGTGGTGCGGTAACGGGGAGAAGTAATGTGGAATCGAGCTCTTCGCCCTTCTGCACCTGTAAAAGTGCGCGCTTGAATTCGCCGGGGGTTGCAAACCTTTGACGTATATCAAATTGTGTTGCCTTAAGAATAACGCTCGAAAGAGCCGCGCTTGCATGGACAGGCGCAGGAATTGGGGTGCCGGAAATACGCTTCAGCATTGCGTTTTCATGATCCATTGCAGATATCGGCGCAGGATATATCGGCATAAAGGGGGCGCGGTTGTCGTTGAGCAGACGGTGCATAACCAGACCGAGCGAGTAGATATCGGCTGTAAGGTTAGCCGGCTGGCCGTGGTAAATTTCGGGAGACATGTATGCGTATGTACCCTTTTTGCTCATGCCTGTGGTTGCGTTTTCAAGATGTCTTGCAATGCCGAAATCGCCAAGCTTGTATTCGCCGTTTGCACCGACAAAGATATTTGCCGGCTTGATATCGCGGTGAATGATATTTTTGGAGGCGCAGACTTCAAGTGCGCTGCACATATCGATGCCAAGCTTTATGATCTCCGATTCGGGGAGCGAGCGGCTTATTATGATATCGTTAAGACTGGTAAGAAGTTCCATGCGGATGAAGATATCACAGCCGACGCCGTCGGGCTTGGGAATGGTGAGATGGTCTTCGTATGAAACGATGTTTGTGTTGCCCTTTACCTCGTACATCAGGTTTATCTCCTGCATGAGGCTCTCGGTTATTGTAGCAAAATATTTGCTGAGTCCATCGTACCCATCGGCCAGACCGTATGCAATGGCTTCTTTCTTTTGATTTTCGCTCGACGGGATGGATATGTGCTTTATTGCAGAAAAATACCTGTTGCCGAAATCGGTTCGCTCGGCACGGTACACCTTGCCGAAGCTACCCTCGCCGATGGGTTCCAATATTCGCCATGTACCCCACAGCGGTTCGAATGATTTAATGTCTGACATGATAAGTCCCCTTTGTTGTTAATTTAAAATGCTTTATTAGTATTTGTAGACAATATCACACAAAGGAAGTGCTGATTTTAGGCGTAATCTATCGCGGGCTGGGATACCGCAATTGACTAATCGAAGATTATTGAGCCTTTTTAAGCGTAGTAGCGGAGAAATGTCATTTATGATATTGTTGCTTAAATCTAACCATTTTAGATCGGTGAGATTGGAGAGAATGGAGATATTATATATTCCCGTTGAGCTTAAGTCCAACAAAGAAAGTTTGGTTAGCTTTGCAAGTGGAGAAAAGTCTCTGATTTTATTGTTGCATAGATATAAAGATGTTAGATTAGTCAATTTTGCAAGCGGTGAAATATCGTAAATCTGATTGTATTCCAGATACAATTCTCTCAAGTCTGTCAGCTTGGCTAATTGAGAGATATTGGTGATATTATGACTGCCGAGATGCAGTTCGGTTATGGGTGCTGTTTCGGGGACTTCATAGCATTCATCTATTGAAATAATATTTCTCCTGTTGATAGCTGAAATAATTTCGGTATCTGTTTTGTTGTAGTAGTCGTTTGCATTAACAGTAACAGTAAATTCGTTTTGCTGTGCATTAAGGGGAAGCAATATTGTGGAATCTAATTCTTCACCCTTTTGCATCTGAATCAAAGCGGATTTGAGTTCGCCGGGGGCTGCGAATCTTTTGCGTATGTCAAACTGTGTCGCTTTTGATATGATATTTGCTAAAGCCGCGCTTGCGTGTGCGGGCGGAGGAATTGGGCTACCGGAAATACGTTTCAGCATTGCGTTTTCATGATCTATTGCAGATATCGGTGCAGGATATATCGGCATAAAGGGGGCGCGGTTGTCATTGAGCAGACGGTGCATAACCAGACCGAGCGAGTAAATATCAGCGGTAAGGTTAGCCGGTTCACCGCGGTAGATTTCGGGAGCCATATATGCGTATGTACCCTTTTTGCTCATGCCGGAGGTAGTGTTTTCAAGCCGTCTTGCGATGCCGAAATCACCCAGCTTGTATTCGCCATTTGCACCGACGAAGATATTCGCCGGCTTTATATCGCGGTGAATGATGTTTTTGGCGGCACAGACTTCAAGCGCGCTGCACATATCAATGCCGAGCTTTATGACCTCCGATTCGGGGAGTGTGCGGCTTCTCATGACTTCGTTAAGTCCATTTAAAAGCTCCATTCTGATAAAGACGTCGTAACCTATTTTATCAGGTTTCGGAACGGTGAGATGGTCCTCATATGAAACGATGTTTGTGTTACCCTTAACCTCATACATGAGTGCGATTTCCTGCATGAGGTTTTCGGTGATTGACTCAAAATATTTGCTCAAATCAGCATCGCCGTCGGCAAAGCCATATTCGAGCGCCTCTTTTTTCTGGCTCTCGTTAGCCGGGATCGATATATGTTTAATTGCTGCATAGTAGGTTTTACCGAAATCGGTTCGCTCGGCGCGGTATACCTTGCCGAAGCTGCCCTCGCCAATGGGTTCCAATATTCGCCATGCGCCCCACAGCGGCTCAAATGATTTAATGTCTGACATGATAAGTCCCCCTTTGAGTTTTTTGCGCGCAATTATGGATGTGCTTCAAAATGACCGTAGAGAGTCTGTCCGTTTTCCAATTTTAGCGAGTAGTCAACATAAATTGATCTTGGTGGTGTTGGCAGACCATAACTGATTACATATCCTCCTGTATTTCCAGAGGTGTAAATCCTGACAAAAAGTGTGTCGCCGGTTTTTGAGGATAAAGTAATTTTGCCGGAATAAAGATTACCGTCTTGGTCTACAACTGATTGTCGGCTGTTACCATTAGACGATGCGTTTGTTAGTACAACATTTGGCTTTGTAAGATGATACACACGTTTTGCGGTTGTGGTTGTAGTCGGCCTTGTTGTGGTCGTCGTAGTTGTTGTTCTTCTTCTTGTTGTAGTCGTTGTCGTGGTAGTGCGTTTAGTTGTGGTTGTTGTTTTCTTTGTTGTGGTAGTGGTCTTCTTTGTTGTCGTTGTGGTGGGCTTTTTGGTCGTTGAGGTCGTAGTGGATGTGGTGGTTTTATTTGTGGTAGTTGTTGTGTTTTCTATCGGCATACTCATGGTACTGGTGCCGTAAGATACCGATATGTGCTGAGAGTTATCGGTGCTATAGCCGTCGGTTCCCGATACAGAAACATCGGCGGATGATACAAGCTCGTTTTCAAAATGGGGATCGCTGCCGTCCTGTGAATATGATGAGCAAACACTGCAGGATATAAAGACCGAAATAAAAATTACAGCAAGAGCAACGATTATCGATATCCATAAAGCAGCACCCTTTTTGCTGTTTGAGGAGGGTGCTTCATTAGGTGGATAGAGCGGGATTTGAGGAGCAGCACCAAGCGGACGGGCAAAGACGGGAGCCTGCGGCGGCATTGCGTTGGGTGCAATGCGAGCCGGAACAGGCTGTGGGAGATTTGGCTGACCTGCGCCTGCATATATCGTGCTGTTAATATTTATCGTGGATGATATGTCGGATTGCGGTATTGGTGGGAGCGGATTTGCCGAAGGGAATGGATGACCGTTTT
The DNA here is from genome assembly GCA_017936365.1 of Clostridia bacterium. Taxonomy (GTDB): domain Bacteria; phylum Bacillota; class Clostridia; order Oscillospirales; family Acutalibacteraceae; genus SIG598. The sequence continues at coordinate 8,418 of JAGBFS010000108.1, forward strand.
GCACCTGTATAAGGGCAGATTTCAATTCGCCGGGAGTACAAAAACGTTTCCTGATATCAAATTGAGTAGCTTTTAGTATAATATTTGACAACGAAGCGCTTGCGTGTGCGGGAGGAGGGATCGGTGTGCCGGTGATGCGTTTCAGCAGTGCGCCTTCGTGGTCGGTCGCGTCTATAGGGGTGGGGTATGGCGGCATGAAGGGTGCGCGATTATCGTTTAGCAGGCGATACATCACCAGACCGAGTGAATAGATGTCTGCCGTAAAATTTGCGGGATGACCGTGGTATATTTCCGGCGGCATATATGCGTAAGTACCTTTCTTGCTCATGCCGGAGGTTGTGTTTTCAAGCCGTCTTGCAATGCCGAAATCGCCCAGCTTGTATTCGCCGTTTGCACCGACAAAGATATTTGCCGGCTTGATGTCACGGTGAATGATATTTTTGGAGGCGCAGACCTCAAGTGCGCTGCACATATCGATGCCGAGCTTTATGACCTCCGATTCGGGGAGAGAGGTGTTTCTGATAACTTCATTAAGTCCGGTAAGCAGCTCCATTCGGATGAAGATATCGCAGCCGATTCCGTCGGGTTTCGGAACGGCAAGATGATCTTCATAGGAAACGATGTTTTTGTTTCCCTTAACCTCGTGCATAAGTGCGATCTCCTGCATGAGGTTTTTGGCTATTGAAGCAAAATATTTACTGAGATCGGACTTGCTGCCGGCAAGACCGTATTCGATCGCTTCGTTTTTCTGGCTTTCGTTTGCCGGAATAGAGATGTGCTTTATTGCGGCATAACAAGGTTTTCCCGAAACGTATTTTACGGCACGGTACACCTTGCCAAAGCTTCCTTCGCCAATCAGCTTGGTTGTTTGCCATGTGCCCCAAAGAGGCTCGAATGATTTAATATCGGACATTAAAAACATTCCTTTTTTATAAATATTAATAGTTTCATTATACATATATTAATAGCAATTGTCAATCGTCGACAGAATTGTCATTTGTTAGAATGAGGGTAATATTCGGACGGCAAAAAAGAAAAAATATGTATTGACATAAGAGGAACAATATGTTAAAATAATCAAGCTATAAAAATGCAGGTGTAGTTTAGTGGTAGAACTCCAGCCTTCCAAGCTGGTCGTGTGGGTTCGATTCCCATCACCTGCTCCATGATTCGGCTGCCTGTCGATGAACGGCAGGCAACCGAATGACATTTTAACGCTTTGGTATCAAAGCGCCGTTAATTATGCGCCAGTAGCTCAGCTGGATAGAGCAACGGACTTCTAATCCGTAGGTCAAGGGTTCGAATCCCTGCCGGCATGCCAGAAATCGACAAGCTTCGTAAGAGGCTTGTCGATTTTTACTTATTCACTA
>JAGBFS010000007.1 GCA_017936365.1 Clostridia bacterium
ATGGTTCATCTCCCTGCTTCCGAATCCGATGGTTCACTTCGTCGGATAAGCGAATCGATAACAAAGCTTGGACTTACCCTGCGCGGTATGTATGGCGAAGGCAGCGGTTCAAAGGCTTCGATATATCAGATATCAAATCAGGAAACGATGGGCACTACCGAAAAAGATACGATAAAAAAGCTTGAAGGAATTATATCCCAGATATCAAATATTGAGCGTCAGGGTCGCACCCGTTTTCTTTCATCCGAAGACGCCGAGGATTCAATATGGCGTTCGCTCGGACTGTTAAAAACAGCAAGAAAGCTTTCCGGTGACGAATTTTGCAGTCTATATTCGGCCGTCAGATTGGGTGTTGCCGCCGGAAAACTTGATTCGATAACCCTTGACAAATTAAGCGAGCTGTTTATTAATGTACAGCCTGCCACTCTGATGTGCATAGAAAAGAAAGACCTTTCCCCCGCCGAACGCGACAGGGTGAGGGCTCAAATGGTAAGAGACGCATTAAACTAAGGAAGGAGAATGCTATAAATGTACAGCTTTTCCAATTTTTCGCAAAAGGCCAATATGGCAATGAACAACGCAATTGACATTGCAAGCCAGTTCGGTCACACCTTCATAGGCAGCGAACACATTCTTGCCGGACTTTTAAAGACCGAGGACTGTATCGCTAACACCGTTCTTAAAGACAACGGAATTTTTTCCGATACAATCGAGCAAAAATTAGAAGATACCCACGGACGCGGAATCACATCCTCCGTAAATCCGGGTGATTTTACACCGCGAAGCAAAAGGATCATTCAGCGTGCGGCACTTTTTGCCTCAAAGCTTGGGCAAAGCTATGTCGGAACCGAGCATATTCTGATATCTCTGCTCAATGACCGCGACAGCTACGCGGTAAGATTCATAATCGAATCGGGCGGCGACGTGGTAGAAATTCTAAATTCCGTCCTTGAAACGGTAAGCAAAAACAGCAGTGACAGCGATGATGAGTCTTCGCCCTTCTCCTCCCCATTCGGTGGTCTTGGCGGCGCAAACAGCCCATCACAATTGTCAAAACAAGGAAGAACAAACACTAAAACACTTGACCAGTTTGGCACAGACCTTACAGATTCGGCTAAAAAGGGCGAGATCGACCCCGTTATCGGAAGACAGGAAGAGATCGATCGTGTTATTCAGATATTGTCGCGCCGAACAAAAAATAATCCTTGTCTGATCGGTGAACCGGGCGTCGGTAAAACCGCGATAGCCGAAGGACTTGCTCTTAAAATTGTTTCCGGCGAGGTTCCGGAATCGTTGCGCGATAAAAGAATAGTATCGCTTGACCTTACCTCTATGGTTGCCGGCACAAAATTCCGCGGAGATTTTGAGGAACGTATAAAAGCCGCTATCGAAGAGGTCGGAAAAGCAGGTAATATAATTCTGTTTATCGATGAGATACACACAATTATCGGCGCCGGATCGGCCGAAGGCTCTGCCGATGCCGCTAACATCCTCAAACCGCAGCTTGCAAAAGGAAAGTTTCAGGTCATCGGCGCAACAACCATTGAGGAATACCGCAAATATATCGAAAAGGATGCGGCTCTTGAACGCCGTTTCCAGCCGGTAACGGTTGGAGAACCTTCAGAAGAAGAGGCTATCCTTATTCTTAAAGGGCTTCGTGACCGTTACGAGGCTCACCACAAGGTAAGGATCACTGATGAGGCAATAGATGCCGCCGTAAAGCTTTCGTCAAGGTACATCGCAGACAGATTTCTTCCCGATAAAGCCATTGACCTTATTGATGAAGCTGCATCACGCGTACGTCTTTCGCGGCAGGCAACACCAAACGATCTTCGCAGCCTTGAAGAGGAAGTGAAACGCATTTCCGCAAATAAAGCCGAAGCTGTCAATTCACAAAATTTCGAGCTTGCCGCACGTTTGAGAGATGAAGAAAAGGGTGTACGCGAAAAGCTTGACGCACAGATGAAGGAATGGCGCAGCAGCAACGAGAAAAGCATTGCCAGCGTAACATCGGAGGATATTGCCGCCGTTGTGGCACAATGGACAAAGATCCCCGTTACTCAGCTTACTCAAGAAGAAAGCGAGCGTATGCTCAAGCTCGAAGAAACACTTCACAAGAGGATCGTCGGTCAGGATGAAGCCGTTTCCGCTGTTGCAAGAGCAATCCGCAGAGGTCGCGTCGGTCTTAAGGATCCCAAGCGTCCGATCGGTTCGTTTATCTTCCTTGGCCCGACCGGCGTCGGTAAGACCGAGCTTTGCAAAGCACTTGCCGAGGCAATGTTCGGTGATGAAAATGCCATGATAAGACTCGATATGTCCGAATACATGGAAAAGCATACCGTATCACGTCTTATCGGTTCGCCTCCGGGATATGTCGGCTATGATGAAGGCGGTCAGCTTACCGAGAAGATTCGCCGCAGACCCTATTCGGTCGTACTTTTCGATGAAATTGAAAAGGCACATCCGGATGTATTCAACACCCTTCTTCAGGTTCTCGAG
>JAGBFS010000109.1 GCA_017936365.1 Clostridia bacterium
CATATGCACAAAATATATACACAAAAATGCAGAAAAATACAACAAAAATGTGACAAAACCTATAGCAAAAAATAAAGGGAGCCGTATCCGGCCCCCTTTATGGGTATCAATATATCAGCTTACGCGCTTGAGGTCATAATTTACGCTGAATGCGGTAAAGGTGAGAGAATCACCGTCAAGAACAGCACCGCCTTCATAGCTTATGCCATACTTTGATATGGAAAGCTTTCCGTCTTCGAATTTATAGTTGAAGGACTGGCCGGCGATTGTGCAGGTTCCGTCCTCGCGGAACTCAACGGATACGCCGCCTTCGCCGCGCCATTTGCCGACAATACCGGATGCTTCCTCACCGGCACAGGCGGAAATGGTTATTACCGGCTCGTTTCCGAAAACACCGAAAAGATAACAGCCGATAGCGCCGACAAAAAGGACAACAAGTGCAATGAGGATTGCCATGAGTGTGCCGTTTCCGTTTGACTGCTTCGGAGCCTTTTCCGGAGCTTGCGGCTGTACCGGCGGAACGGGTGCTGCCTGAGGTGGGGGATTATAGCTCTGGTTTGCCTGTGCGGGCTGCGGGATGGTTACAAGCGGAGGGATGGGAGCGGGGGAAACGCCAAGCATGCTTGTGGTTTCGGATGCTGAAATGTCGGCACCTTCGCCGCAGATGGGGCAGACGCCGTTATCGGGGAACGGGATAGCACATTTCGGACAGATCATTATTTTTTCCTCCTTTTAATTAAGCGTGACAGCCGAGCGGTCGGCTGATTTATTCATATATAGCCTCGATGTTCTGAACGCTTTCGTCAAATTTATCGATCCACTTTGCTTTTTCGGGTTGAGTAAGTGTGTAGGTATACAGCTCACCGTCTGCATTTATCAAATACTGAACCTGAACTATGTTTATGCCAGAGTATTTGAATGATATCTGGATGCGAATTGCATTGAATCCGGCAATGGTAAGTTCGTCATCATATTCGTCGACGGTGACATCAACCCCCAATTCGGCTTCATACTGTGCCTCAAGAGAATCGCTGGTCAGAGATGAAAAACCGAAGGCGCTTACTGCGTCAGAAATAACGATGCTGCTCGAATCGCTAGACTTGCCTTCGAGAAAGCTTTCAAGCACATATGTGTTATAAATACCGGAGCTGTTGTCATTACTGTAAGTGAATTTTTCCGGAACTGTGTATTTCAGATCAGAAAATACCGGGCCGTCATAGGTATAATCGTAATCCCATACTTCATCATCAAAATTATCGTAATAATATTCGATGACATCACCGTCTGTGCCATGGCGGCGGAGAACCATCGGATCGGCGTCGGGGTTGATGGAAGAAAGATCAACAACAAGGAAATCGCCGTCAACTTCGCAGTCAATCAAAAATGAAACACCGCTGTATTCCATTTCAATCTTATCCCTTTTAAAGTTATAACTATACTCGATATCACCGTCAACGCCGATATTTGCCGTTGTTACAAACATTCCGTCAACAGAGCCGTCTTCCTCTATTTTGAGATAGATTGCGGCAGAATCCTCGTTGGCAACGAGATCCCATTTGCCGACGGCTGCGGGAAGATCAGATTCTTCTTCGCCTTCTGCGGCAAGAGAATCAAGAAAATCACAGCCGATGAAAGAAAAGCACGAAAAAACAAGGGTTAATGCCAGAATAAGAGAAACTACTTTTTTCATTTTTCAATTACCTCTTTTCCGTTTTGATTTAATCGATACGCTCCATCACAATTTTTTCGCTTGCTGTTTCAAGCGTAAGGGAGTCCTTTTCTACTTCAAATCTGTAGGAAAGCTTCTGGCTTTCCCCGGCCTTTTCAAGGTAGAGCAGATTGCCGTAGATAGTATAAGAACACTCGATGGTAGTGGTTTTGGAATCGCCGCTGCCGTCGGTGTTGCTTATGGTGTAATGAATCGAGCATTTGCCGTCGTCTGTAAAACGGTATACCTGTGTAAGGGTAGTTCCGTTATCGGTTGTCGCGGTGGTTTTCCAGCTTCCGACAATCAGGTCGAGCGGACTTTCGGAGCAGCCGGCCGGAAGGAGAAGTATTACCGCCATTATGACAACGGTAACAGAAATAAGTGCTTTTTTTATCAATCTGGACACGTCCTTTCTTTTTATCCGATATTAGAAAATTGCCGGAAGGTCGATTATATCGAAAGCGAACAAACCGGCAAGAGCAAGGGACAGAGCGGCGATAACGGCAAATAATGCAGTAAGCCAGTTGAAAAGAGGGGCGCCGGATTCTTTCTTTGCATGATCGCGTTTGTGGGAAGATCTCTTTGCGGGGGCGGGCTTATTGTTAACAGCAAAGCATCCCGGGCAAACAAGTGAGCCGGCGGGAAGAGCGACGCCGCATTTTTTACAGTTCATCAAAAAACCTCCAACAGTAGATTAAAAGTGAAGTCAGCGATAGGGGAGAGAATAGGGGGTTATTCGGTGCGGATAAGGACAATATATTCGTTGTTATCCTCCCACAGCATCAGCGATTTGCTGATAATGCAGTTCATTACGAGATCCTGCTGCAGCTCTTCACCGACTATGGTTTCGCCCGATTCTTCAGTAGGTGTTGTTTGAGGTTCTTCGTCCAGTACGTCATAGTTATAGCTGACGGAATCATCGTAATAATCGTATATGTAGATTTTTCCGTTGTTGAGCGAGTAAGCATAAGAGCCGTAATCGAGGAGGAGCTGTCCCTCTTCAAAAATATAGGTGCGGCCGCCGTCGTTGAGGTCGTCGAGGCTTTCCCATGTGCCGATTACCGATCCGCCGCCGCCTATGCGGTAGAGCAGACAGGGGGCAGAGCCCTCGATCGTCCATGTCATAATGTCGCCGTTGATGACACAGGGGCGCTGCGAAAGCTGGTTGTTAAGCGAGGTGGTAAGCACGCCCTCCTCAAAGGTATAGGTTCCGTTTACGTTGCTGTAATTATCGTCCTCAAGGAAGCCTTCGATCATCGTGCCGTCGGCAGAAAATGTATATGTTCCGTGAGTTTCCGGGAGAAGCCATTTGCCGACGATGGGAGGATCGGTCTTTTTGCAGGCCTCGGATGTGGAACAGGTCAGAACAAAGGAGAGAATAAGAATAAGAGCTCCGGCTGCGCCGAGGACGGCGAAGTAGAGCGGCTTGTTTTTCTGGAGTTTCTGAAGGTATTCGAGCATTATAAAAAATCCTTTCTTTAGGTACGGGGAATATAAAAAACCGGGCTGCGGTTGATTTGGGCAAAAAATATGCCAATACTACAGTATATGTTATATTTTTTTTGACGGTTTGTCAATGTGATTAAAGATTAAATTTATGCAGTTTTGACGGCAAAAACAGGCCAATTATTAAATTTGCGTTTTTTTTAAGAAAATACTGGCAATTTGCTCAAATGTATGTTATGATAACTGTTGCAATAAATTTAAGGAGGAAGATACCAATGAACAAGTATGTATACCTTTTCAAAGAAGGCAATGCCAACATGCGCGAACTGCTCGGCGGTAAGGGTGCTAACCTCGCTGAGATGACCAACATCGGTCTGCCTGTTCCGCAGGGCTTCACCGTAACTACTGAGGCTTGCACACAGTATTACGAAGATGGCAGAAAGATCAATGATGAGATCCAGGCACAGATCATGGAGTACATCGTAAAGATGGAAGAGATCACCGGCAAGAAGTTCGGTGATAA
>JAGBFS010000008.1 GCA_017936365.1 Clostridia bacterium
AAATAAAGCGGTGTCTGGTTACCAAATACAGTATCTTCATCAACTTTGAGAACATCGGACAGATGCTCGATATAATCAATGACCGAACGGTGGCACGCTACGACACCCTTTGGAACACCGGTCGAACCGGAGGTGAATACGATGTATGCGGCGTCGGTATCAATAGCCTTTGAGCGGATAGATGAAAGCACGACTTCATCAACGGGAGCGTCGATAAACTGCTCGAAATCGTAGATAGGTGCGTCAAAACCGAAGGAGCGCAGAACCTGCGCCTGCTTCTCGCCGCATATCGCGGCACCGGCGCCAAGATTTTTAAGTATCAGCTCTATACGGTGGGACGGCATTTCGCTGTCGAGCGGAGCATAATAGCATCCGCCGCGAAGAACGCCGAAAAATGATGCAACGGCACGCGGTGATTTATCCATAAAAACGACAACGGGCTTTGCGTATATCCCGTCCGCGGCAAGCTGAGTGCCGACAGCGCGTGAGATACGGTCGAGCTCGGAAAATGTAAGGGAATATTCACCGTCGGAAAAGGCGGTTTTATCCGGCACGCGTGTGACCGTTAAATCAAGGTATTCAAGAAGATTGGTCTGCATTTTATTATCCGTTCCTTTCCTCAAAAGGGGTATTTATTTTGTTATCAGGATTTTGGATTCGGGCTTTATCGGTGCTTCGCACATCTCAAGCGAACGAAGCGCCAAAGCTTCCATAGCGTCGATAAAACCGGCACCGATGTTATAATCGCGCTTGATTACCGAAAGTTCGGTACAGCCGAGAACGATGCACTGTGCGCCCTTTTCGCGAAGCTCGCCGGCAACAGCATCGAACTTTTCCATATCGACAGCTTTTCCGCTTTTTACACATCCGTAAATTATATCCATAACCAATGCCTGCATTTGCGAAGAAGGGTAGACGCATTTTGTTTTTTGAAAGAATCGGTCAAAGACCCCGCCCTTTACGCTGCCGTCGGTAGCCATGATTCCGGCGGTATGTATGCCGTTTTCGCAAAGATACTCATCGGTAACCGTTACGGCATTGATGAGCGGAATACCGAGCAAACGGCTTATCTCATCGTGAAAATAATGAAGCGTTATGCAGGGGGTGGCTATGTGGGAGACCCCCTGTGCCTCAAGCCCCTTTGCGATCGAAACGACCTTGTCAAGCGGTGATTCGTCGCTTTTGCCAAGTATATATGCCGTCCTGTCGGGAATCGAGGGCGCACTGTGTATTATAATTTCAGGGTGCTGCTGATCGGTGTCGGCATCGGTCATGCGAACGAGCATATCCATAAAATATGCCGTTGCAAGCGGACCGACACCGCCGATAATTCCTAATTTCTTCATAAGTTTAAGGATCCTTTAGCTTTTCGGTGTTGCGGGATAGAGCGAATGATCAAATTCGTGGCTGTTCGAATGTCTGCGTGAAAATGCCTCAAGCTGAGCATCGGTCAGCATAAAGAGATTATCATCCTTGAAAACCCATTGGGTGGAGTCGAAATGGTACCAGCCATCCCCAACATTTACAAGGCTCCAGTAATGTCTGGAACGTCCCGGTCTTTTGATCTTTTCAACATCGATATTGTCTATTCCGGCATATTCAAGCATCGCTTTTGATACCGCAAAATAGGTGAAGCAGTCGCCGCTTCGGTTCTTGAGTCCTCTTATGGCATCCTTGCGCCAGTCGTTCTTGTTGGAATAACCGGAGTATCCGATATGGTTGCGAGTCCATTTGTATATAGCGTATGCCTTTTCGCGTTGGGTCATGGAATCGTTCGTAATACTCTTGTATATCGGTGCAACAAGGGCGTTGAGCTGGTCGATAAGCTGCTGCTCCGCCTGTGTTCTGACGGTAAAGGTTACGGTTACCGAGGTGGAAAGTCCGGTGGAATCGGTAGCCGAATAGGTAACGGGATATTGTCCGGCAACAGTTGGGTTGACCTTGGAAATATCAACGTTGAGGGCAATGTTTTCGCCGTCCTTGTTGTCGGTGACGACCACACCGTCCTTGTAGGATATCGTTTCACCGATAAATACGATCCTGTCGACGGCTCCGGTTATTACGGGCGGCACGACATCGTCGATTACGGTGAGCTTTGCGTTATAGCGTATGCTGTTTTTTCCTGCATCCTCAAGTATGATGGTGACGCCAGTTTCGTACGGAGCGGAAAAATCAGGCTCGGTCTCATAACGTGCTGTTAGTGCGGTCGCATCGACGATATTGGAAAGAAATGTCATAGCTTCGATCGGTTTGCCTGTATAGGCTATGACGTCCGATACCGAGGCAACAGGCGCGACGGTGTCAATGACAAAGAGAAACGAATGATATATCTGACCGTCTACATCAAGCTCGATCTGATAACAGCCGGGAACGGAGGTATCAAGAGCTTTCATATCGGTGACAAATTGTGCATCGGTATCCTTACGCAGGAAACGACCTGTGCTGATGTGCTGTGCGCCTGCTTCGACCTCGCTGTATACAGCGACGGGTCCGGAAACGGAAATTACGCGCTCAAATCCAAGTCCGAGAATACCGGCAAAGCCGCCGTTGTAATGCGATGCGGGATATGAAGCGTCAGAGCCGGAGATATCCTGCGTGTCGGAATACCGTGCGGTGCGCGGCAGAACGGTGCATGGATGATTGAGCCTCTCGCGCGAAGCTTCGTTGGAAATTCCGGTGTATCCGATAATCCAGAGTGCGCCGATTCCTACGACTGCTGTCAGTATGACACAGATAATAAAGGAGGTGATTGTTTTCGCGCGGGAACGATGGGAGTACGATTTTACCCTATGTGTTTTTGTGCCGAGTTTTCTGCGTCTTACCGAAACAAGCTCGGTAAGGGTCATCGCGGGGATATAGTCGGCGTCAACATTCGGGGAAGGATCTCCGATTGTTACGTCGATCGTATTGACTGTATTGTTTGAAGAAATACCGTCGGGTGCATTTGACGGTTCGACCATTTCTATATAGCCGTCGACCATGGTGATTTTGACATTGCTGATGTGTTCGGGAATATCGGTATTAGGAGTGATATCTAAAGCTTTTTCGGATGGTGCATCGCTTTTCTGTGCAGATACCGAGGGTTTCTTTGCCGATGATTTTTTGCGAGCAGATACATTATCGGCAGCGGATGCCTTTTCGGAAGATTTGCCGGATGCATCTGTTGGTATTCTGATATCTTTTACCGGTCCGAACATTTCTTTTTCTTTGGGATTTGAATTGCTTTTTTTATTTGACAAACTGCGCACCACCTTCTGTTATAAAGTGGATATATTATAGTATAGCACATACATAATAATTATACTTTGCTTCCCGATAAAGTCAATAAAAAATTGCGCTTCGCGTCATTGTAGGACGTAAAGCGCAATTCTTTGAATAATTGAAAAGAGTTTTGTTGATTTAGACCAAAAGAATTATGATTATTTGTAGAATTCGCCGCCGATAATTACGCGGTCGATTTCGCAGTCTTTATCAAGAATAATGATATCAGCGTCATAACCGGCCTCGATCTTGCCCTTGGTATCAACGCCGATGTGGGCGGCGGGGACTTCGGTTGCCATCTTGACGGCTTCGTCAAACGGAATACCGAATTCAGCTGCCTTCTTGACACACTGCCAGAGGGTGGAGGTGCTTCCTGCGATAGCGCCGTCCATGGTTCGTGCAACGCCGTTCTTGACCTCGATGGGCTGACCGCCGAATTCATATTCACCGTCGGTCATGCCTGTAGCTCTCATGCTGTCGCTGATGAGAACCATGCGGTCGGAGCCGAACAGCTTGTAGAGCATGAGAACGGCCGCCTTATGGAGATGCAGGCCGTCGCTGATGACCTGAGCGAAAATCTGACGCTCGGCCGCCGCGCCGATAGGACCGGGATTGCGGTGATGGATGGGCGGCATAGCGTTGAAGGTATGGGTAAGACAGTTTGCGCCGGCATCGATTGCGGCGATTGCCGTGTCATAATCACATGCGGTGTGACCGATGGATACAACAGCGGGACATTTTTCGATGAATTCAAGGCTGCCCTCAAGCTCGGGAGCGATGGTGACCATCTTGATGTTGGGGAGCTTTGAAAACTCTTCGATATCAGGGCTCTTGATGAACTTCTCGTTCTGTGCGCCCTTGAATTTCGGGGAAATGTACGGGCCTTCCATGTGGAAGCCGAGTATATTTGTTCCGGGAACGTCGGTGTTGCCGTTCATAGCCTTGCTGATGGACTCGAAATCCATGGTCATGGTTGTCGGGCACCAGGAGGTGGTGCCGTTCTTTGCGAGGAAGTCGCACATCTCGGCAAACTGACCGTCCATAGTGTCAAAACCGACACAGCCGTGGGAATGGATATCGACAAGACCGGGGATAGCAACAGCTCCGCCGAAATCCTCGCCTTCACAGGTGGGATCGTGGGGGGTTACGGCGATTATCTTACCTTCGCTGATTTTGATGTCAGAAGGGATGCCCTTGATTGTGACATTTTTAATTATCATAGAAACCTCCGAAAAATGTTAAATGGGGGACTGTGATTTTTTAAATTAAAGCTTTACAAGGCTTGCGGCGGCGACCGACTGGCCTATGCGGCGCTCGTATTCGCCGGGGAGGAAGAGGTTGATCTTCTGCGCAAGCTCGGGATATTCGGCTGTGAGAACCTCTTTTGCCTTGTCGATGATGATATCGCCGGCTCTTCCCGATGTGACACGGCCGGAGATCTGGAGATGATCGATATCATAGAACTGTGCATAGTTTGCAACAGCATATCCGAAATAGGTGCCGATGGTTTCAAAAATCTGCTCGGCGCCTCTGTGACCAGCTTCAAGATGCTCCTGAACGATCTTGAGCTTTTCAGCCGGGGTGAGCTCTTCGGAAAGCTCGATGCCGGCCTTGGGAGCAAGGCGGATAACGGCGTACTGGGAGAAATAGTTTGCGCCGACACCGAAATCGCCCGACCAGTCGTCAAGAGCGGAATTGACGTTGTAATCGACCGGAGCGAAAGCAAGCTCGTTCTGCCAGCCGGTTACATGTCCGTCGGGATCGACATATCCGCCGGCTTCGCTGGTGCCCATTGCAATGCCCATAACGGCGTTCTTATCAAGCGCCATGGAAGCGGCGAGAGCGGCAATATCGCCGTCGTTGGCAACGACCATCGGGATACCGAGCTGTTTGCCGGTCTCGAGATAGATATTGCGGCACTTCTCCTTCTGCTAAAGGGTATCCTTGGGAATAGCCATGAAAAGGGAACACTGCATCGGGCGGCTCTTGACAATAACGCCGGCCGAGCTGACGCCGACGGCGTCACAGCGCTCCATCTTGGAAGCGGCAAGCTCGATGGCGGCCTTTACGTTTTCGTAATGATAGTTTATATCGGAATTGACCTTCGGGAGCCACACGATCTCCTGCGACCATATAACCTCGCCGTTGACGACGGAGGATACCTTTATGTCGCTTCCGCCGGCATCGAAACCGACTCTGCAGCCGTCAAGATGGCGGCCGATGGGAAGAGGATTGACGGAGGTGTGGGGCATATCGGCTATGTCACATTCCTCAACTTCGAAATCCTTCTGGTAAACCGTGCTCCAGAAATCGACATCGAATGCGCGGATTCCGTCAGCGGTATAGGCCTTTTTGATGTATTCGTAGACTTCGTGGTCGCCGGAAAGGATGACCTTCCATCCGCCGGCTGCCCACAGCATCATCTTTACCTTTCGCTCGACAAAGAAGCAGTTCTTTTCAAAATCATCGCCAAGGAAGGTGTCGATGCGGTAAACAAGACCGTCCTCACGCTCTACGGCGATGGAGAAGGGCTTTGTTGCGGTCTTTAAAAATTCGTCGTTATAAACTCTTGCGGGAATAAAATCGCTGTCAAGCACCGGTTTTATCATTTTCAAGTTTCTCCTTTATCTTATTAACTATTGAGGTCATTTCGTCCTGATGAGCCTCCATATCCTCAAGCAGCTTGAACTGTGCGCGTGCGCGGTCAAGGTTATGGCTGGGTCTCTGGATCTTGAAATATTCATCACCGTTTATAAAGTCGGTGAGGAAACGCATTCCGCATTCAAAGGTGATAAGCTGTGCCGAGAAGGGCATAAGCTCGATCTCGCGCGGGGTGAGGGTGTCAAGAAGCTCTTCCATATAGCCCCTTGTAAATTCCTCAAAGAGGTCGAGACGGCAATAGACCTTATCAAGGTCGCGCTCGTCTTCGGCGCCGGCGTTGGTTCCAAAACGGAGAGAATCGCCGTAATCGTAAAGCATAGAGCCGGGCATAACGGTATCAAGGTCGATTATGCATATGCCCTGGCCGGTGGCATCGTCGATAAGGATGTTATCGTATTTTGTGTCATTGTGGGTGACGCGCATGGGGACACTTCCGTCGGCAATGGCTTCAACGATAACGCGTGTTTTATCCCTGCGCGAATTGACAAATTTGATTTCGTCCGCAATAAAAGCACAGCGGTTTGCCTTGTCGTTTTCAACAGCGGTAAGGAAATCATAATATCTCGATACGGTGTTGTGGAAATTGGGGATGGTTTCATAAAGCTTGTTTGCCGGAAAATCGGCAAGCATGTTTTGGAACTTTCCGAAAGCCTTTGCCGCATTGTAAAAATGCTCCGGCTTTTCAACCTTTGGATATGTTCTTGCACCGTCGACGAAATAGAAAAGACGATAGAAACCGTGATTTCCGTCGTAATAATGGGTGTTGCCGTCGACGGTACGGATTATGTTCAGCGTTTCCCTCATCGGGTCGCCGCCGTTTTCCTTTATTTTTTTTGCAAGATGCTCGGTTATGAGCTTGATGTTGTGCATAACGTGTTCGGGCTCTTTGAAAACATGGTGATTGAGCCCCTGAAGGGTATACTTGTTCTTTTTGCCGGTAACAAGGAATGTATCGTTGATATGTCCGCCGCCGTATGGTCTGGCGTCGACGAATTCATCGCCGGAATCGAACTTCTCAAACAATAGCTTAACCTTTTCTTTTTCCATGAAAAAAACCTCCGGATAATATATTGGGGGGTTGCAGAAAACAAAACATAACGGAGTAATTTTACTATAAAACAATAAATAAGTCAATAGCACCGCTATGAGCCAAATTTTAACGGCAGTGAACACAAAAAACAGGAGAAGCCGTATAGGGAGTCTCCCGCTTTTTTGTGCTTGTTATATTATATTTACCAGTGTGAAAAGAGTATTCCTGCCAGCGGCGAAAGAACAATCATAATTGTCGAAAAGGTGAACGATTCGATCGAAATAAGTGTTGCACGCTGCTCGGAGGGGAACATATCCTGAAGAAGCGCGTTTGTCCGTATCTGAAGCGCATCGTCTCCAAGAGCGGCAATAAATCCGCCGGCAGTCATTATAAGATACATTCCGGAATGCTCCAAAAATACGCCGCATAACACGAGCAATGAAGCGATCGCAAAAACGCTTTTGTAGTTCATTTTTTTGAATTTCAGAATCAGCTTTGCTCCGACTATTCCGCCCGCCTGCATGAAAAGCAGGGCAAGACCGAGCGTCCATCCCGATATTCCGACCTGCGGCAGTCTTGCCTGAAGAAAGAACAGAAGCAGTATATCGACCGCGCCGACAAGTGAATTGCAGAACATAAGGAATATGGCTTTCTTCGCTTTTTTGAGAAAAACTATGCTTTTTTTAAAGCATTTTACGATTTCGTCGGCAACAACGCCGACTATGTTCTTTCCGCCGCAGACAGCCGATCTGTCAATGCGTGCTTCGTAAAGAGAGAACAGAATTACCGTTTGGACAATACCGACTATAAGATCGGTGCTGTATGCGATTCTATGGCCAAGGAAAAGTGCGAGGCCGGCGCATAATGTCGATATTCCGCTGCATACGCGGTAGATTATCATCTGGTTGGAAGCGTATTTTTCAAAACGGCTTTCGCAGCCGGCCGATTTCATCGAATCGTATGCGAGCGCATCACCCGAGCCGGATGAAAAGTTATAGCTTAAAGCGTGGAATGAGATTGATGCGCATACCATGAAAAGGTTGCATGAGAATATCATGATAATATTGCCGATCATTCTCATGATATTGCTGACGATAAGCATATTTTTACGCCCGAATACATCGGCAAGTATCCCGGAGGGAATCTCAAATATAAGGCTGGTTATGTGGAATACGGTCTCCGCAAGGCCTATCTCGACAAGGGTGTAGCCCCTTGCGGCAAGGATGGCCACCCATGCACCGGTCAGAGATAAGTTGCCGAGCACGGATGATAAATATAATTTCGATATTTGCTTTTTGATATTAAACATAAAAAATCTCCTTAACTGTAAATTGAAAAAAGTTAAGGAGATAATGCACTTATTTTATAGGATTTGAAGGCTTGAAAAGCATGAAGTATCTGACGCGAAAGGTGGTCTGATCATCCGTTTTTCAAACATATTTTCCTAAAAAAGGGCGCACTATCCCCATAGAGGGCGAAAATGTAACCTTTTTTAAGCTGAATGTTTGTCGTTTTCCAGAACATGATATTGACCTTCCTGAAAGATTTCTGAGGCTATAATACCACATCGGTACGCTTTTTGCAATCCATTTGTGATAAAAAAGTGCTGCCGCAAAAAATGCGGCAGCACAGACAGTTTACGTATAAATCTGCAAAGCGATATTACTCAACAGTAACCGATTTTGCAAGGTTCTTCGGCTTGTCGACATCGCAGCCTCTTGCGCAGGCTGCATAATAGGAGAATATCTGCAGCGGAAGAATTGCCGCGAGGGGACGGATAAACTCATCGACAAGGGGAATAGCGATAAAGTCATCGGCGACCTTTTTGGTGGAAGCCTTAAGCCTTTCGGCAACATCCTCATTGCAGAGCAGAATGACCCTTGCGCCGCGGGCAAGAACCTCTTCGACATTGCTGATGGTCTTTTCGTAATGGGCGTCGCTTGTGGCGATACCGACAACGGGATATCCCTCATCAATAAGGGATATTGTTCCGTGCTTGAGCTCGCCGGCGGCATAAGCCTCCGAATGGATATAGGAAACCTCTTTAAGCTTTATGGAAGCTTCCCAGCAAAGCGAAGAATCGTAGCCTCTGCCGATGAAGAAAAGATCTTCACAATCCTTGTACGATTCGGCAAGAGCCTTGTATTCCTCTTCCTTATCGGAAGAAAGCATAGATTCAAATATTTCGGGAACCTTATTGAGCTCGGCTGCAAGACGCTCAAGCTCTGCCTTTTCGGCGGTGCCGCGCTCATAAGCCATGCGCATTGCAAGCATCAGGAGTATGGATACCTGACAGGTGTAGGCTTTGGTGGTGGCAACGGCGATCTCGGGGCCGGCCCATGTGTAAAGAACCATATCGGCTTCTCTTGCGATTGAGGAACCGACAACGTTTACGATAGCGATTGTGGGGACGCCATTTGCCTTTGCGATACGCAGCGCGGCAAGAGTGTCGGCGGTCTCACCGCTCTGGGATATAAGGAGAACTGCGTCACCCGGCTGGAAGAGCAGGGTATCATATCTGAACTCGGAAGCAACCTCGACCTGTACCGGGACACGGGCGAGCTTTTCGATGGCGTGACGGCCGATCATGCCGGCGTGCATCGCACTTCCGCAGGCGACTATGTAAATTCTTTTGATGGTGTTGAAATCCAGATTCTGAGCCTCATCGTCAAACAGCTTGTCGATACCCTCGGAAAGTCTGGGGCAGATGGTGTCGCGAAGTGCGCGCGGCTGTTCGTGGATCTCCTTTATCATAAAGTGGGGATATCCGCCCTTTTCGGCGGCGGAAACATCCCAGTTTGCAACAAAGACATCCTTTTCGATGGGGGCGCGGTCGGCGCCGAGAAGCTCGATGCCGCCAGCGGTGATGATTGCAAGCTCGTTGGATTCGAGCAGGTAATATTTGTTGGTGCGGCTCAATATAGCCGGGATATCCGATGCGATGAAGTTTTCGCCCTCGCCGATGCCGACGATAAGGGGGCTTTCATGACGGATAGCATAGAGGGTTTCGGGATGGTCGTCAAAAAGAACGGCCAGAGCGTAAGAGCCTCTGAATTTCTTTATTGCATTGTATATGGCGTCGATCGGATCGCCGTTATACATACTGTCGATTGTATGGGAAACACATTCAGTATCGGTCTGGGAGAGGAATACCCTTCCCTGAGCTTCAAGTTCTTCGCGAAGCTCGGCATAATTTTCTATGATTCCGTTGTGAACTATGGTTACTCTTCCGCTTCTGTGGGGATGGCTGTTGATGTCGGAAGGTGCGCCGTGGGTAGCCCAACGGGTATGGCCGATACCGCATACACCCTGGGGGATGCCGCGCTCGGCAAGCTTATCTTCAAGGTCCTTCATACGACCCTTTGTTTTTACAAGGTTGATGCCGTCCTTTTCGAAAACGGCGATTCCGGCGGAATCGTATCCGCGATATTCGAGCTTTTTAAGGCCCTCGACCAGTATCTCGGCAGAATTTTTATTGCCGATATATCCTACAATACCACACATATGTGCAAAATCCTTTCTAAACAAGAAAACGCGTAGACAACACAGAACACCCCCACCCGTAACGGCATGAAAGATTTGCCCGGGGAAACGGGAGTGCTGCGCGTCCAGCGCGTACACTCAAAATATTTAGGGTGGCAGCTTCCTGTCAGCTTTGTACCCTCGGTTGCCCGGAGGCTTTGTGAGACAGGTTGTTCGGTGCTGCTGCCGTGCGCCGGAGGGCACCCGCCGAAAAATCGATAAACCCTCTCCTCGTCAGCCGCAAAAACGGCTCAGGCGCTGCTTGTATTTAAATTGTGTACTGCATATACCACCTCCGATATTAGCATTATATTATCACACAATCGATTCTGTTACAAGAAGAATTTTGCAAATAACTGTAAATATATAGTGAACAAAGGCGCGGCCGTTTATTGACAGATATTGATTATATGATATAATAATACAACAAGGTATTGAGGTTTATTATATCTCTTATCAATTAATATGTATAGTCGAAAGGAAACAGAAATGAGCAAGCAGATAAAGATAAAAATCGATGGTATGCATTGCGCCGGATGCTCCGGCAGAGTTGAAAAAAGGCTTGCCGCGCTTGGCTGCGGCAATATAAACGTAAGCCTTGAAAACGGTACGGCCGATGTATCGGTTCCCGATTCTCTTTCGGCGGCTGAAATATGCTCCGCGATAGAGGTTATGGGTTTTGCCGCAAAGGAAATGTAAGTTACAAAATGAAATCTGACGCAAGTTTTTGCGAGAAAGGAATGTCAATAAATTAATGTCTGCTGATGTAAGACAGGTAAGAATGGCTGTTGGCGGAATGCATTGTGCTGTGTGTACGTCTGCCGTGGAAAAGAGGCTCTCCGCTCTTGGCTGTACCGATATAGGCGTCAGCCTTGCTTCGGCATCGGCTATGTTCAATGCGCCGTTGTCGGTCAGCGATGAAAAGCTGTGCTGTGAGATAGAGGCTTTGGGCTTTGACGCTTCGATAGAGCAGCAGCCGAGTTCCGAAACAAAGAGAAATTCATGGGAAATATTCATTTTTGCGGCGTCGGCATTTCTTACCGCGCCGCTGCTTTTGGGTATGATACTTTCGTTCTTCTTACCACATTCCCATCCTCTTATGCAGGTTCTGCACGATAAATGGTTCCAGTTTGCCCTTGCAACGCCGGTACAGTTTCTGATAGGCTGGCGGTTTTACAAAGGCGCGTTCAAGTCGATTCGTGCCGGATACGCCGGTATGGATGTGCTTGTAGCCCTTGGAACCACGGCGGCTTACGCTTTGAGTATATACAATATCGCAACGAACAGGGTACACGGCATGGAGGGGCTTCATTTTGAGGCGTGCGCCGTTGTAATAACCCTTGTGCTGCTCGGAAAGCTGCTTGAAGGTCACGCATCGTCCAAAACGGGTGCCGCTGTGCGCGAACTGCTTGAGCTTGCGCCCCAAACGGCCAATCTGGTACAGGGGGACGAAATAACCGTTGTCCCGTCGTCACAGCTCAAGCCGGGCGACATTGTCGTTGTGCGTCAGGGTGAAAGGATACCCTCCGACGGTATTGTCGTCAGCGGTCAGCTGAGCGCCGACGAGTCGATGCTTACCGGCGAGAGCGTGCCTGTTCTTAAAAATGAGGGCGATAATGTGACCGGAGCCACCGTGTCGGTATCCGGCGCGGCAAGGATAAAGATAGAAAAAGTCGGAAGCGATACCGAGCTTGCCAATATCGTCCGTATCGTTGAATGGGCGCAGAGTTCAAAAGCGCCGGTTCAGCGGCTTGCCGATAAAATAGCCGGAATATTTGTGCCGGCTGTGCTTGTGATCTCCGTTATCACGCTGCTTTGCTGGTATTTTATTGCCGATGCAGGCTTTGAGCAATCGCTGCTTCATGCGGTTACCGTGATGGTGGTATCATGTCCGTGCGCTCTTGGTCTTGCAACCCCCGCGGCGATAACCGTTGGTATTGGCTGTGGTGCAAAGCGCGGTATCCTCTTCCGCGAGGGCGAGGTACTTGAACGTGCGTCATCGGTAAATACCGTGGTTTTCGATAAGACAGGTACACTTACCGAGGGAAAAATGAAGGTCAGCGATGTGCTGCCGAATGAAGAAATTCTTTCCTATGCGGCATCTGCCGAGCGGCTTTCGGCTCACCCTCTTGCTCTTGCGATATGCGAGGCTGCGGACGAAAAGGGCGCAGACACATTTGAGGCGCAGGATTTCGTGTCCGACGGTCGATCGGTCGAAGCGGTATGCGGCGGCAAAAGGGTGAAGGTATCCGCGCCGGACGATATATCGAATGATGATGTGATCCGTCTTGAAAGCGAGGGCAAGACTGTTGTTACGGTCGAGCTTGACGGCGAATATGCCGGACTTATAGCCGTTTCGGATACCGTTCGCGCCGATGCGCACCGCGCAATAGAGGCTATGAGTGCGATGAAGATAAAAACCCGTATGCTCACGGGAGATAACGAGCGTGCCGCGGCGGCCGTTGCGGCAAAGCTGGGTATTGATGACTACAGCGCGGCGGTAACAGCGGCGCAGAAACCGGAAACCATCGCGGCTCTCAAGGAGCAGGGATGTACCACGGCCATGATAGGTGACGGCATAAATGATGCTCCCGCACTGGCTGCGGCTGATGTCGGTATGGCCATCGGAAGCGGAAGTGCCGCGGCTGTTACAAGTGCAGGTGCGACCGTGACGGGGCTTACCGCCGCGGCCAATGCGCTCATACTTGCAAGGCTTACCATGAAAAAGATAAAG
>JAGBFS010000110.1 GCA_017936365.1 Clostridia bacterium
AGGAATGCAGCTTATCGTTATTGCGAATACCCTAAAATTGCAAAAATTGAAATAAAGTTTTTCCAAGAAGGAGACTCTTATATGGGATTTTGGATTTTTATGCTTGTGATGGATTTACTGTTTCCTGTCATAATGATAGTGATGGGGAGATATTTTATGAAAACATCACCGAAAGAAATCAACTACATATTTGGATATCGCACCAATATGTCTATGAAGAATAAAGATACTTGGGATTTTGCCCATAAATATATTGGTAAACTGTGGTTTTATTTGGGCTTACTTCTCATCCCGATTACAGTTATTCCAATGCTTTTTGTTCTTGGTGGCACCGAGGATGTTGTAGGCACGATGGGATGTATCATTTGTGTTATTGCCTTGATTATTTTGATTGTTCCGATATTTCCAACAGAAAGAGCCTTAAAAATGAACTTCGACAAGGACGGTAACAGAAAGGCATAATAAACTATGAGAACAAAATGGGAAGGTTCACCCCTGACGCACAGAATTATCACCGTGTTTTCCATTATCGAATAAAAAGTCGCACAATATCATATCGGCACGATGACCATTGCAAGTGAAATATATAGCCCCGTTGGGAGCGCAGTAAATTCTGCATTCCTAACGGGGCTTTTTTCGTTATATCAAGTCTTTTATGGCTTCTTTTAATTTTGCAAGTGCCTTTTCACATTTTTTGTGTGCGGTGTTGGCGGAACTGTATTCGTGGTCGGTGGCAATGTCGGTATACATCATCGGTTTAATGGGTTTCTTCTTCGGAACGCCATACTCGTCAAGGTCATCGTAATCCATATAGAAGGTACTGTGGCAATCAAAGCAGAAGCCGAGCCGCTGAGCGAGCATCATTCGTTCCGTATATTCGAGCTTGTCATAGGCATTCCACAGACGGGCGTACAGTTCACCCTGCATATACAGCGTGTAAGTGTCGGAGGTGGTATCAGGGTGCGCTTCTTCGGCGCTTTCCGCTTCGTCATCCTCTGCATACTGATGATAGAGGTCAATACGGTTTTCATTGAGCAAGCCGCCGAGCAGAATTTCTTTTGTATCTTTTACGGTTTCGCCAAGCTCATCGGCAACCGTTTCAAGTACAGCATCACCATAACTGCGGTCATATTTATCCCACACCGCCATTGCTTTGTGGAGTTTGGCATATTCTGCAAGGCTCTGTACCGTAAAGCCTGTCCGCATAGAACGGATATAATCGAAAATTTCACGCTCAACATAGTATTCCTTAAAGGAAACGAAGGGAGCACCGCCGTCGGGGTTATATTTTCCAAGTGCTTTGAGTATTCCGGCAATATATGCCTGCTTCAGATCGGCAAAATGCTCCTGCACAAAGAACTGCCGCATATAACTTTGCACGTTCTTATTAAGTGTTTTTTCATAATAATGAAGGAACCAAGCAAGGTAACGCTCGTCTTGCTCTTTGAGATAAGTCACAATATATTCCTGCAAATCCCACTTAGGCGGTGCCGGTTGGATGCGGTACATATTCAGTTCCTTTTCGTCTATATACTTTTCTTTCACGGCACTCACCTCCAATCTGTGTTATTGGCCGTTTAATCGTCTGTCGGCTTCGGCGTAGAGTTCTTCCCGAAGCATATCCGCTTCATACTGTCCGTTGGCATAATCGGGATCGGCCTTTGCTCGTTGCATACGCTCTTTGGCAACTGCAAGTGCGGCGTTTGTGAGAATATCATCGTGCTTGCCACGTTTGCGTTCCATACGGAGCGCCGAGCA
>JAGBFS010000111.1 GCA_017936365.1 Clostridia bacterium
AAGGAGCCGATGAAGCATCAGTATGATTTTGATGCGGCTACCGCCATCGGATTTTTGAAGCCGTACGGACTTGATAAGGATTTCAAGATGAATATCGAGGCAAACCATGCAACTTTAGCGGGACATACCTTCCAGCATGATCTGCGCATATCTGCGATAAACGGCATGCTGGGCTCCATCGACGCCAATCAGGGCGACTATCTGCTTGGCTGGGATACCGATGAATTCCCGTTTGATGTTTATGAAACCACCATGTGCATGTACGAGGTGCTGAAGGCGGGCGGACTTACCGGCGGCTTCAACTTCGATGCAAAAAACCGCCGTCCCAGCTATACCGCAGAGGATATGTTCCACGCATACATCCTTGGAATGGATGCTTTCGCGCTGGGACTTATCAAGGCGGCAAAGATCATTGAGGACGGCAGGATCGATGATTTTGTAAAGGAGCGCTACATCAGCTACAGCACCGGTATCGGTGCAAAGATCCGCTCCGGCGAGGCAACGCTTGAGGAGCTTGCGGCGTACGCCGAAGAGATGGGCGCACCCGCGCTGCCCGGCTCCGGAAGACAGGAATATCTTGAAGGAATTATCAATAATATTATGTTCTGCGGCTAAACCGCCGAAAAGGGATATTATAAGCACTAATTAAAAGGAGGAGAGTGGAATGAGTATAAAAGAACGGATAACTAAAAAGCGTGTGGTGGCGTTCCTGCTTTCCGGCATAATACCGCTGGCTGTTATCATATTTGGAATTTTTGTTTCGATTAAAGGGATTGTTTTAACTACTTCTTTTTTGCTCAGTTATATAATACTGCCTGTTTGTGTTATTGTCGGTAATTTGTTTTTGATTTTTTCGCAAAAGAAATTATCAGGAAAAATAATTGGTTGTATTTTTCTTGCTATCGTCTTCGTGTTTTTGTTTGCTGTTATAAATATATATGGATTGTTTGGAGTTATCAGATGTTACAAAAACGATGAGGTTGCCGAGCATTGCGAAAAAATTGCAGAAGCGTCGAATCTTCATCCCGATTTATCTGAATTGGGGCAGTACGAAAGCATAGAGTATTATGACTATTTTTCACAGCAGACGGGATTTTTTACATGCGATGCGGACGTACTGATTTGCTGTTATGGACAATCTGATTATCTTGAGCAAAAAGATTTGCTTGATGAAAAATATGTTTTTCAGAAAGAAATGGTATATGCTTATAAATATGCCTGCACACCGACCGTAGAAATAGACGGATATGTTTTTCGTCTTTTATCGGTTGAGGGTGAATATGGCAAGCAGTTATGCTATCCCCAAAGCTTGTTTTTTATAGCAACAAATGATACCACTCGTGAAATCGTATATATGTCTTTTTATGATGATGACATCGATTGCATAATATCATTAGACGATTTTATAAAAAAAGATTGCGGTTGGAAGTATATCAGATAAAACTTTTTCCAATGCTTTTGTCAGTCAACGAAAATAAAACAAAGCTCACACAAACCCTCCGGCGTCATGTTCGACGCCGGAGGGTTGTTATGGATATATTTTTGTTTGTCGAAATTTGTCTTATTAAGAAAAAAAGAATGGGTCGGATGATTCCAACCCATTCAATAAATGCTGTTGTTTATAAGTTTTTTATGTAGGCGTCCAGAATATCCGAAGCGGTTTTTCTTTGCTTTGGGGTAAGGGATGCAAGCTTTTGGGTCAGTTCGTCAAAAACATAGTCCCTGCCGGACGGGAGTTCGTCGCGAAGGATATAATCCGCAGAAATATCCAATGCCTCAACAAGCCGGATAAAAACATTCATGCTCGGCATTTTTATACCACGCTCTATCTCGCCAAGATACATTACTCCGATATCGGCTTTTTCTGCCAATACTTCTTGAGTAAGGTTTAATTTATTGCGTGCTTCGCGAATCTTTGCACCCAGTGCAGCCTTGTCCATTGCATCACTTCCAAGCGTATAGCGTTATATTTTACTGATCGCCGAAAACGCGCAGTGCGTTTTCTACCGTGATGCCCTTTTCGCGGAGGGAATCGAGGATGCGGTTGTGGTCGCTCATTCCCATTACCGGGGTGATGAATGCGGCTTCGTTTTCGGAGCCGTCTGCATTTATCATAAGATCCTTGCCGTATGCCATATCGACAGCGGCGCGAAGCTCGTATGCCGAACGGCCGGAAAGTCTGATGTAGAGTGCGGTCTGCTGGAGATCCGGGTCACGGACGAGCCAGTTGTCGCCGGTGCCCCAATAGAGGTATTTGCGTGCGTTGACGTGCTTTACACAGTCAATAACGTCGGCTACGACAGCGCTTGCCGTGGGGAGCTTTCCGGCGCCGCGTCCGTAGAAGATAACATCGCCGGTGGCGTTGCCGCGGCAAAGAATGGCGTTGAATACATCGTCAACCCTTGAAAGCTGATTGTCATAGGAAACCAGCATAGGTGCAACGCACATATCAAGTCGGTTGTCGGCGCACTTTTTGACCGTTCCGAGAAGCTTTATCGAGCCGCCCCATGCGTTTGCATAAGCGACATCCTGCAGGGTTATGTTTCTTATGCCCTCGGTGTGTACCTGATTGGGGTATACATGACGCTCGAAAGCAAGGGAAGCAAGAATACATATCTTGCGGCAGGCGTCGTGACCGTCAACATCGGAGGACGGGTCGCGCTCGGCATCGCCAAGCTCCTGTGCAAGCTTGAGAGCATCATCAAAGCTCATATTATCCTTTATCATCTTTGTAAGGATAAAGTTCGTGGTGCCGTTGAGTATGCCGGCTATCTCAAGGACTTCATTTGCGGCCATGCACTGGCTGAGCGGACGGATTATGGGAATACCGCCGCCGACGCTTGCTTCAAAGAGGAAGTTAAGATTGCGTTCCTTTGCAAGCTGGAGAAGCTCCTGACCCTTTTCGGCGACAAGCTCCTTGTTGGATGTAACAACGCTCTTGCCGGCAAGAAGGCTTCTTCTTATATAATCAAATGCCGGATTGATTCCGCCGATACATTCGACAACTATGGAGACCTCCGGATCGTTTTCGATTACGGAAAAGTCCTTGATGAATTTTTTGGCATAGGGGAGATTGTTGAAATCGCGCAGATCAAGGATATATTTGACCGCGATCTCTTCCTTTGCTCTGTGGGCGATGCCCTCTCTGTTCTGGTCGAGGACATCGACAACGCCGGAGCCGACAACGCCGTGTCCGATAACTGCTATGTATGTCATTTTGGGTAACCATTCCTTCCCGAAAAAATACTTGCTTTAATGTAATATATATTGTTTGATATTTCAGCCCGAATAATAATCAAGCGCCGAAACGCCGTCGAGCGCGCGCAGCGATTCAAGAAGCTGTGCGACCGAAACCGACATGGTATCGATGCGTGCGGAGACCGAAACAGGTGCAGCACCGCGGATGGGTATGTTCTGATTTACGGTCAATATGTTGGCGCCGACGTCGCAGAAGACCGATATGAATCCCGAAAGGATACCGGGCTTGTCGCTTAATATAGCCTGTACGGTGATAACGCCCGAATTGATAGGGTTGTCGTATACCTGAACCTTGTCGCGGTATTTGTAAAAGGCGCTTCGTGATATCCCGGCTGCAGCGGCTGCCGCAGAGCATGAGGAAACCTGACGCGTCTGTAAAAGATGGTTGGCTCTAGCAACGCGTAAAAAGACCTCCGGTAAGGCGTCGGAGCGTACCAACAGGTAATCGCCTGACATTGCTAAACCTCCTTTGTTCCGTGAGAGGTAGACGGTTTGTATTTGCGTAATGAACACTATACCACAATTTTTAATTTGTTTCAAGGGTGTAAACGAAAAAAATATGTATTTTTTGGGCTGTTTTTAGGACATCCTGTAAAAAAACAAAAGATGTTTTTTAGTTTAAATAAAAAATTATGCTTTTTTATCAAATTACTCTTTAAAAAAGGGATTGGTTGGTATATAATAGTCAAGTATATATTTTCTTTCTTGGAGGTAAAAGAGTATGGCATTAAGAACGCCGGAGGAAGAAAAGCTTTTTTCGCAATGGAAGGTTGAAAGAGAAAAAAAGGCTTATGAAGACGATAACTATGATGAAATAGACTTTGAAGCCGAATGGGAAATACATAAAAACGGCGGCAAAAAACCGGAGCCTCAGAAAGCAACGCAGGCCCCGGCCGAGTCTGCGCGCCAAAGTGCCGCACCGCAGCGTC
>JAGBFS010000112.1 GCA_017936365.1 Clostridia bacterium
CACTATATCGCCTGTTTTCTCTTCCTGTTTTGCCCATAAAAATATGCACCTCCAAAAGTGTCTAACTTTTGGGGTGCATATCAAAAAACGGAAGCTCTTTTTTAGCTTATTCAACAGCACATTTTGTCGGTGCAGTGATGAAAACACCGCTCATATCGTCTTTGAGCGTATCCAAACATCTTTTGGCAAGTGATTCATCATCAAATATCGCAAAAACGGATGAACCGCTTCCTGTCATGCAGGCGCCTAATGCTCCGCAGTCAGATGCGGCTTTTCGAATAATAGCATTTGAGGGCAGCCGGAGTGCTTCTTCAAATTTATTGTAAAGAAGCGAGGAGGCTGTCTTTATATCGCCGCGATGAATGCTTTCGATGAATTTGGTGTGGTGCGGATATTCCGCATCGGGAAGACTGTCAACGGCGCGGTAAGCCTCGGCCGTGGAAACTCCGCCGTCGGGTTTTGCAATAAGTATAAAGCATTCAGGGATATTGGGGAGAGGGGTAAGCTTTTCACCTATGCCTTCGCAAAGCACCGTTCCGCCAGTAAGGCAGAATGGTACATCAGCGCCAAGCTTTTCGCCGATAAAACATAGCTTTTCGTGGCTCATGTCGGTGCCAAACATGCGATTGAGCAGATACAGCACACCGGCAGCGTCGGCACTTCCGCCGGCAAGACCGGCCTGTATGGGGATGTTTTTCTGAATATCTATGCTGATGCCTTGCGTGGCAATGCCGGCAGCTTCAAAAAAAGCGGCAGCGGCCTTGTATGCAAGATTTGACTTGTCATCAGCGATATTGCTGTTGCTTGTGTGAACGGTTATATCGCAATCATCGGTAGAAGTGATGCTGATATTGTCGTGCAATGATACCGACTGCATGACAGTTTTCAAAAGGTGATAGCCGTCATCCCTGCGACCGACGACATCAAGCGTAAGATTAATTTTTGCGTATGCTTTGGCTGTCATGGTCATAGCGGTAAACATTCCTTTCAGATATAAAAATTACAGCTTGAAAATTGATTGCCGTTTGATATCTATAGCGCGTATGGGACACATCTCATGACAGCAATAGCATTTTATGCAATCCTTTTTTATTATTTGAGCCTTTTTCGATTTGTCAAATATTATGGTGTGCTGCGGGCATGATTCGGAGCATTTTCCGCACCCGATGCACTTTTTTCGGTTGATTACCGGACGCGGTGCAATCAGGCGTTCGCCAACCCTCGCGATAGGGCGGAGAAAGGCCGGAACACGGTCAAGAAAATCGATGCTTTTTGTTTTTGGCTGAACAAAATCGGCTACACGCAAAGCCTCGGGGTCGCCGTAAAGCTCGACTTCGGAAAGATCATTGGGGCTGAGTCCCTGCTCCATACCGTGCGATAGCATATAGATTTTGGAGGGATCAACTGCAATCATTCGGCTTGCCGCGATATCGGCGGCAAATGGGTTGTAGGCGGCAACAACCGCACCTACATGACGCGGACTTCCGCCGGTTGGTCCGTCACCCTCCATGCAGTCAATCGCGTCAATAAATACCGCAGAAGGCTTGAGCAGCGTATTCAGATCAACTATCATCTGCTGAAATTGAGAACGGTCGGGATATTGGCAATGCAGCTCCGGTTTCATAAGACCGGGAACGCAGCCGAAAAGATTTTTAACGGCGCCGGAATAGCCTGTCATGCTGTGGGTTTTAAGCTTGGCGATATTTATCAGAACATCGGCGTCTATTACCGGTGTAATGATATTGAATTGATGGCAAAGAAGTGCATCGGGGTGTTTTATCAGCTTATCGCTGAAATCAAAATTGAGCTCGGCACCCTCACGTTTGCATACATCGGTAATGCCACAGGTGTTATATGAAGCCGACATGACGGCTTTATTGTAAAGTCCGCCGCCGCTTTCAGCGATTATAACCTTTCCGGCACCGCGCTTTTTGACGGCTCTGATTACCGCTCCGACAACCTCCGGATGGGTTGTCGATGCTTCTTCCGGCTTTCTTTTTATTACGAGATTTGGTTTTAAAACAACGGTACAGCCTGGGGAGATGATTTTATCAAGCCCCATCGCCTCGGCCTGCTGCTCGATAACGGAGTATACCTTTTCACTGTCATAGGTGTCGCAGGCCGATACCCATGCTCTCCTGTCATCAAAAACAGATGGCCGTTTTATTTGGATATTCTCGTCCATTTAAAGACCAAGCTCCTCGGAAATGAAATTCTTAATTCTTTCAAGTGCTTCGGTGATGTGTTTTATGGAATAGGAATAGGAAACACGAATGAATCCCTCGCCGCTGTCGCCGAATGAGTTTCCGGGAACAACCGCGACGTGTTTGGAGCGCAGCAGCTTTTCGCAGAATTCGGTTGATGTCATGCCCGTGTGTTTGATTGAGGGGAAGATGTAGAATGCACCTTCCGGCTCAAAACAATTAAAGCCGAGCGAACGGAAGCCGTTTACAACAAGCCGTCTTCTCATATCATATTCGGAGCGCATCTCGTCAATATCGGGGTCGCCGTTTTTCAGTGCTTCGATGGCCGCATATTGAGCGGTTGTCGGTGCGCACATAATTGCAAACTGATGCAGCTTTGTCATTGCGGCGCAGATGGGAGCAGGGGCAAGCGCATAGCCAAGACGCCATCCGGTCATGGCATAGGATTTTGAAAAACCGCCGACAACTACGGTGCGTTCATGCATACCGTCGATATCGGCAAAGGAAACGTGACGTTCTTCGCCGTATGTAAGCTCACCGTAAATCTCATCGGAAAGCACAAGTATATCTGTGCCGCGGATAACGTCGGCGATTGCCTCAAGGTCGGCTCTTCGCATAACAGCACCGGTGGGGTTGTTCGGATACGGAAGAACAAGCAGCTTGGTTTTGGGGGTAATGGCCGCTTTCAGAATTTCGGGGTTGAGCTTGAAGCCGTCCTCTTCGCGTGTTTCAACTGCAACAGGTATTGCGTTGGAAAGCTGTGCAATTGGTTTGTAGCAAACGAAGCTGGGCTCCGGGATAAGAACCTCGTCGCCCGGATTTAAAAGCACGCGCATTGTAAGATCGATAGCTTCCGATCCGCCAACGGTGACCAGTACCTCATGCAGGGGATCGTAGTCACAGTTGAATCTGCGCTTGTAGTATTTTGCGATTTCTTCGCGAAGTATTGAAAAACCTGAATTCGGAGAATAACAGGTTCGTCCCTTCTGCAGGGAATCGATGGCGGTCTGCCTGACATGCCAGGGTGTTTTGAAGTCCGGCTCGCCGACCGACAGCGATATAACATCCTCCATTTCTGCTGCGATGTCAAAGAATTTTCTTATTCCGGAAGGCTTTACCTCTTTGATTTTTTCGCACAGCAGGTTGTCGTAATTAATCAAAGGGTATAGTTCCCCCTTTCATCATCCTCCGATTCGGAAAGCATTATGCCGGAATCCTTGTAGCGCTTGAGCAAAAAGTGGGTTGTGGTCGATTGTACGCAATCGAGGGTGGAGATTCGGCTGGCAACAAAGAGCGCGATCTCCTGGAAATTGCGGCCGGTAACGCATACGTTGAAATCATATCCGCCGCTCATAAGATATACACTTTCGACTTCGGGGAAGGCGCATATTTCCTCTGCAATTCCGTCGAAGCCCTTGTCCCTCTGCGGGGTTACGCGCAGCTCTATCATAGCGGTGACCTTGTCGCAATCATCGACCTTGTCCCAGTCGACGATGGCTCTGTAACCGCCGATAACGCCTTCGGATTCATATTCCGCTATAGCGCGGGCAACTTCCTTTTCATCCAGTCCAAGCATAGCGGCAAGCTGATCGTTGGTAAGTCTGGGATTCTCATTGAGAAGCTTCA
Source organism: Clostridia bacterium (assembly GCA_017936365.1). Classification (GTDB taxonomy): domain Bacteria; phylum Bacillota; class Clostridia; order Oscillospirales; family Acutalibacteraceae; genus SIG598. The sequence goes on from JAGBFS010000112.1 coordinate 3,831, forward strand.
GGATTTTATTCATATATTAAGTCAACCTCCTATTGTTATTAATAATAGATTATTATATATTATTTTTGCTTATTTTACAATATATATAAACAAAAAATCCGGCCGATGGAGAATACCACCGACCGGATTCGTTTATTGGATTAGTAGGTCAGGCCGTAACCGGTTTCAAAGAGGAGTTTTGCATCATCCTTGCCGATTTCTTTTACCGATTCGTACCACGGCATGGGGAGCTTGCCGGAGAATCCGGTCTTTCCGTAAAGGACGTTTGCAACGCCGTCACCTTCGGAACCGGGCAGATAGCACATTACAGCAGCATCCCAATCGCCGAGATATTCATTAATCATAACGTTGCGGCCGGCAACGATAAGGGCGATTGTGGGCTTGCCGGATTTCTTTGCAAGCTGGATTGCATCCTTGTTGCCCTCAAGTGCAAGTGCGCCGGTGAGGGAGATATCCTCGCTGTCGCCTTCCCATTCGGCATACGGTCTTTCGCCGACTGCGATAAGAACAACATCAGCCTCGGAAATCTTAGCGGGATCGGTGATGATGGTAACGCCGTATTCGGATGCGGAAGCCTTCAGACCATCAAGAATAGTAGTACCCGGAGTTGCAAGAGCACCGGCTTCAGCGTCGGTCTGACCCTGCCATGATCCGGTCCAGCCGCCGCATGCTACGCCAACATCGTCAAGTGCGGGGCCGTCTACATAGACCTTAACATCCTTAAGGGGGAGAACGTTGCCTTCATTCTTGAGAAGAACAAGGGATTTTTCAACAAGCTGTCTTGCAATGTCACGATATTCGTCAGAGCCGAGCTCGTCTATTTTCACATCGATGTTTTCCCAACGGGGATCGTCATAAAGACCCATTTCAAATTTAACACGGAGAATTCTTGTAACAGCGTCATTGATTCTTTCTTCGGATATCCTGCCGCTGTTGGCAGCCTTGATAATAGTCTTGACTGCTGTGTTGTACTGGGAAGCCTCCATAAGCATATCCATACCTGCGTTAACGGTGTTGACAAGCTTATCTTCGTAGGTGTCGCCCGATACAAGCTGCAGACCGTCGTAGTCGGTGATAAGGAAGCCCTCAAATCCGAGCTCGTCCTTGAGGACATCGGTAAGCCAGTATTTGCTCTCATGCATCTTAACGCCGTCAATGGAGCTGAAGGAAGGCATTATGACCATAACGCCAGCGTCAATGAGGGATTCGTAAGCAGGAAGCAGACGCTCGCGGATCTCTTCTTCTGTCAGAGTAGAATCGCCGCGGTCAAGGATAGTGCCGCTTGTGCCTGTGCCGTAATTGGTGTTGCCGTCGGCGATGAAGTGCTTTGCGGTGGGCATTACGCCTTCAGCAAGAAGACCTTCGGCGTATGCGGTGGAAAGAGAGGTTACTATATCCGACTCGGTGGAATAGCTCTCATAGGTGCGACCCCAGCGGGGATCATCAGCCAATGCAACACAGGGAGCGAAGTTGAGGTGCATTCCTGCAAGCTTCATTTCGTTTGCAACAGCCTCACCCATCTGGCGGGTAAGCTCGGGATCGTTTGCAGCGCCGACACCGATGTTGTGCGGGAAGATAACGGCTCCGCGGATCTTGTTGTTGCCGTGGACTGCGTCGATAGCAAAGAGAGTGGGGATAGGAGTGGAGGACTGCATAGCATAGCTCTGATAGGTGTTTATCCTGTTCTTCCAATCCTGTGCGGTAGCTGCACTCTGATCGAGCGAACCGCCGCCGCGAAGTACCGAACCGAGGTTAATGTACTGCATATAGTCATAACCTACGCCATCAACTTCACCTTCGACCATCTGTGCGGCCTTTTCCTCAATAGTCATGGAGTCAACAAGAGCGGCAACACGTTCATCGATAGGGAGTGAAGTGTCATCAGCGGCAGAGTTGGCTGCAGATGAAGCATTTTGCTGATTGTTTTCTTCGGGGGTTGTGGAGCAGGCGTAGAGTGACAGGAGCATCGCAAACGCCAGCAATGCGCATAGAATTCGTTTTTTCATTGTGATCTTCCTTTCTCGCTAAAATAACTGCAACTGTAATTGTTAATACAATCTTAACAATAAATGACGATAAAGTCAATTGATGGTTTTGTGATGATTTTTTATAACCTGAACGAATGAAATAAAAAAGCTGATTTTTGGATAAAATACATGAGGAGGTGTTGAAAATAGCAGAAAACAAAGTTCCGGATATAGTAAGTGAGATTGGTAGAAAGCTTTTGGAAAACGGAGCGGCGGTTAACAGGGTAGAGGACACAATCTCGCGAATATGCGCGTCTTACGGTGAAAAAGCCGATGTGTTTGCTTTGCCTTCGTTCATAGCAATGACAGCAAGCGGTGTGACGCAAACGGTAAGAGTAAAAAGCGGAAAGATTAATTTTGGAAAAATCGAAGAGCTTAATCAGCTGTCAAGATATATTTGTGAAAAGCACCCATGTAAGGAGGAAATAAAAATCTATCTTGATAAGATCGACGCACCCAAGGATAAGCGTGTTCTGCCGCTGGCTTATCTATGTACAGCAGCCGCTTTGACGGTGAATTTCGGCGGCAGCGTAAAGGATGTGTGCGCTTCGGTTATTATATCACTCGTTATTATGGTAGTAAGAGAACATGCCGGTGCAAACAGAATACTGAATATTTTTCTTGTTGCTTTTGCGACAGGCTTGTCAAGTGCGACGCTGACGGTTTTTATGCCGCAGGTAAGCAGCGAAAGTATTATTGGCGCGTGTGTAATACTGATGATACCGGGCTTTACGGTAACAACTGCGCTCAAAGATATGCTTTGCGGCGATACGATTGCCGGGATTTTGCGTATGTGCGAATCGATATTGCTGTCGCTGGCCATTGCGACAGGGATCGTCCTGTCCGAATACACAGCAGGTTTATTATATGGGCGATAATGTATTACTGCAGCTTGCCGCATCAATGGTCATATCGGCAGGCTTTTCGATGATATATTCAATAAAGCTTTCAAGACTTCCGTTTGTAGCTGCCGGCGGAGGATTGACGCTTCTGATACACCTGATTTTGATAAATATTTCCGGGTCACAGTATGCAAGTCTTGTTCCTGCCGCCGGGTTTGCGGTTTTTTATGCCGAGCTGATGGCGATAATGCTTAAAGCCCCGGCGGTGGTATTCTTGGTACCGTCCATCATGCCTTTGCTGCCGGGAAGAAAGCTATATAAAGCGATGCACAGTCTGGTCACGGGGAATGTGCCGGTATTCATTGATTACGGGATACAGACTCTGAAAATAGCGGTCGGAATAGCGGCAGGAATACTTGTATCGGAGGCATTGGTTTATTTTATAAGGTCGCTTAATAAAAAAGCACAGACCGGACGATGAATATAATATCGGCCGATTTGTGCTGTTTTAATGTCATATACTTGAATTATTCATATTATGGCTGTAAAATATTGTAATGCCGGATATGGCAAAAAAATAAAAAAGGAGATCGATTCAAATAATTAAAAAACAGTATGATGCCGTTATTTTCGATCTTGACGGCACCTTGTGGGACAGCAGCGATGTGGTATGCAGATCGTGGAATGCTGTCATAGATGAGCATGGTTATGACGTACCGTATATAACTCCGGACGGCCTTAAATCGCTTATGGGCAGACCTATGATGGAATTCATTGAAAGATTCTTTCCGTTTGCACAGGGTGAAGAGGGCGAACGTATACTTGAGGAATGTTCGGTTTCCGAGCTTGATTATATAAAACAGTACGGCGGCAATCTTTTTGAGGGCGTACCCGAAGTTCTGGAAGCCCTTTCGGAAAAGTATCCGCTTTTTATCGTAAGCAACTGTCAGGACGGTTATATAGAAGCATTTTTGGAGTATCACGAGCTTGGTGAATGCTTTACGGATATTCTGTGTCC
>JAGBFS010000113.1 GCA_017936365.1 Clostridia bacterium
TAATGTCGAATTTTGTAATAATAAGGGCTGGCGTTACTGTTCGATGGAGGGTAACGCGGGTCTTTCCAAGGCGTATAACCGCGCGATAGATATTTCGCCCGATACCGATATCTTTGTCTGGCTGGACGATGATACCGGACTGCCTGCCGATTACTTTGACCGCCTTGCGAAAACGGCCGATGAAAACCCCGATGCGCAGCTTTATCTGCCGGTGGTAATGAGCGGCAGCGATATAATATCCCCAAGTATAGTGCGGGGCGCAAGGGTCATAAGGGTCAGCCGGCTTTCCGAGCTTTGCGGCGAGATAACGGCAATAAATTCCGGACTTGCGGCAAGACGGTCGGTCTATGACGGCTACCGTTATGACGAAGACCTCTTCCTTGACCTTGTCGACCATAAGTTCATGAAGGACTGCGCCGCGCGCTCAATCGGCTGGTGCATAATCGACGGCACGCCGCTGGAGCAGACCTTCTTTGGCGATACAAATAAATCAAAAAAGGCCGCGCTCGCCCGCGAAAAGATATTTGCAAAGGATTTCCGCGTCTTTGGCAAAAAGACCGGCAAAAGCTTTTTCGTTACCGAAATGCAGCTTTTGAAAAGAAGAATCAAAATAGAAAAAAACTGCAGGTAAAAGCCTTTTGAAAGGAATGTAGAAGACGTTGGAAAACACGCTTTTTAAAACCGAGTCGGCATTTGAGGAAAAATGCTCGAAATACGCGTTTTATGCTTTGATACTCTATTTTGCCGATATCATCCTTTTGGGAACGGGCGCCATAACTAAAATCGGCCCCCTTTCCACCCGAATGTTATTTTTCGGCGCCGCCGGTCTGCTATCTCTTCCGGTGATATTCAAGAATATAAAGAAGCTTGTAAAAACTCCGGTCGTGATATTCACCGTCGCGTTTTTTGCGTGGATGGTGATCGGTGCGGTGATCGGCTTTGCAAAGGGCAACCGTACCGATATCATTATGAGCGACTTCATGGGTTATCTTAACCTCATTCTTCTGCCGACCATGCTGGTCGTGCTTAACACGAAGGACAGGATATACACCCTGCTCAAAGCGATAGCCTATTGCTGTGCCGCGGTGAGCGTCGGCGCGATAGCGCTGAGCTTTACGAATCTGCTTCCCTTCCGCGACAGTATGCGCATCTGGCTTACCGAAAAGGGTCTGTGTGCGCTCAGCGGCATGACCTCGGTCGCGGTTCGCGTGTTCTTCCATACCGGAAGCCGATATATGTTTGCCGGATTTCTCATCGCATTCTTCTTCCTGCTTACCGAAAATAAAGGGCGGAAGAATTCGCTTTGCTGGTGCGGTCTGATGGCGCTCTACATAGTCGGTATATTCCTTTCCTATACCCGTGCGATATATGCCGCCTGCTTCATCGTCGCGGTGGTCGCCTTTATCTTTGTGGTCGTCTGCAAAAGGGAGCTTACCAAAAAGGTTCTCAAGGCGTTCGGACTTGCGGCGGCGTGTGCGGTGGTCTTTATCCTTGTGCTGGGCGGCGTCCAGAAGGGTCAGAACCTTATAAAGATATCCTTTTACCGCATACTTCTCTCCACCGACCTGCCGGCGAGCATGGTGGGTGACGACGGCGGTCTTATCGATACCGGCGACGGCGAGATGGAAAAGATCAGCGAGGATGTCCAGCTCGGCAGCGAGATAAGACAGGCAAAGAAGATCCTGCTTGGCGAATCGATAGCAAAGAGCCCGGTGTTCGGCGGCGGACTTGGCACCGCTATAAAATACCATCCCGAAATACTGGACAGAATAGTTTTTGAAAATCAGGAGGAGGACGCAAGCGGCAATGCGAGCGGCTCGGCCGTTTCAAGCGGCAACGCGGCCGCGATCGAAAAGAGCGTCAGCAGCGGCTATGTCGAATATTTCTATCACGATATCATAAATAAGCTCGGCATATTCGGACTTGCGCTTTATCTTGCGCCCTATGTGTGGATGGCGGTCGCAACGCTTCGCGCGGGCAAGAGCAAGTATCTGCTGCTCTCCACCTGCGTTTTCGGTTCGATAACCTTCTTCTTCATAATCGCATATTTCAATCCCTGCATGAACACCACCGTCGGCATATCGTGTTATCTGCTTGCGATGACGGTGCTAAATCTGATATACAACAATCTGGAAAAGGCGCGTAAATAATGCGCAGCGTTATATAAAAAACGAAAGGATGGATAAACGTGAAAGGTATTATTCTTGCGGGCGGTTCGGGTACAAGGCTCTATCCGCTTACTATGGTGACAAGCAAACAGCTTCTCCCCGTTTATGACAAGCCGATGATCTATTATCCGCTGTCGACCCTTATGCTTGCCGGCATACGCGATATACTGATAATCTCCACCCCGACCGATCTTCCCAATTTCAAGCGCCTTCTCGGCGACGGAAGCAGCTACGGCATCTCGCTTTCCTACGCCGAACAGCCTTCACCCGACGGACTTGCGCAGGCCTTCATCATCGGCGAGGAGTTTATCGGCGATGATTGCTGTGCAATGATACTGGGCGACAATATCTATTACGGCAACGGCTTCAAGAAGATACTGCGCGAGGCGGCGGCAAATTCCGAAAGCGGAAGGGCTACCATCTTCGGCTACTATGTAAATGACCCCGAACGCTTCGGCATAGTCGAATTTGACGCGGACGGCAAGGTTCTCTCGGTTGAGGAAAAGCCGAAAAATCCCAAATCCAATTACTGCATAACCGGACTTTATTTCTACGATAACCGCGCGGCAGAGCTTGCAAAGAAGGTAAAGCCCAGTGCCAGAGGCGAGCTTGAGATAACAAGCCTCAACCAGCTCTATCTTGACGAGGGCAAGCTTGATGTCAAGCTGCTCGGCCGCGGCTTTGCGTGGCTTGATACCGGCACGATGGACAGCCTCATCGAAGCATCCACCTTTGTCCAGATGATCGAAAAGCGCCAGAGCGTCAAGATATCGGCTATCGAGGAGATTGCATATAAAAACGGCTGGATCGATAAGGAAAAGCTTCTCGAATCGGCGCAGAGATACGGAAAATCCCCGTACGGCCAGCATCTTTTGGCTGTTGCCGACGGTAAGATACAGTACTGATAATTATTTTAGGATGTGATATATCATGAAAAAGATAGAAACAGCCATTCCCGGCGTATTCATCATCGAGCCCGATGTTTTCGGCGATCATCGCGGATGGTTCATGGAAACCTGGTCGCGCGAAAAGTATGCCGCACTTGGTATCGATAACGATTTCGTGCAGGATAACAAGAGCTTCACCGCCAAAAAGGGCACCCTTCGCGGAATCCATTTCCAGAACGCACCCATGGCGCAGGCAAAGCTTGTGTCGGTGTCGGCGGGTACAGTCATCGATACCGCTGTCGATCTTCGCCGCGGTTCGCCCACATATCTCAAATGGGTGTCGGTCGAGCTTTCGGCCGAAAACAAGCGCCAGCTCTATATTCCGCGCGGCTTCGGTCACGGCTTTGTGACCCTTACCGACAATGTCGAATTCTGCTACAAGGTGGACAATCCCTATTCCAAGGAGCATGACCGCTCGGTTCGCTTTGACGATAAGGATATCGGCGTCGATTGGGGCATAGCCGATCCTATTCTTTCCGATAAGGACCTCAACGCACCCGTAGTTGCCGAAAGCGACTGCAATTTCGAATACGAAAAGTAATCTTATAAATTAATATAACAAAAGGGAGTTATAATATGACCATTATAGTAACCGGCGGCGCCGGATTTATCGGCAGCAACTTTGTTTATTATGAGCTTAAAAATCATCCCGAGGACAGAATCGTCTGTCTTGATGCGCTGACCTATGCCGGCAACCTTGCCACGCTGGACGAGGCGATGAAGAATGACAATTTCCGTTTTGTCAAGGGCGATATCGCCGACAGAGATTGCGTCAACAAGCTTTTCGAGGAGGAAAAGCCCGATATAATCGTAAACTTTGCCGCCGAGAGCCACGTTGACCGCTCCATCGAAAACCCCGAAATTTTCCTTCGCACCAACATTCTCGGCACACAGGTGCTGATGGATGCCTGCCGCAAATATGGCATAAAGAGATACCATCAGGTATCCACCGATGAGGTATACGGCGATCTTCCGCTCGACCGTCCGGAGCTTTTCTTCACCGAGGAAACCCCCATCCATACCTCCAGCCCCTATTCGGCATCCAAGGCAGCGGCCGACCTTATCGTGCTTGCATATCACAGAACCTTCAAGCTTCCGGTAAGCATCACCCGCTGCTCCAACAACTACGGCCCCTACCATTTCCCCGAAAAGCTTATACCGCTTATGATATCGAGAGCGCTTGCCGACCAGTCGCTTCCCGTTTACGGCAAGGGCGAAAATGTCCGTGACTGGCTCTATGTCGAGGATCATTGCTCGGCTATCGACCTGGTCATCAGAAACGGACGCGAGGGCGAGGTATACAACATCGGCGGCCACAACGAGCGCACCAATCTTGAGGTCGTAAAGACCATCCTGCGCGAGCTTGGCAAGCCGGAATCGCTCATCAGCTACGTCACCGACCGTCCCGGCCACGATATGCGCTACGCCATCGATCCGACAAAGATCCACGGCGAGCTCGGCTGGCTTCCGCAGACAAAGTTTGATGACGGCATCAAGATGACCATCCGGTGGTATCTTGACAATGAAAAGTGGTGGCGCGACATTCTTGAGGGCGATTATCAGACCTATTATGAAAGAATGTACGCCGACAGAGGTTAAGAAATACCGAAAGGAAACATATAGATAATGAAGGTACTTGTAACCGGCGTAAAGGGTCAGCTCGGATATGACGTGGTAAAACGGCTGACCGCGCTTGGAATAGAGAACAAGGGCGTCGATATCGATGATTTCGACCTGACCGACGAGGCGGCAGTTTCGCAGTATATCGCCGATTATGCACCCGATGCCGTGGTGCATTGCGCGGCATACACCGCCGTCGACAAGGCCGAGGATAACGCGCAGCTTTGCGAAGCTGTCAACCGCTTCGGCACCCGCAATATCGCAAACGCCTGCAAAGCGGTCGATGCAAAGATGATATACATCAGCACCGATTACGTTTTCGAGGGCGCGGGCGAGCGTTTTTACGAGCCGGACGACGAAAAATGTCCCCAGAGCGTCTACGGTCTTACAAAATCGCAGGGCGAGGATGAAGTCACAGCCCTCCTTACAAAATACTTTATCGTCAGAATTTCATGGGTGTTCGGCGTCAACGGCGGCAACTTCGTCAAAACGATGATGCGTCTGGGTGCCGAGCGCGAATCGCTCACCGTCGTATGCGACCAGATCGGTTCGCCCACCTATACCGAGGATCTCGCCGTTCTGCTGTGCGACATGGTCACAAGCGATAAATACGGCATTTACCACGCAACCAACGAGGGTATATGCTCGTGGTACGAATTCGCCTGCGCAATTATGGAGGAGGCTGGACTTTCCTGCAAGGTCAGCCCGATTACCTCCGACCAGTATCCGGCAAAGGCAAAGCGTCCGTACAATTCCAGAATGTCCAAGGATAAGCTTGCCGAAAACGGCTTTTCCCGTCTGCCCGAATGGCGCGACGCTCTGGCAAGATACATCAAGGCTCTCTCGTAACAACGCGGGAGCCTCCCTTTTACAGGCGAGGTTTCGATAGGAAATCTCGCTTCCTCTGCTTTTTTACAAAATCGCACTTTTGCATTTGTACGCTTTGAAAGGAAGATGAAATATGTTCTGCCCGTCATGCGGAAATGAGTTTGATGACCAGAATGGTTCGGCGCGTTTCTGTCCGTCCTGCGGCACAAGGATAGAGGTCGCGGCACAGCTGATACAGCAGCCCGTGCCGCCGACACAGCCCACGGCGCAGCCGGAGGGTATGCAATATCAGCCTCAGATGCAGCAGCCACCTGTTGCCGCGCAGTATCAAACCCCGATGCCACCTGTGGCCGCGCAGTATCAGCCCGCGCCGCAGCCGATGCCGCAGGCTATACCCGACAAGACGCAGTCGGCGGATAAATCGGAGAGCTTTTTTGCAAAGCTTACGGGTGCGATAAAGTCGATGGACAACACGCACAAGACGATATTCGGCGTTTGCATAGCGGTGTTTGTGGTGATAGTTGTCGCCATCGTGCTGATTGCAGCAAATTCCTGTTCGCCGGAAATAGCCATAGACCAGCTTCATGCCGAGGTCGAGCCGGGGCCGTCGAGCGATATCTCCTTTGTAACCTTTACCGTACGCGTAACGGGCGCAAAGCAGGATGAGCCCATCGTGCTTCGCGAATCGAGCGGCGCTCAGGTCGCCGTCATGCGAGATGACGGTAAGGAATGTGACGTTCGAGCAAACGACGGAATCTACACCACAAGGGTCGAAATGCTTACCGAGCGTGTTGAAGCCGATACAAACAGCTACTACGTCACCGGCGGCGATAAGAAGACCGAGCCCAAGAAGATTTCCGAGATGCCGCCGCCCGAACCGGTTGAGGCTCCCGGTGAAGTCGTGTCGGGAACCGTTGTCAGCGGCTCCGATATTGTGAACCGTGCTCCCACGTTCACATGGGTCGTCCAGCCGACTATTCAGGCCGACTACATCGAGCCGATATATGCCGACAGGCCGCTGTTCGATGCCGCAGGAAATCAGGATTTCAACAGCATCAACAGGCATTATCAGGGCGGATATATGCGTATCGGCCGCAATAACAAAGAGGGTATTATCGGCTTTGACGGCAGCATCAGAATGAGCCCGACCTTTGATGATATTGATATTGTGTACAATGACGTTGTTGTGTTTGGACAGGACAGCAAGGGTGTATGCTATGCGCTTTATCCCGACGGACGCATTGAATCGGTCGACGATGAGGATACCGCAATGGAATTGTGCGGAACCGATGCCGACTATGAGCTTGTGTGGGCGGAGCCTCTCGGACACATATACGATGTGTACGGCGAGTTCTGCAGCGAGGATATCTCGCAGTACAAGGGAGTCTCTGCGGCTGTGTACAGCGCCGAGGTGGAAGAGGCCATGCATGGCGACTCGGGTGGAACTTACTATTATACGAGTGGCAGCTGGCCGTACCCCTATGTCATCGTAAACAATGGCAGTAAGGTGTCAAACGAGCTGTACGATGATGCCGGAGCGTACAGCGACGGAGTTATCCCGGTGAAGAAGGGCGGCAAATGGGGCTATGTCGATGCAAACGGCAATACCGTGCTTCCCTTCGAGTTTGACGGCTGTTGGGACTACACGTCGCTGAATTATCTTTACGCCGATGCTGAAATTGCAAACAAAGAGAAGGCTTACAACGCCTCCGACAACTGCATTGTTGTCTACAAGAACAATCAGTGCGCGATGTACGATACATCGGGCGAGTTGCTTATCGATTACGGTACCTATGAGAACATGACCCCCGTTTATGACGGACGCTTCTTTGCACAAAAGGGCGGACTGTGGGGTGTTGTCAGAATAGAACGGTAAGCACATAGGGTATTTGAATAACCGATCTCTCCTCCTCCCGCTCTTTGGGAGGGGGAGATTTTTAATTGCGCCAAAAATGAGATTTTGAAAAAATGATGGTCGTATGTCAAATTTTTGAAAATTGAAAATTTGACGAGTGTACGTTAGTACACGATATAATAAATATCATATTCATACTCA
>JAGBFS010000114.1 GCA_017936365.1 Clostridia bacterium
CATATATAAAGAAAACGCTTTTGACAGAGAATCTGTCAAAAGCGTTTTTTGCTGTAGTGCTGAAATTACTTTTCTTCTTTATCAAGAAGTGCTTCGGCTGCGTCGGCAAGTTTATCAAGCCAATCACCGTCGAAAAGCTCGATCATGCCCTTGTCGGCAGCGGCGGCAAGCTTGTGGTTGATGGGCATTTCACCGAGCATGGGGATGGAATGCTTTTTGGCAACCTCGGCGGTCTTGCCTTCACCGAAGAGATAAAGCTTCTTGTCGCAGTCGGGACATACGGCATAGCTCATGTTTTCAACAAGGCCAAGCATCGGGATATCCATAAGCTCTGCCATGCGAACGGCCTTTTCGACGACCATGGAAACGAGCTCCTGCGGTGATGTTACGGTAACAAGTGCATCAACGGGGATGGACTGGAATACGGTAAGAGGAACGTCGCCTGTTCCCGGAGGCATATCGATAAGCATGAAGTCAACATCGTTCCAGACGACCTCAGACCAGAACTGCTTGATAACTCCGCTGATTACAGGGCCTCTCCATACAACGGGATCGGTCGTGTTTTCAAGCAGGAGATTAACGCTCATGACCTGGATACCGGTTTTGCTTTCACAGGGGAAAAGGCAGGTCTCGGTACCGGTAGCTCTGGAATTGATGCCGAACGCGCGGGGGATAGAGGGACCGGTTACGTCAGCGTCCAGTATGGCAACACGGTATCCGCGGCGCTGAAGAAGAACCGCAAGAAGAGATGTGACCATGGATTTGCCGACTCCGCCCTTACCGCTGGCAACGGCGATAACCTTTTTGACGGACGAAAGCTCGCTTAATGCGTCAAACTGAGGCATAGCGGCTTCCCTTGACGAGCAGTTTGCAGTACAGGTGCTGCAATCGTGAGTACAATCGCTCAAATTTATTTCCTTCTTTCGTTATAATAATACAAAATTATAGTGATAAAATGATAGACATAGGAAAAATTTTACAAGTTGGATATTGTATTTGTCCGTTTGATTGAATATAATATTATTATATTGCGTGTAAGCGCAAAATTCAAGACAAAGAAAGGAAAATTATAATTATGGAATTCAAAGGATCAAAAACCGAAGCCAACCTTATGACAGCTTTTGCAGGTGAGTCGCAGGCAAGAAATAAATACACCTATTATGCTTCCAAGGCAAAAAAGGAAGGCTATGAGCAGATTGCTGCACTCTTCCTTGAAACAGCCGAAAATGAAAAGGAGCATGCAAAGATTTGGTTCAAGCTTCTCCATGACAACGATATCCCCACCACAGCGGTAAACCTTCTTGACGCTGCAGAAGGTGAAAATTACGAGTGGACCGATATGTATGCAACCTTTGCAAAGGAAGCAAAGGAAGAGGGCTTTAACGATATCGCTTATCTCTTCGAGGCTGTCGGCAAGATCGAGAAGACCCACGAGGAGCGCTATCGCAAGCTTCTTGCAAATGTAGAGGGCGGCCTTGTATTCTCCAAGGATGGCGATACTATCTGGGAATGCCGTAACTGCGGTCACATCCATATCGGCAAAACCGCACCGCAGCTTTGCCCCGTATGTAAGCACCCGCAGGCATATTTTGAAGTAAGAGAAGAAAATTATTAATTGAATCATTCAAAGCACCGTGGGCGGTATATCACTGTTCACGGTGCTTTGTGATAATGCACAAAATGAGTGGTAGGTTTATTGTTGATTTCTCCAAGTTCTTTGTTGAATACCACTTTACTTTGTCGAGAAAATATGTTAAACTGCAATTGAAAAGATTGTTAAATGATTAACAAGTTGCAGGAAAGGAAAGTGTTGGTATGGTTAATAATGAACGTGTGATAATTGACAGCGTCAAGGCGCTGGAAAAAAACATTGCCGAGGTAAAGCGTGCTCAGCAGATTTTCTCCTCTTATACACAGGAGCAGGTAGATAAGATATTCAAGGCCGCGGCTATCGCCGCCGGTAAGCAGAGAATTGCACTTGCAAAGCTTGCTGTTGAAGAAACAGGCATGGGCGTTGTGGAAGATAAGGTCATAAAGAACCACTATGCTGCCGAATATATATATAATGCTTATAAAGACACAAAGACCTGCGGCGTTATAGAGGAAGATAAAGCAAACGGCATGAAGAAGATAGCAGAGCCGATCGGCGTTGTCGCGGCGGTAATTCCGACAACCAATCCGACCTCTACCGCTATATTCAAGACACTTCTTGCTCTTAAAACAAGAAACGGTATTATAATCAGCCCGCATCCGAGGGCAAAGAACTGCACCATTGAGGCTGCAAAGCTGGTTCTTGAGGCTGCTGTAGCAGCCGGTGCGCCCGAAGGAATAATCTCGTGGATAGATGTTCCCAGCCTTGAGATGACCAATACACTTATGCGCAGTGCCGATATAATTCTTGCCACCGGCGGCCCCGGTATGGTAAAATCAGCTTATTCCAGCGGCAAGCCTGCAATAGGTGTAGGTGCCGGTAATACCCCGGCGATAATCGACGATTCAGCCGATGTAATTCTTGCCGTTAACTCCATTATTCATTCCAAGACCTTTGATAACGGTATGATATGCGCTTCCGAGCAGTCGGTTATAGTCCTTGACAAGGTTTATAAAAAGGCTAAGAAAGAATTTGCCGACAGAGGATGCTATTTCCTTGAGGGTGATGAGCTTGAAAAGGTAAGAAAGACCATAATCATAAACGGTGCGCTTAACGCAAAGATAGTCGGTCAGAAGGCTCATACCATCGCAGCACTCGCCGGTGTGGAAGTTCCTGAAAATACAAAGATACTCATCGGTGAGGTCGAAAGCGTAGAGCTTTCCGAAGAGTTTGCACATGAGAAGCTTTCCCCGGTTCTTGCAATGTATAAGGCGAAGAATATTGAAGACGCCTTTGCAAAGGCAGAGCGCCTTGTAGAGGATGGCGGTTTTGGTCATACGTCGTCCATTTACCTCGATACAGTTACACAGCAGGATAAGCTTAATGAGTTTGCCGAAAGAATGAAGACCTGCCGTATACTTGTAAATACTCCGTCTTCACACGGCGGTATCGGCGATCTTTACAACTTCAGACTTGCGCCGTCGCTCACCCTTGGCTGTGGTTCCTGGGGCGGCAACTCGGTATCCGAAAACGTTGGTGTAAAGCACCTTCTCAATATCAAGACTGTGGCTGAGAGGAGAGAGAATATGCTTTGGTTCAGAGCTCCGGAAAAGGTATATATTAAGAAAGGCTGCCTTGCAACAGCTCTCGGTGATCTTGCCGAGATGAATAAAAAACGTGTATTTGTTGTTACCGATACATTCCTTTTTGAAAACGGATATACAAAGCCGATAACCGATAAGCTTGATGAGATGGGCATTGTCCATACGACCTTCTTCAATGTCGCTCCCGATCCCTCGCTTGCAAGCGCAAAAGAGGGTGCGGCACAGATGGCCGGCTTCAAGCCCGACTGCATTATAGCTGTCGGCGGCGGTTCGGCGATGGACGCCGCGAAGATCATGTGGGTTCTCTATGAGCATCCGGAAGCAGACTTCATGGATATGGCAATGCGCTTTATCGATATAAGAAAGAGAACTTATGGATTCCCGAAGATGGGCGAAAAGGCATATTTCATCGCCATCCCGACCTCTGCAGGTACCGGTTCGGAGGTTACTCCGTTTGCGGTCATCACCGACGAGACCACCGGTGTCAAGTATCCGCTTGCCGATTACGAGCTTCTTCCCAAGATGGCTATAGTAGATGCCGACATGATGATGGATGCGCCGAAGGGTCTGACAAGCGCGTCAGGTATCGATGCTGTTACCCATGCACTTGAAGCATACGCATCCATGATGGCTACCGATTATACCGACAGCCTTGCGCTGCAGAGCCTTAAGGTAATATTTGAATATCTGCCCAGAGCATACGATAACGGAAGAAACGATGCTATCGCAAGGGAGAAGATGGCGAACGCAGCAACAATGGCCGGTATGGCATTTGCCAATGCGTTCCTCGGTGTATGCCATTCCATGGCTCATAAGCTGGGTGCTTTCCACCATCTGCCTCACGGCGTTGCAAACGCTCTTATGATCGATGAGGTCATCCGTTTCAATGCAAGCGAAACTCCTGTCAAGATGGGTACATTCTCGCAGTACGATCATCCGCATACCCTCAGACGTTATGCCGAGATCGCCGAAGCTCTCGGACTTGGCGGAAAGAGTGATACTGATAAGATGGAAAAGCTTATCGCCGCTATCGACGAGCTTAAGGAGAAGATCGGAATCAAGAAGACCATCAAGGAGTACGGTATCGACGAAAAGGATTTCCTTGACCGCCTTGATGAGATGACCGAGCAGGCATTTGATGACCAGTGCACAGGCGCAAATCCGCGTTATCCGCTGATGAGCGAAATCAAGCAGATGTATCTCAACGCCTATTACGGTAAGTAAGAAAGGAGCGCAAATCGATAATGAAATTCAATAATGTTATTGCCGAAAGAAGCAACAAGATGATATACCGCGACGGCGATAAGCTTGTCAAGGTTTTTGACGAAGGCTATTCAAAGTCCGAAGTTCTTAACGAAGCGCTCAATCAGGCTCGTGTTGAGGAAACCGAGCTTAATATCCCGAAGATCCTTGAGGTCACAAAAATCGATGGAAAATGGGCGATAATCTCTGAATTTATTGAGGGCAAGACCCTTGCACAGCTTGCACAGGAAAACCCCGACAAGTGGGACGAGTATATCGATCTGTTTATCGATATCCAGATGAGCATCCATGCACAGAAGGCTCCGCTGCTCAGCCGACTCAAGGATAAGATGAACAGAAAGATTTCCGCAACCGAGCTGAGTGCTACAACCAGATATGAGCTTCATACAAGACTTGAGTCAATGCCCAAGCATTACAAGGTCTGTCACGGCGATTTCCGTCCCAGCAATGTTATCATAGCAAACGACGGCACTCCGTACATCATAGACTGGTCTCATGCAACACAGGGCAACGCTTCTGCCGATGTTGCAAGAACATATCTTATGTTCTGCCTCAAGGACAATCAGGAGATTGCCGATAAATATCTCAAGCGTTACTGCGAAAAGACCGATACGGCTATCCAGTATGTCCAGAAATGGTTCCCCATCGTTGCGGCTTCCCAGTCGGTAAAGGGTCACCCCGAGGAAAGAGAGCTTCTTCTCAAATGGGCTGACGTTGTCGATTACGAATAGGAATATATATATGAAAAAAACCGTGTCCGATTTCGGACACGGTTTTTTGTACTGCAAATTTTATACATCCCAGTATTCCTGCTGCTGGGTGGGAGCGGATTTGTTTTTCTTTGAAAAAAGATCGTAGCCTGTTTTGATTATACCGAAGACATAACCGATATCATCAATGGGAATCCATGACAGAAGGTCGACAGGTGATATGAGCAATATGCTGCATACGATAAGAATGATTATGCTGACGATCTTGCCGGCAGTTGACATTTTATCAATATTTTTTGCGTTGGGATTTGGATTGGGGTTGGGATTAGTTCCGTTGTTGTTCATAATAGCTCATTCCTTTCCAAATTTAGAGAATCCTATGTTTTATGTAATTGATGCTTATTCTATACCGTTCTGAAGCTTTGCAGCGGTGAGGGTATTCTTCATAAGCATTGCTATTGTCATCGGACCGACGCCGCCGGGAACGGGAGTAATTGCGGAGCATTTATCCTTTACATTTTCAAAATCGACATCGCCGCAAAGCTTGCCGTTTTCGTCGCGGTTCATACCGACGTCGATTACTACCGCGCCGTCCTTTACCATATCGGCGGTGACAAATTTTGCACGTCCGACAGCGGCGACAAGTATATCGGCTCTGCGGGTGACCTCGGCAAGCTCTTTGGTTCTGCTGTGGCATACGGTGACCGTTCCGTTGCTGTGAAGAAGAAGCATTGCCATGGGCTTTCCGACTATGTTGCTGCGTCCGATAACAACACATTCCTTGCCGGAAATATCAACATTTGCCGATTTGAGAAGCTCCATAACACCGGCCGGGGTGCAGGGGAGGAAGCTGTAATCGCCGATCATGATTTTGCCGACATTTGATGCGTTGAAGGCGTCAACGTCCTTTATCGGGCTGATAGCCTCGATTACGGTCGAATCGTCAAGTCCCTTGGGGAGAGGAAGCTGGCAGAGGATACCGTTGATATCGCTTCGCTCGTTGAGGCATTTTACAAGGGAAAGCAGCTCGTCCTGTGATGTTTCGGCGGGAAGAGCGTATTCTTCGGAGGCGAAACCGACCTCGGCACATGCCTTTTTCTTGTTGTTTACATATACGCGAGAAGCCGGATCATCACCAACGATAATGACGGCAAGACCGGGGGTGATGCCGCGCTCTTTGAGCTTTGCGGTCTCTGCGGCGACCTCGGCCTTTACCTGAGCTGATACTGCTTTTCCATCGATTATATAAGCCATGATTTATTGTTCCTTTCTGTTTATGGGCTGTTTATTATGCGGCCTGTTCCTGTAATTTCTGTTTTGCCATTTCCGGTTCGGAGGGCTTGAATATCTTGCCCATAAAACCGAGAACGATAAGGGGGATAACAAGCAGGGAAAGTCCGGCGATAAGCTGGGATACCCTTATAACGTCGGGGATGAGCCAAAGGCTGTCGGTGCGAAGTCCCTCGATCCAGACTCTGCCCATGCCGTACCATACGATGTACATAAGAAGCATCTGTCCCTTGAACTTGTAGAACTTGCGGCTTACGATATCAAGACCGATAAAGCCGATAAGACACCAGATGGATTCATAGAGGAAGCAGGGGTGAACAGGACCGTCGGGAACAACGGCAAGAGTGTTGGCGCTTTCCATTCCCCACGGGAGAGATGTTGCGCTGCCGAAAGCTTCCTGATTCATGAAATTGCCCCAGCGGCCAAGTCATTGGCCAATAAGGAAACCGATGGCGGCGACATCAAACATTGCAAGGGTATCGACCTTTCGAAGCTTGCAGGTTATAAGCCCCGAACCGAAAGCGCCGATAACCGCACCGTAGATAGCTATACCGCCGTCGCGTATATTTATCATATCGATAAAGCTGTCATAATGGTCAAGGCGGAATATGACATAGAAAGCGCGGGCGCATATTACCGAGCTGACAAGACCGACGATGACAACATCTATCATCGGATCGGCCTTCAGACCGAAATATTTTGCCCGTCTGAACGCATAGACAACGGCGAGCAAAAATCCGGTGGCTATAAGAATAGCATACCAGTAAATGTTGATAGAACCGATGCTGAAGGCAACGCGGTCGATCTCAAAGGAAATGTCAAGACCGGGGAATCTTACCTCCATCGGCCACTTGCCGGCTGCGGCCATGATATTTTGCATTTTTTCATCTTCCTTTCATTTCTTTATTCAATTATCGAAAGAGCGCTTTTTGAAATATCCAGCCGCTCATTCAGCATCTCGTTTATCTCATCCAATGTTACCGCCGCTGCCTCATCAAGCAGGGAATATATTTCTATCCCGGAAAAACAGCAATCGGCTATTGCATTGGCTATGCCTTCGTTGGATGCAAGTCCTGCGACAAGCTGACCGTATATGGAGCGTTTGGCACATTCAAAATCCTGCGGGTCAATACCCTCGCGGCGCAGACGTTCGAGCTCGGCGTATATCGCATCGCGAACGGCCTCCGGCTGTTGGGATTCACCCGAGATTATCGCCGTCTGGGTATCCCTTGAATTGAGATATCCGGCCGAAAAGCTCGGATTTATCAGACCGTCATCCATAAGCTTTCTGTAAAGCGGAGTCCATTTTTCGAATATCGATTCAAGCAGGATATCCATTCTTACCGACTGTGCGGCGGTAAGCGTACCGAGCTTATCCTTGAAGCCGAGATTGAAGATGGGGATACCGACATCAAGATGCTGGCGCACAAGGCTTTCGCAGATTTCTTCGGGCTCATCCGCAGGGGCGCACTCAAGGGTGACGGGCTTTGTCGGCTTGAGCATCCTGTCGGCAATGGAAAGAACCTGTTCGGGATCCACGCTGCCGGCTACAGCAAGCACCATGTTTGAGGGATGGTAAAATGCGCCGTAGCAGCGATAAAGAAGATCGGCGGTTATTTCCGATATTGATTCGACCGTTCCGGCTATATCAAGTCTTATGGGATGGTTTTTGTAGAGGGCGGCAAAAAGATTTGTCATAACGCGCCAATCGGCGCTGTCATCATACATTTTTATTTCCTGCCCAATGATGCCCTGTTCCTTTTCCACCGTTTCCTGAGTGAAGTAAGGGTTCTGAACAAAATCAAGGAGTATCTCAAAAGACTGCTCGAAATTTTCGGTGCAGGAAAACAGATAGCATGTGCGGTCAAAGGAGGTGTAGGCGTTGGCGCTTGCGCCGGTTTTGGCATAACGCTCAAAGGCGTCGCAGTCTTCGTTTTCAAAAAGCTTATGCTCAAGGAAATGAGC
>JAGBFS010000115.1 GCA_017936365.1 Clostridia bacterium
GGTGCCTATGACCATGCGCTCCTCATCGACCATGCGCGTCATCGTGGTAAGCGCGACAAGCGCCGCAACAAGGAAGAACAGCACGGGGAACACCGTCGCAAGCGACGCCATACGGTCGGCATCATCACCAAAGCTGACAAATCCGATATTTGTATCTCTTCCGAGCACATACCATTCCTGTGCTTGAAGCGAATCTATTTCCTCCTGCGCATCGTTTATCTCATCAAGCGCATCTGAGAGCTCCTCTTCGGCCTTCTGCTTTGCGTCGTTATATTCCGTCCTGCCGTCGGCAAGCTCCTTTTTCGCGGCATTGAGCTTACTCTTTCCGCTGTCGATCTGCTTCTGCATATCATCAAACGACGCCGCGGCGGCATCAAGCTGAAGCTTTGAGCTGTCAAGCTGTGCCTTTGTGCTGTCAAGAGCGCTCTTCATCGCGTCGATAGACGGCTTCTGCGCCTCCAGCTGGGCGCGCTTTGCGTCAAGCTGTGCCTTCATTGCGGCGAGCACCGCCGGGTCGGCTCCCGCGGCAAGCTGTGCTTCGTATTCGGCATAGCCCGCATCAAGCGCCGCCTTTGCTTCATTATACTGCGCGCTCAATGTGTTATACTGCCCAAGCGCCGCTTCGTACTGCGCAACTCCGTCATTATACTGCGCAAGCTTTTCGTCAAGCTGCGCACGCCCGTCGTTTATCTGCCTCTGGGCGTCATTAAGCTGATTTTCGCTGTATTTTATCTGCTTTTCGGCGTCCTCAAGAACCGCCAGAGCATCGGACAGGCTGACCTCGGCCTTTTCCTTTGCCTCGTTATATTCCTCGCGAGCGTCGTCAAGCTCCTTTTGCGCGTCCTTTTTTATCTGCTCAAGCCGAAGCGGCGAACGTTCATCGGAAAGCTTTTCAAGCCCCGTCTTTGTTTTCTCCACTTTGCTTTCATATTCATCCGAAAAGCAGTTGAGCGCTTTTGCATCCTCTGCCGTAACAAAAACTTCGGTATATACCTCGGATAAAAAATCATCCTCCAATATGTACATGAACCGCTCAAGCGTTCCGTTTCCGATACTGCTTGTACCGTAGGTAAGCGCGATATAATATGCGCTGTCGGCAAAGCCTACTACCTCAAATTCGGTACATGAAACAAAATCGTCGAGCGAGCCGTCATCGTTATCAAGGGTAACGGTATCGCCTATTTTGATATCGCCCATTCCTGTCAGCGCGGTGCTCATAACACATTCGCCCTGTCTTTCCGGCATCCTGCCCTCGGTCAGGGTCGGACGGTTGAGCCATTCCCCATTATCCGAATCCATATCGGTCGGGAGGCTGTGTATACGCACGACAACATCATCGCCGGTAAAATTGCTTATAGCATCGACACTGTAGCCGGCCATGACGTTTTCGACCCCGTCGGCCGCTCTTACCGCCTTTATATCCTCATCGGTAAAGCCGAAACCGGAAAGCAGCCTTATATCCATCATGTGCGAATCGTCATAATAGCTGTCGCCGGTAAGCCGCATATCGTACGATATCGCGCACAGCCCCGAAAAGAATCCGGCACCCAGCGCGACTATCGCAAATATTGCAAAAAAGCGGCTTTTTGAATTAAGGATAGAGCGAAGAATATCCTTATTGAAAGCTTTTCTTTTCATCTTGATTTATCCCCTTTTGCCGATGTTACCATTCAAGAGTGTCGGCACTTTGCGGAGACGGATTGGTCTTTACGCTTGTCGCTCTGCCGTTGCGTATTGTGATGACCCTGTCGGCTATGGCGGAAAATGCCTGATTATGGGTTATGATAATGACCGTTCTTCCCGTTTCGCGGCAGGTATCCTGAAGCAGTCCGAGTATCGCCTTGCCGGTTGCATAATCAAGCGCGCCCGTGGGTTCGTCACAAAGCAGAAGCTTCGGATTTTTGGCAAGTGCGCGTGCTATCGCCACCCTCTGCTGTTCACCGCCCGAAAGCTGTGCCGGGAAATTGTTCATTCGCTCGGAAAGCCCGACATCGCAAAGCACCTTTTTCGCGTCAAGAGGGTCGCGGCATATCTGCGCCGCAAGCTCCACATTTTCAAGCGCGGTGAGGTTCTGGACAAGATTATAGAACTGGAACACAAAGCCGACATCATGCCGACGGTAATTGACAAGCTGTTTGCCGGTGAAGGCACTTATCTCCTGACCGTCAAGATATATCTCACCCGACGTGCAGGTGTCCATTCCGCCGAGCATATTGAGAAGCGTAGTCTTGCCCGCGCCGCTGGGGCCGACTATTACGACAAATTCACCCTTTTCGGCTTCAAAGCTGAGCTCGCTTACCGCATTTATCGTCACTTCGCCCATGATATATTTCTTTTCAACATTACGAAATTCTATAAAAGCCAATTATAAGCCCCCTGATATGATATAATGGTTTATAATACAATAAAAAGGTTATTCTAATATGATATAAATATGAACAAAATATTACGAGGGCTTTTTTCAAGCTCGTCCGCATATTTTTGCTTCTTGACAACATATCCGCCGCGTTATATAATAGCCCTGTAATCTTCGGGGGCGGGGTGAAATTCCCCACCGGCGGTATAGTCCGCGAGCCCTATTTATCAGGGTTGATCCGGTGCGATTCCGGAACCGACGGTCACAGTCCGGATGAGAGAAGATATACCTTATCCATAAGGCTTGTTTTTTCTGTTACCCCCCGAATATTCGGGGGCTTTTTTTATTTATCGAAAGGAATGATTTTATGAAAGCAGCAAACAAAAACCGAATCCAGAACCTTACCACCCTTGCAATGCTGGCGGCTCTTGCCGTGGTTATCGGACTTTTCAAATTCCCCATTTTCCCGAACGTAAGCTTTCTCGAATTTGATTTTGCCGATCTTCCCGTTCTTATCTCCACTCTGCTTTTCGGGCCCGTTTCCGGATTGGGCGTTCTCTTTATCGTGTCGGTTATTCAGGCATTCCTGCTTGGCGGCAACGGCGTTATCGGCCTTATCATGCACTTCATCGCATCGGGCGCGGTCGTGCTTCTTTTCGGGCTTATCTGCCGCAAAAAGAAATCGGTTTCACGGCTTTCCCTTTCGGCGGTGCTCGGAACCCTCGCGATAACCGCGCTGATGATACCGCTCAACTATATCTTCATCCCAATCCTTTTCCATGTCCCGACGCAGATGGTCACCGATTTTCTCCCCTACATCATAGCCTTTAACCTCATCAAGGCCGGCGTCAACACCGCGCTTGCGTGTATCATGTGGGTGCCTGTCAACAAGCTTTACACAGGGCTTTCAAATAAAAAATAATGATTTTATGGAGACGTTTTCAAGCAAAGCGTCTCCGTTTCATTTTTTAATCTGCTTAAATAAACGTTTTTTTCATTAAAGTCTTGCAATATAAATAATGAATATGTTATAATTTATTCGATTATAAAATCGGATTTTTATTGATATTGATAAAACGATTGACCTATTATTGTTTATATTGGGGTAAATGACCGAGGTTTGATAAATCAAGCTTCAGACAACCGACGATATCGCGGTCTTCAGTTAAGCCGCTGTCGTGCCTTTGGTAAGAAAGGAATGGTCATTAAATGAAGAAACGGCTCTACACAATTATAAGAATAATAATCGATATTCTGGCTTTTGCGGTCACCGCCGTTATCATCCTTGACCTGTGCGGTGTTATCGACATTCTCGCCTACTATCCGCACATTATTGTCGACGT
This sequence comes from Clostridia bacterium, assembly GCA_017936365.1. Classification (GTDB taxonomy): domain Bacteria; phylum Bacillota; class Clostridia; order Oscillospirales; family Acutalibacteraceae; genus SIG598. The sequence goes on from JAGBFS010000115.1 coordinate 3,700, forward strand.
GCTTCTTTTCCTGCTGCTGGTGACCCTTTATGCATTACCGCAGTTTATTTTCCGGCGCGAGCGTCAGACGGCAAGAACCAAGCGCGAGCTGGAGGCGGAAAAGGAATATCTGCGCTCCATCCGCGAAGGCTCGGATGTGACCGTATGGAAATACGAGCTTAAAAACGATCGGCTCAGCATGCTTATCACCTACGATGACGGTACAAAGCATTTTGAGCCCCTTCCCGATTTCCGCAACTCCATCATATCCGACATAGTTCATCCCGATTATCGCGATACCATTCTTCGCTATCCCGATGAAATACTTAACATCAGCTTTGACGAGGTATACGAATTCCGCGCGCTGCGTCCCGACGGCGAATACGGCTGGTATTCGCTTACCGTTACCGATATCCTGCGCGAGGATGATAAGCCGGTCGGTGCGCTGCTCAAGAGCATCAACATCGATGTCGAGCTTGACCGCAAGGATAAGCTGCGTGCCAACGCAAACACCGATGCTCTGACCGGTCTTTACAACCGCTATTCGCTTGAGGCGCAGATCATCGAGTATCTTGACGCCAACCCCTTGAAAAATCACGCGCTTGCCGTTATCAACATTGATGACTACACCCTTATACACGACCGTCTCGGCAGCAAATACGCCACCGCGCTGCTTTCCGAGCTCGCCGCGCTTCTTCCGCGGATACTTCCCTCCGACTGCATAATCGGGCGTATCGGCGGCGATATGTTCGTCGCATTTATCCCCGATATCCGTTCGGACAGGGAGCTTTATTCCTATGGCGAAAAGATCTCCACCTGCATAAAGCGCAGCATTACGCTGGGTGAAAACGGACTTCAGGATGTAACCTGCAGCATCGGCTTTGCAAAATATCCGCGCAACGCTTCCACCTTTGAAGACCTTTTCTTCAAGGCCGACACCGCGCTGTGCGATGCAAAGCTCAAGGGGCACGGCAATTACAGCATGTACCGCGAGGATATGGAAAACAGCATCTCCGACCAGATCGAAGATCTCAAAGTGCTTGCAGAGGATCATTTTGTAAATTCGCAGTTCCACAGCGACAGCCTTATCAACAAGGTTATCGAAATACTTTTCGATTCGCGCGATCTTGACAGCTCGATAAGCCTTATACTTTCGCTTATCGGCCACAAATACAGCCTTGACCACGCGTGCATCTTTGAATTTTCGGACGATTACACCTCCGCCTACAGAAAGCACGAATGGAGCGACAGTTCGTGCGAGCCGCTCGATTCGCGCACAAAGCAGATACCGATGGAGCTTGCCGAAAAGATAACCTTCTGCATCGATTCGGACTATTTTGCCTGTGACGATCTTGATGAATACTGCTCATCAAAACCGGATGTACTCGACTTTTACCACAACCTCGGCGCACGAGCCCTTTTGCAATGCACAATACTTGAAAACGGCGTGTGCTGCGGTCATATAAACTTCTTTGTCAGCTCCGGCGGCCGTATGTGGTCGGAAAGCGATATCAACGATCTGCTGCTGATATCAAAGACCATCGGCGGATATCTTGTCACCCTGCGTTCACGTCAGGATGCAAGCCGCACCGCGAAATTCGACCACCTTACCGGCGCGTGGAACCTCAGCTATTTTACGGCACAGAGCCGCGAAATACTCGACGCAAATCCCGACAAGCGGTACTGCATTCTTTACAGCGACATCGACCGCTTCAAGTATATCAACGAAAAATACGGATATGCGACAGGCAACGAGCTTCTTATCCGCTATGCACAGGTTCTGAAAGAGCATCTTGACAATAAGGATGAAGCTTTCGCGCGTGTAAGCGCCGATCACTTCGTTTCTCTCGTCAAATACGACAGCTGCCTTGAGGAGCGTTTTATCAACTTTGACAAGGCGGTCAACTCGATCAGAAAATCCGAAAACTCATTTTTCAAGCTTTCCGTGCGCACGGGTGTTTTTGTCATCCCCGAGGATCGTTCGGGCGATATCACCACCTATATCGAAAAAGCCATCATGGCCTGCTCCAGTCTGCGCAGCCAGCACCGAAGCAGCTTTGCCTATTTCGACAGATCCATGAAGGAAAACCTTTCCAGACAGAAAGAGATCGAGGAGGTAATGCAGGAGGCTTTGGATCGCGGCGAATTCGTTGTCTACTATCAGCCGAAATTCTCGCTTGCCGACAAGAATATCGTCGGCGCCGAAGCTCTTATCCGCTGGAACCGTCCGGGCATCGGACTTGTTTCCCCCGCCGATTTCATCCCCCTCTTTGAGGATAACGGCTTTGTTGTAAAGATCGATTTCTTCGTTCTGGAAAGCGTGTGCAAAAAGCTTCGGAGCGATATCGACAACGGTCTTCCGGTCACTCCGATATCGGTCAACTTCTCGCGCGTGCATCTCAATTCTCCCGATTTTATAAACCGCATAAGCGAATGCATAGCACGCTACGATATCCCCTCTCATCTTATTGAAATTGAGATAACCGAAAGCGCGCTGACAGGAAACGAGGATTATCTTTTAGAGATAATGAAATCGCTCCACCGTCTTGGCATCGTAATATCGATGGACGATTTCGGTTCGGGATATTCCTCTCTCAATCTGCTTAAAAAGCTGCCCTTTGACGCTTTGAAGATAGACAAGGAATTTTTCGCCAACACCAACGCCACCGAACGCGACCGCACCATTATCGCAAGCGTTGTAAATATGGCAAAGTCGCTTAATATCCGCGTCGTATCCGAGGGCGTCGAAACCAACGAGCAGGCCGATTTTCTCCGTGCTATCAACTGCGATCAGGCGCAGGGCTTCCTTTACGCAGGCCCGATGGATATCGATTCATTCCGCTCCAGATATCAGCAGGTCTCCGCCGGAGCATAGGAGGATTCGTTTTGAACAGTTTATACGATCACGCATACGACGCTCTTCCCACCGGAGTATTCTCCGTTCTGCTTGACCGCAAGCTCACCGTGATACAGTCAAACCCTTGGTTCACCAAACACACCGGGCTTGCCGAGGGCGGCTCGCTGCTGGAGGCTGTTTCCGAAAATGACAGGGAACGTCTTGAGCTTGATATTCACCGTTCGGCGGTCGATATCACCGCCGATATTGCGCCGATAAAGCTGGGCGAAAGCTTTTTCAAGCTTACCCCGATAAGCTGTGATTTTTCCGCCGACTGTGTCGGGCTTCTGCTTATGGCAAGCGATCATTCCCATCAATTCCTTTTAGAATCGCGCGAAAGGCTTCGCCGCCGCAGATATGATTCTATCGCACAGCTTACCGATTCCATACTTTTCTATTACGAAATAAATTCCGCAACGATCTACACCTACGGCACATTATCGCTGCGGCTCGGCTCTTCATTGGAGCTTGACGCCTTTCCCCGTCTGATGTGCGAGCTCGGTATAATAACCGAGGAATCGGGAAGCACCCTTCGCCGTTTTCTTTCCGATGCAGCAAACGGTATTGTGGAAAAGGCTCCTATCGATTTTCGTTTCGATTCCAAAAACTATGTACCGGCAATGCTTGACGGACGTCTTATAAAGGACAGCTACGACCGTCCCCTCGATTTCGTCGTCACGGTCAAGCCGATCGAAAAGGGCTCTGTCGGCGCTCTTTTTTCAGACAATTCCGATCTTGATGCTCTTACCGGAGTATTTACCCGCAGCGCGATCGAAGGCATTATCCGCGAATGTCTGACGGTACGTCCCGACCGCACCCACGCCCTCATCATGCTGGAGCTTGACGGCTGCAAGCGGCTTAACGAAAGCCGCGGCCATTCCTTTGGTGATACCGTGCTTAAAGAGATAAGCTCGCTTATCGGCGGCCGGCTTGGCGATCAGGATGTCATCGGACGATATGCAGGTGCGGTATTCTGCGTATTCTGCCGCAGCGTCGAATCGGACGGCTATGCGGCGCATCTTGCCGATGAGATAAAGCGCATGATCGACGACCGCTACACGGTGCGAAACGTCGGTTTTACCGTCCGATGCAATTACGGCATAGCTGTATACGGCAAGGACGGCGACAGCTGTGAAGAGCTTCTTCGCCGCGCCGATATAGCAATGTTCAAATCCAAAAACGAAAAGAACAAACCTATCAAATTGATGTAAGTATAAGTAAAGGGTACCGAGCAATAAAGCCCGGTACCCTTATATATTTCTATGCGGACGTTATATCCGCACGCATCCCGTTAAATCATTTCGATTTTTTGGCTTTGCTTTTATCCTCCTGCACAACCGGCAGCGAAACGATGACCTTTGTGCCTTTTCCCAGCTCGCTTTCGACGCTGATGGTTCCTTTATGAAGCTCGACTATACGCGCGGCTATCGAAAGCCCCAATCCGCTTCCGCCCTTATGCGCCGACGAACCGCTGTAATAACGGGTAAAGGCGTGCTTGCGGGTCTCCTCATCCATTCCCTGACCGCTGTCGGCAATACTTACGACAATAGAATCATTTTCATTTTTCAATATTACCTCTATCTCGCCGCCGTCGGAATAGCATATAGCGTTATCAACAATATTGAACCACACATGTGCAAGCAGCTCTTCATCGCCCGTATAATATGTTTCCGGCATATCGACCGAAAACTCTATCCCTTTCTTTTCCCATTTCTGCTCCAGCCGCACAATAGACTGGAGTATCTGTTCATCAAGCAGAAAGCTCTTTGGCGACGCGATAAACTCCTGCGCTTCAAGCTTTGACAGGCGCAGTATGTTTTCCGAAAGCAATGCAAGCCGCTCGCTCTCCCTTGTTATAAGACCGGCGTATTTCTTTCTGTCCTCATCGGAAATATCGTCCTGCTCCAAAAGCTTTGAATATCCCTTGATTATCGAAAGCGGCGTGTTGAACTGATGGGACATATTTGCCGTAAAATCCTTTTTGAGCAGCTCGTTTCCCTCAAGCTCGCGCGCCATACGGTTGAAATTCCGCTGGAGCTGCCCTATTTCATCTTTGTTCTTTTTTTCTTTTATCCTGACCGAAAAATCGCCGTCGGCAATCCGCTGGGTAGCCTTTGAAAGGGCTGTGAGAGGATTGATAAAAGCCTTGGACGTACTGCCGGCGATAACAAGGGCAACAACGACCGTTGCCAAAGGATAGGTCAGCTCCCTTACCGCAACGCCAAAAAACATCTTGGTTATAAAATCCGAATCGGCAAACAGAACGTTTCGCAGTATAGTCGCAATAAAGAACGACAGTACCGATGAAATTGTCGTGATAAATATTACAAACAGCACCAGCTTTATCGACAGCTTTTTCATTCCTTTATCACCACTTTATAACCGAGTCCCCTTACCGTCTGGATCTCGAAATCATCTATATGCTCCACCTTTTCGCGAAGCCTTTTTATATGTACGTCGACCGTGCGGTAATCCGATTCGTTATCGTAGCCCCATATCTCGTCCATCAGCGCGTGACGGGTAAATATCTTGCCCGGATAGGAGAGCATCATGTGAAGAAGCTGAAACTCCTTGAGTCGAAATTCGATCATCTCGCTCCCTCTTGCAAGCGTCAGCGCGTCCTCCGAAAGAACACATTCACCCACCTTGAGCACCTTCTCGCTTGCGATATCGGCGCGGCGAAGCAATGCCTTGACGCGCATGAGCATCTCTTCCATCTCGATGGGCTTGACCATATA
>JAGBFS010000116.1 GCA_017936365.1 Clostridia bacterium
TACCCCGATCCCGTCTTTTATCATACTCGCGCTTGTCTGGATGAAGAGCGATAAAATGCCGGTTTTTATAACCTTTCTGATGGTGCTTCCGGTTATGTGCTCAAATCTTACCGAAGGGCTTCGCGGTGTTGACCGTCGTCTGGTGCAGATGGCGAGGGTGTATAATATAAAAGGTATAAAAATGCTGGGAATCGTTTATTTCCCGTCGGTACTGCCGTATATGCTTGCCGCGGTAAAAACTGGTCTTGGACTTGCATGGAAAGCCGGCGTTGCGGCCGAGGTCATTGGACGCACCCGCGGTTCCATCGGGCAGATGCTTTACGAATCCAAGCTCTATCTCGAAACGGTCGATTTGTTTGCCTATACGGTGACGGTTGTTGTACTTAGCTGCCTTATTGAGCTGATTGTGGTCGGGCTTACAAGGCTGACCTCAAGGAGGACGTCAGATGCCAATAGAAATTAGGAATATAAAAAAGTCCTTTTCGGAAAAGGTCGTAATAGAATCCTTTTCCTATACGATAAAGGAAAGCGGAATATACTGCGTCTGCGGACCGTCCGGAGTTGGAAAGACAACGCTTCTTAATATAATAGCCGGAATCGAAAAGGCGGATGAGGGCTGTGTGGAGGGCGTTGACGGACTTCGCATCGGCTTTGCGTTTCAGGATGACCGCCTGCTTCCGTGGCGGACGGCGCTGGGAAATGCCGCGGTTGCCGCCGATAAGGAGAAGGCTGCGTACTGGCTTGACCGTTTCGGGCTTTCGGACAGCAAAAGAAAATACCCGTCCCAGCTTTCGGGAGGTATGGCAAAGAGGGTCGGACTTGCCCGAGCCTTTGCCTGCGAGCCTCAGATATTGCTTTTAGATGAGCCCTTCAACGGTCTTGATGACGAATTAAAACGTAACAAAATCGTACCGGCCGTTGTCGAGATTTCAAAGAAAATTCCCGTCATTATCGTAACTCATGAAGAGTCTGACAAAGAGCTTCTTGGTGAATATGACGAAATCAATTTGTGAAAGTTGGTTTAAGATATATAAAAAATCGGGCATGAAACGAGTAAAGGTTACAAAATGGTAACAATGGTATTACAATAAATATTTGCTGTTTATCGATAAATACTTGCCGAATAAAAATGACAAATTGGTGACAAAACGCTTTTTTCTATTGATTTTTTTAAAACGCCGGAGTATAATCGTCACAGAGTCGGGGAGAGGTATATTTTGGTTTATATGCCATCCTTCGATATTACGATTGAAAAGAGGTGCTTGAAATGATAAATGACCGTGAAACTGTTGCCGGCGTAATCGATTATGAATCCGATTGCAGACGTATCGGTATCGGATACAGATTTTTCAAGCGCTTTTTTGATCTGATTTTATCTTCTATCTGTATTATAGTCGCTCTTGTCCCGATGCTTGTTATCGCCATCCTTATAAAGCTTGATTCGCGCGGACCGGTTATGTTCCGCCAGCATCGCGTCGGGCGCGACGGTGAGCTTTTCCGCATCTACAAATTCCGCTCGATGAAGACATCGGCTCCGTCTGATGTTGCAACAAAGGATCTTGCCGATTCAAGCAGCCACATAACAAAGATCGGCGCATTCCTCCGTAAGACGAGCATTGACGAGCTTCCCCAGCTTTTCAATGTATTTAAGGGCGAAATGAGCTTTGTCGGTCCCCGTCCTCTTATCCCGGGCGAGACCGAGATTCACAGCATGCGCACCAAGGCCGGTGTTTATGAGGTTCGCCCCGGTGTTACCGGTTGGGCGCAGGTCAACGGCAGGGATGATATCAGCGACGAGCTCAAGGTCATGTACGACAAGGAATATGTTGAGCGATGCTCTGTTGGCTTCGATCTTCATATCATGCTCCGAACTGTCGGCGTCGTTGCCAAAAAAGACGGCTACAAAGAAGGCGAGGAGCTTTCGGTCGCAAAGGAAGATGCTCTGGCCGAGAAAGCAGCCTGATATATAAAAACAAACGGTAGATGCGGTGGTGTAACGCTGCATCTACTTTTTTGCGCTTTTAAGCTGTTTTGTTTGGCGAGTCATATAATTGACAATAGGACAAACAGAGTTTATAATATTCCTTATAGCGAAAAATTTGTCAAGTATATTATTTGAAAGGAATTTAATATATGAAGTCGGTATATATTGCATTTTCTGCGGATGTTATCCATAGCGGTCATCTTAATATTATAGAAGAGGGCGCAAAGCTGGGCGATGTAACGGTCGGTGTGCTTGCCGATGTGGCGATAGCCGCATACAAGCGCCTTCCCATGCTTGATTATGAAACACGCGCAAAGCTTTTTGCCAACCTCAAGGGCGTTGCTAACGTTGTAAAGCAGGATACACTTTCCTATGCCGAAAACCTTCGTGCCCTCAAGCCGGATTATGTTATTCACGGCGATGATTGGAAAAGCGGTGTCCAGTCGAGCATCCGTCAGGAGGTCATCGATATTCTTGCCGAATACGGCGGTCAGCTTATAGAGATTCCGTATACCGTAGGTGTTTCCGCAAGCGAGATCGAGCGTCGGCTTGCATCACTTGACAGAACGCCCGATATCCGCCGCGGCAAGCTTCGCCGTATGCTCAAGCTCAAGCCCTATGTGCGTGTTATGGAGGCTTCCAACGGCCTTTCCGGACTGATAGTTGAAAACACAAGGATAGAGGTTGAAGGCGGCGTCAAGGAATACGATGCAATGTGGGTCAGCAGCCTTTGCGATTCCACCTTCAAGGGCAAGCCGGACATTGAGCTTGTCGACCTTACAAGCCGTATCAATACCATAAACGAAATAATGGAGGTTACCTCCAAGCCGATAATTCTTGACGGCGATACCGGCGGAAAGATTGAGCATTTCGTATATACCGTCAAAACCCTTGAAAGACTGGGTGTTTCCGCAATTATCGTTGAAGATAAGACCGGACTCAAGCAGAATTCACTTTTCGGAACCGATGCAAAGCAGGTTCTGGACGAGCCGCATGAATTCGCACGCAAGATCCATGCCGGCAAACAGGCACAGACCACCCGTGATTTCATGATTTTTGCCCGTCTTGAAAGCCTTATCGCAGGAATGGGCATAGATGACGCCATGATGCGCGCAAGAATCTATCTTGAAGAGGGCGGAGCCGACGGTATCATGATACACAGCCGCCATAAGGACGGCAGCGAGATAATCGAGTTCATGCGCCGTTTCCGCGCCGAATATGCCGATGTTCCTGTAATTTTCGTCCCCACCTCTTACAATCATTTCACCGAAGAGGAGCTTTGCGAGATCGGCGGAAATATCATAATTTACGCAAACCATCTTCTCAGAAGTGCCTATCCGGCAATGGTCAACACCGCAAAGAAGATACTCGAATGCGGCCGAAGCAAGGAAGTTGACGATGTATGTCTTTCGATTAAGGAAGTTCTTAGCCTTATCCCGACGGAAAATTAAGCTTCGCCCGTCTGTTATTACTGTATAAATTAAATCTGCACAGCGGTTTTACGCGCGAAAGGAATTATTAAGAAAATGATCGAAACAAAAAAGTTTTACGATTCGCTCGTGTCAAGAGGTCTGGATTTTTTTACCGGAGTACCCGATTCTCTTCTTAAAAATATCTGCGCCTGCATAACGGAAAACAGCCCGAAGGAGCGCAATATTATAGCCGCCAATGAGGGCAATGCCGTTGCGATGGCTCTCGGATATCATCTTTCCACCGGAAAATACGGCGTTGTGTATATGCAGAACAGCGGCGAGGGCAATATCGTTAACCCCCTCATGTCGCTTGCCGATGAGGATGTGTATTCGGTTCCGATGCTTCTTATAATCGGATGGCGCGGCGAACCGGGCGTAAAGGACGAGCCCCAGCATAAAAAGCAGGGCAAGGTAACACTCTCGCTTCTTGAGGCGATGGGGGTTGAGTATTGCGTAGCCGATGATAACTGGAGCGAACAGCTCGATAAGGCTGTTGCATATATGAAGGAAACCAACCGTCCCTATGCCATGGTTATACGCAAGGATACCTTCTCATCCTATTCGATGAAGGTCGAATCAACCGAATATCCGCTTACGCGTGAAGAGGCTCTTTCGGTCATACTCGGAAAGCTTGATGACGACGACTTTATCGTTTCGACGACCGGCAAGACCTCGCGCGAGGTTTTCGAGCTTCGTGAAGCGCGCAATGAAGGTCACGCAAATGACTTTCTGACGGTTGGCGGAATGGGACATACCGCATCGATCGCTCTCGGTGCCGCACTCGGTACAAAGAATAACGTATGGTGTATCGACGGTGATGGCTCGTTTTTGATGCACATGGGCGGCTTTGCCGTTATTGCCCAGAATGCGCCCGATAATTTCAAATATATAATCAATAACAACGGTGCACACGAATCGGTCGGCGGCCAGCCAACCGTTGGTATGGATATAGATATTGCCGCCGTGCTTAAAGCGGTCGGCTTCAAGACGGTCGTCGAAGCCTCAAACGAGGAAGAGATAAAGTCAGGCATGGAAAAGCTTCGCGAGAACGGACTTGCCGCGCTTATCATCAGAACCCGACAGGGCTCGCGTGATGATCTCGGCCGTCCGACAACCACACCGCAGCGCAACAAGCTTGACATGATGGCAAAATTCGCCGCGGCAAATAAATAATTTCCTGTTTTGCTGCCGATGCTTAAATTTTAATTACTTAATAGCGGGCTATGCCTGTTTGGAAAGGAATTATTTCGTTAATGAAAGCGGTCATATTCAATTCCGGTCTTGGCAAACGCATGGGCGAATACACAAAGTGCGGCCACAAATCGATGGTAAGGCTCCTTAGCGGTGAGGCGATTTTTGAACGTCAGCTCCGTATGCTGAGCGAATGCGGCATAACCGAATTTGTAATTACGGTCGGCCCGTTTAAAGAGCAGCTTATTGAAGCAAGCCGCGCGCCGCATCTTTCCCATTGCAATTTTACCTTTGTGGAAAACCCGGTTTACGATACCACCAATTACATATATTCGATGTATCTCGCGCGCGATTATATCGATGACGATGTCATCATGCTTCACGGTGACCTTGTTTTCGACCGCGAGCTTTTGAAAGCGGTTCTGTCCGATCCGCAGCCGAATATTGCGACGGTCAACAGAAAGCGCGCTCTGCCGGAAAAGGATTTCAAGGCAAGGGTCAAGGACGGACGTATTCAGGAGGTTTCGATAAGCATATTCGACCCCGATTGCTTTGCGTTCCAGCCGATGTACAAGCTTGACAAAGCTACAATATCGGCGTGGCTTGCCCGTGTGTGTGATTTTGTCGATGCTGGAAACTGCGGTGTTTACGCAGAAAATGCGATGAACGAGATTTTTCCCTCTCTTGATGTGCGTGAGTTTTCATACGAAAACTATTTCATAGATGAAATTGACTGTCCCGAAGATCTTGCGCGTGTTTCGTCCGAGATACGCCGTTTCGATTTCCGCCAGCAGAATATAATCTGCGGTGATGTGTGCGGGAATGTAAAAAATATAATGGAAAAGCACAAAGCTGTGCGCCCGCTTGTCGTCTGTGATGCGGCCTTTGATAAGTTGCCCATAGCAAAGTCGTTTGCCGATGCTGTACCCAATGCGGTATATTTTTCCGATTTTTCCCCCAATCCCCTTTATGACGATGCCGTCAAGGGCGTGGAGCTTATGAGGAAAGAGGGCTGTGATTTTATCATCTCTGTCGGCGGCGGAAGCGCGATAGATACAGCAAAGGTGATAAAGCTGTTTTCGGCCGATGAAGTGTGCGAAAACTATCTTGAAAATGCCCATAAATTCAACCCCACAGTTCACCTTGCAATACCCACAACAGCCGGAACGGGAAGCGAATCGACCCGTTATGCGGTAATTTATTATAAAGGCGAGAAGCAGTCGGTAACGTCCGACAGCATACTTCCCGAATATGCCCTGCTTGACCCGACTCTGCTGAAGACTCTTCCGCTCGGCCAGAAAAAGGCGACCCTTCTTGACGCGCTCTGTCAGGCGATAGAGTCGATGTGGTCGGTCAATTCCGACGATGAAAGCGCTGAATATGCCGCCAAAGCTATAGAGCTTATAGCCGATAATTATAAGGCATATATCGATGGGGAAGAGGCCGCTGCGCAGAAGATATCAAGAGCGGCAAATATTGCGGGCAAGGCTATCAATATAACCCAGACCACGGCCGCCCATGCAATGAGCTATAAGATAACATCCCTTTTCGGTATCCCTCACGGCGCGGCCGTTGCGCTGTGCCTGCCCCATGTGTGGCGGCTGATAACCGAGAATATGGACAGATGCAACGACAAGCGCGGTGCATCGCATCTTGAGCGCGTTTTCAAGCGCCTTTCCGAGCTTGTCGGCGGTGTGGAAGGTTTCCAGAAAATATATTCAAGCCTTGATATGCCCTCCGCTCCCGATTGTACTGCCGATCAGCTCCGCGTGCTTGTTTCGTCGGTCAACCCGACGCGGCTGGGCAACAACCCCGTCACCCCGACCGCGGAAGAGCTTGAAAAAATGTACAGACAGATATTTTCGATAAGCTGAAAACATAATAAAAATTGATTTCACGATTGAAATGCCGCACGTCTGCGCTATAAGACGTGCGGCATTTTGCGTATAAAAACAACACCGAATTTCATCTCGAATCTTGCGTTTGTGATACTTTACTGATATAATAAAATATAGGTAGGAAACAAATCACTTCAAGATGACAGGAAGCGAGGGTGTCGAATTATGAAGAAAGCTATTTCCGTTCTGATTTTCACGCTTATGATACTTGCTGTGCTGCCGCTTGCGTCAATGGACGCAGAAGCCGCAAGCATCGTCGACAGCGGCAAATGCGGCGATAATCTTACCTGGACGCTGGACAGCGACGGCGTGCTTACCATTTCGGGCACGGGGAAGATGTATGATTGGGAGCCTAACTTAGTTGTCGGATATGATACTCCATGGAATAATAAATCGGTAAAAAAAGCGATTATAAAAAATGGTGTAACTTCGATCGGTACTGGTGCTTTTGATGAAGAAAGACTTCTTACTAGTATAAGTATTCCAAACTCCGTTACTTCTATTGGGGACAATGCGTTCTTCGGATGCGTACTGACAAATATAAACCTTCCAAGTTCTATTACTTCTATCGGATACCGTGCGTTCGCCGGTTGTTGCTCACTAACAACCATAAACCTTCCAAGTTCTATTACCTCTATCGGATCCGAGGCGTTTGGCGGTTGTTACTCACTAACAACCATAAACCTTCCAAACTCTATTACCTCTATCGGATTCGGGGCGTTCAGTGACTGCTACGGTCTTACAAACATCACCATTCCAAGCAGTGTTGTCTCTATCGGAAATGATGCGTTCGGAGCTTGTCATTCTCTTACAAGCATAACCGTGAGCCAGGATAACAAATATTACAGCAGTTGCAATGGAATACTATTCAATAAAAGTGCAGACAAATTAATCTGCTACCCGGCAGGAAAAAGTGCAAAAACTTATACAATTCCAAGTAGCGTGACATCCATTGGCGATTATGCGTTCGATTACAATTTATCGCTCACAAGCATCACTATTCCAAGCGGAGTTGTTTCGATTGGTGGATTTGCATTCACTAAATGTGAATCGCTCACAAGCATCACTATTCCAAGCAGCGTTACTTCTATTGGGCCACATGCGATTCCTAGTTACTTTTGCTTTAAAGATATTTACTACACAGGTACACAAAAACAATGGAACAATATATCTATACGCGAAGGCAACAATGACCTCACATCCGTAACCATTCACTACATCACCCCCCTCAAGATAACCACCCAGCCAAAGACTGCATACGCGGGGCTTGGCGAATCGGTGAAGCTTACCGTTGCGGCGAGTGGTGACGGACTTACCTATACATGGTATTTCAAGAATCCGACAAGCTCGTCATATACCAAATCGGGCATCACATCTTCTGCATATAGTGTCATTATGCAAAATGCCATCGCAGGACGAAAGGTATATTGCGTTGTTACCGACAAATACGGCAATACGGTAAAATCGAATACCGTTACAATCTATCCTGCGGCGGCCATAACTGCCCAGCCAAAGACCTCGTATACAAAGCTTAATTCTACAGCCAAAGCTACGGTTACTGCAAGCGGCGAAGGAATTACCTACACATGGTACTTCAAAAACCCCGGCAGCTCTTCCTATACCAAATCGGGTATTACATCATCGACCTACAGCACGACAATGCAGAAGAGCATATCGGGAAGACAGGTATATTGCATCGTAACCGATAAGGGCGGCAACAGCGTAAAGTCAGATACGGTCACCCTCTATCTCGCCGCGACCATTACAAAACAGCCGACTAATGCGACGGTTGCAATCGGCGGCAAGGCGACCGCAAGCGTCATCGCCGCAGGTGATGCAGTTACATACACATGGTATTTCAAAAATCCCGGCAGTTCTTCATTTACTAAATCGGGCGTAACCTCTTCGACCTACAGCATGACCATGCAGCAGAGTCTTTCCGGAAGACAGGTCTACTGCGTCGTTACCGACAAATACGGCAAGACGGCAAAATCAAATACCGTAACGCTCAGCGCGGCGGCTTCCCTCAAGATAACCACCCAGCCCAAGGCTGCCTATGCAAAGCTGAACTCTACGGCTAAAGTAACCGTCGCGGCAAGCGGAAGCGGCCTTACTTATACATGGTATTTCAAAAATCCGGGCAGCTCGTCCTATACCAAGTCGGGCATCACGTCCTCGACCTACAGCATGACCATGCAGCAGAGTCTTTCGGGCAGATTGGTCTATTGCATAGTTTCCGATAAGTACGGCAATCAGGTTAGATCGAACACCGTGCGAATTTATCTGCAGGCTACCGTCACAAAACAGCCGACTGATGCATCCGCCGCTGTCGGTGAAAAGGCGAAGGTAAGCGTTACCGCCGCGGGTGACGGTCTTACCTACACATGGTATTTCAAAAATCCCGGCAGCTCGTCATTCACAAAGTCGGGTATCACATCCTCGACCTACAGCGTGACAATGCAGCAGAGCCTTTCGGGAAGACAGGTCTATTGCGTCGTTACCGACAAATACGGTAATACGGTAAAATCAAATACCGTCACGATTACAGCACAATAGCATAAAAATATACAGCCGGTCGGCGTCATAAAGCGGCGTTGACCGGCTGTTTAAAAAATGAAAAAGAAAACAGTAGAACCTAAAAATAAAGTGCCGTACCCCCATGATTTCGGGGAGTACGGCATACTTTTTATCTGAAATTTCGTTTCCACATCATACGCCGATAGGTGCGTTTGATGCTGTTTATGATATCGCCCAAAAAGAAGAGAACGAGTATCGCGATGGATATCAGCAGGCATATCCTGCCGGGCCAGGGATAAACGACAAGCATGTATGCAAAATATACAGCGTCGATGATTGCGAGGTATTTTATCTTTATCGGCAGAACGAAGAAGAGCAGAACCTCGTTATCGGGATACAGTATGGCGAATGCGAAGAAGAGCGCCATGTTGAAAAAGTAGTTTGTGGCAAAACCGGTGATAAGTCCGACGCCGGCTGTAAGCAATATCGAAGAAAAATAGAACACGTTGAATCGGAATGAACCCCATTCGCGTTCAAGAGCGCTTCCGATAAGCCAGTAAAAATAAAGGGTGAAAAGCATAAACAGCGGGCTTGACGGCGGATATTCAAAGGCGTAGGTGATGAAGCGCCACACCTGACCGCCGAGAATCGCATCGCGGTCGAAGCTGATAAAGCCGGATAGCGAAGGCTTTTCTGCGGAGCTGAGCAATATATCGCAGAAGAAAACAACGACCATGCCCGCAATCATATAGACCATCAGATTGCTGATAGAAAACCGCCCTATCTTGCGGTTCAGTTTGTCAAGAAGCTTACTTTGCATTGAAAAACAGACACTCCTAACATTCGATAAGCTTTATGTAATATTTGCGCTGTCTGGGGCCGTCGAATTCGATAAAATAAATATTCTGCCATATTCCGAGCAGCGGCCAGCCATCTTCGATGATTATTGTGCTGTTGCAGCCGATGAGGCTGGATCTGATATGAGCGTAGGAATTGCCCTCCGAATGCTTGTAATCGCCATCTTCGGGGAAGGTCTTTTCAAGGCTGGAAAGCAGATCCAATCCCACGTTATCGTCGGTATTTTCGTTAAATGTGATAGCGGCGGTGGTGTGCGGACAGTATATGAGCGCGATACCGCTTTCGACACCGCCCGATTTGATTGCATCGGTGACTTCTCTGGTGATGTTGTAAACGCCCTGTTTTTCTGTTTTCAGCGTGAATTCAAGCAGCTTACCCATAATTTTGTCCATTCCTTTCCTGAAAAAACTTTGCCGTATGCTGTGTTATATTATTGTACCACAACCGTAGTGGTTTTACCATATAAAAAGTGACGAAAAATTCCGTCAAATCTCATAGATAACGCTGCTTTGATTTTTGTATAATGGCATAAAAACAGCCTCCGTCGCCGTTTATGACGTCGGAGGCTGTAAGCTTAAAAGCTACTGCGCAGTAATAGTAACTGTATCAGATGTTACCGTCTTGCCGTACTTGTCGGTAACGACGCAGTAGACCTGTCTTCCCGAAAGGCTCTTCTGCATCGTCATGCTGTAGGTGGAAGAGGTGATACCTGATTTTGTAAATTCAGAAGCAGTCGGATTTTTGAAATACCATGTGTAGGTAAGTCCGTCGCCCGCGGCGGTGACGCTGACCTTCGCCTTTTCGCCAACAGCGGCGGTCGTATCGGTCGGCTGCTTGGTTATCGATGCGGAAAGGTAGAGATATACCGTGTTCGACTTTACGCTGTTGCCGTACTTGTCGGTAACGACGTAGTAGACCTGTCTTCCGGAAAGGCTCTTCTGCATAGTTGCGCTGTAGGTCGAGGATGTGATACCCGATTTCGTAAATTCAGAAGCGGTCGGATTCTTGAAATACCATGTGTATTTGAGACCTTCACCGCTTGCCGCAACGGTAAGCTTTGCCGATGCGCCGACCTTTGTATATGTCGTCTTGGGCTGGGTGGTGATCTTGACGGCTGCCGCCGCGCTGAGAGTAACGGTATTGGATTTAGCTGTATTACCGTACTTATCAGTAACGACGCAGTAAACCTGTCTGCCCGAAAGGCTCTTCTGCATTGTTACGTTGTAGGTCGAGGACGTGATACCCGACTTTGTAAAATCAGCCGCGCCGGGATTTTTGAAATACCATGTGTAGGTAAGTCCGTCGCCTGCGGCGGTGACGCTTGCGGTCGCCTTGCTGCCGATTGCAGCTGTTGCATTTGTCGGTTGCTTTGTGATGGTCGCGGAGAGATAGAGCTTTATCGCGTTGGATTTTGCGGTGTTACCGTATTTGTCGGTAACGACGCAGTAAACCTCTCGGCCGGAAATACTCTTCTGCATCGCGACGTTGTATGTCGAAGAAGTTATTGCAGATTTAGTATATGTAGTGCTGCCTGTGTTCTTGAAATACCATGCATATTTAAGTCCGTCGCCGTTTGCCGCAACGGTAACCTTAGCCGTTTCGCCAAGCTTTGTATAAGTGGTCTTGGGTTGTGTTGTTATCTTAAAATCGTAAAGCGAAAGGGTTACGGTGTCAGATTGTACCTTATTACCGTATTTATCGGTAACAACACAATATACCTGTCTTCCGGCAAGGCTCTTCTGCATTGTAACGCTGTATGCAGAAGTTTTTATTGCCGATTTAGTAAACTCGGTTGCACCGGGGTTTTTGAAATACCAAGTGTAGATAAGTCCGTCGCCGGTCGCTTCAATTGTGAATTTTGCGCTGTTGCCAATCACAGCCGAAGTGTTGACAGGCTGCTTTGTGATTTCTAGGGGAGTAGGAAAATGGATAGTCGCGGATGTGAGATCATCATTGTAATACCCAATTTCTATTTTCTCCCATTGTTCCTGTGTGCCTTTGTAGTATACATCTTTAAGACTGTAGCAGGAACGGAACGCATCCTTTCCGATAGAAGTAACGCTGTTAGGGATAGTAACACTTGTAAGGGAACTACAGTTGTAGAACGCCCAGTCCCCGATAGAAGTGACGCTGTTAGGGATAGTAATACTTGTAAGGGAACTACATTCGCTAAACGCATGATCCTCGATAGAAGTGACGCCGCTTGGAATGGTTATTTTTGTTAGTGAATAGCAGCCACAGAACGCAGAGTACCCGATAGAAGTAACGCTGTTAGGGATAGTAACACTTGTAAGGGAACTACAGTCCTCAAACGCATAGTTCCCGATAGAAGTGACGCTATTTGGGATAGTAATACTTGTAAGGGAATCGCAGTAGTGGAACGCAGAGTTCCCGATAGAAGTGACGCTGTTTGGGATAGTAACACTTGTAAGGGAAATACAGCCGTAGAACACCCGGTACCCGATAGAAGTAACGCTGTTAGGGATAGTAACACTTGTAAGGGAACTACAGTCTTGGAACGCAGAGAGCCCGATAGAAGTAACGCTGTTAGGGATAGTAATACTTGTAAGGGAACGACAATCGCTGAACGCCCGCTCCCCGATAGAAGTGACGCTGTTAGGGATAGTAATACTTGTAAGGGAACTACAATACCAGAACGCAGAGTCCCCGATAGAAGTGACGCTGTTAGGGATAGTAATACTTGTAAGGGAACTACATTCGCTAAACGCATAATCCTCGATAGAAGTAACGCTGCTGGGAATTGTGTAACTTTTTGAATTTTTTCCGTTTGGATAGATTTTTAATATGGTTGCACTTTTATTGAATAATACACCATCTATACTGCAGTAATCTTTGTTATCCTTGTCTACGTTTATATTTGTAAGGGAACTACAGTCGTAGAACGCAGAGTCCCCGATAGAAGTGACGCTGTTAGGGATAATAATACTTGTAAGGGAACTACAGTCGTAGAACGCAGAGTCCCCGATAGAAGTAA
>JAGBFS010000117.1 GCA_017936365.1 Clostridia bacterium
GCAATATGGCAGCAGACGCTCGCGATATACGATGAGCTTTATGCGGCCGGAGCCTTTCCGCCGGCTGCGATTTCCGTCGATTTTGAAAAGTATGTTTCTCCGACCGATCTGCATGACGCCATTTTAGGTGCAGATAGAGATAGACACACACACATTGATCCCTTCGAGCTGTTCGGAAGCGGCAAGGCTGCCATGATAGCGATAGATGCAGATGAGGTATCCTCGATAGCGTCGGGCGAAGATATTGATCTTATAATGCTTCCGCTTGACCGCACCGATTGGATGACCGCATCTTTTACCGAAGGATTTTTCATAACAAGAACTGCATATAATTCCACATTAAAGCGTGAACTGGTCGTTGATATCGTCAGCAGGATGATAACTCCCGAAAGCTGTGCGGGTTTTGCACGCGCCGTCGGCGGTGCTTCTGCGGCAAAGGATGTTTCGATGCTTGATAATAAGCTGTGCGCCAATGCGTCACAGAGGATTTTTGGATCGGAGCGTCTGTACAAAACGGCGCAGTCGGGTGCGCGTACAGCGCGATGGAATGAAATAACGAAGATTATCGCAGCACATTCGCTGGGCGCGGTCGATGTACCTCAGTCGGTACGGCTTATCGGCGACCGCACGATCAGCATCGATTCGCTGCTCTCTGAAGTTACGGCACAAAATGCCGCGGTATCGCCAAGTGATGCAGCGGCTTTGTAATATGTCCCAGCCATACGAGAAAGTTAAGAATGGAGGATTAGTATGGGTCTGATAGTACAAAAATTCGGCGGCTCGTCGGTAGCAAACGCCGAAAGGGTCATGAATGTTGCAAACATCGTGACCGACACCTACAAGCAGGGCAACGACGTTATCGTCGTAGTTTCCGCACAGGGTGACACAACCGACGATCTCATTGCAAAAGGAAAGGAGATCAACCCCAAGGGCTCCAAGCGCGAGATGGATATGCTGATGACAGCCGGTGAGCAGATTTCGATATCTCTGCTTGCAATGGCTATCGAAAAGCTCGGTTGTCCCGCAATTTCGCTTCTTGGATGGCAGGCAGGCTTCAACTCCAGCTCTGCATACGGTGCGGCAAGAATCAAGAATATCAACTGTGAGCGTCTTAATAAAGAGATCGACAGTCACAGAATAGTTGTTGTCGCCGGCTTCCAGGGCATCAATAAATACGATGATTTAACAACCTTCGGCCGCGGCGGAAGTGATACAAGTGCTGTTGCTATAGCTGCAGCAATGCGTGCTGATAAATGCCAGATATTCACCGATGTCGAAGGCGTTTATACAGCCGATCCCAGAAAGATCCCGAACGCAAAGAAGCTTGATGAGATTACTTATGATGAAATACTTGAGCTCGCAACATTGGGCGCTCAGGTTTTGAACAACCGTTCGGTTGAGATGGCAAAGAAATATAATGTTGAGCTGGAGGTTCTCTCCTCGCTCGTAAGAAAGCCCGGAACAATTGTCAAGGAGGTCGCTAAAGTGGAAAAAATGCTTATCAGCGGCGTTGCAAAGGATTGCGACGTTTCAAGAATATCGGTTATCGGTGTATCGGATGAACCCGGCATCGCATTCAAGCTCTTCTCCCGTCTTGCAGCAAAGGGAATCAATATTGATATAATTCTCCAGTCTGTCGGCAGAAACAACACAAAGGACATCACCTTTACCGTGGCAAGAAGCAACGGCGAGGAAGCTGTTGAGATTATGCGCAGCTTCATCGAAAATGTTGGCGGCAGCGATATCATGATCGACAACAAGGTCGCAAAGGTATCCATCGTCGGTGCAGGTATGGAAACTCATTCCGGTGTTGCAGCAAAGATGTTTGAGGCACTTTATTCCGCACATGTAAACATCTCCATGATCGCAACAAGTGAAATTAAGATTTCCGTCCTCGTTGATGAGGAGGATGCAGACAAGGCGGTCGCAGCGATCCACGACGCATTTATAAATTAGTGTATGAAACGCTCAAAGCTGAATTTCAGCTTTGAGCGTTTTTAACTTAAAAAACAAATGGAGGTACACTATGAAAAACGTTCTGGTAACCGGAGGCACAGTATTTGTAAGCAGGTTTACGGCGCAGTATTTTGCCGCGCGCGGCTATAATGTTTTTGTGCTTAACAGAAACACAAGACCGCAGCCGGAAAATGTAACGCTGATAGAAGCGGACAGAAATAACCTCGGGGACAAGCTTTCAGGCTATCGGTTTGATGTTGTTCTTGATATAACGGCATACAACCGCGGCGATGTTGAAAATCTGGTCAATGCTGTCGGAGAGATCGGCGACTACATATTTATCAGCTCGAGCGCTGTTTACCCCGAAACGCTTCCTCAGCCGTTTACGGAAGAGCAGACCTGTGGTTCCAATTCGGTTTGGGGCAAATATGGAACCGATAAGCTGGAGGCCGAAAAATATCTTTTGGAAAATGTGCCGCAGGCGTATATTATCAGACCGCCTTACCTCTACGGTCCGATGCAGAATGTTTACCGTGAACCGTTTGTTTTTGATTGTGCGATGCTCTCGAGACCGTTTTATATCCCGAATGACGGCAGTATGGATCTGCAGTTTTTTCATGTCGAGGATCTGTGCCGATTTATGGAGATACTGATTGATAAAAAGCCGGATAACCGAATTTTCAACGTGGGCAATCCGGAAACAGTGGATATAAAAACATGGGCAAAAATGTGCTATGAGGCGGCAGGAAAGGATATCAAAGCCATAAATGTGTATGGTGACCATCCACAGCGAAGCTATTTCTGCTTTTATGATTACGAATATCGGCTTGATGTTTCAAAGCAGATGGAACTGATGCCGGAAACAAAACCGCTGTCAGATGGACTGAAGGAGTCGTATGAATGGTATTGTAAGCATAAAGATTTTGTCAACAAAAAGCCGTACATTGAATATATTGATAACATGATAAGATAATTGAGGAGTCTTGGTGAGCCGCAGATGCTTTTTTGCGGCTCACCGCAGGCGCTCAAAAATAAAAAAGTAAGAAATTTTATTTTTTGTAAAAATAAGTGTTGACAATTCGGAAGTTGTATAGTAAAATGATTAAGCCGCTGAAGAAAAGGGAAGAGAAAATCAGCGCGAATCCAGCATGGGAGCATAGCTCAGCTGGGAGAGCACCTGCCTTACAAGCAGGGGGTCACAGGTTCGAGCCCTGTTGTTCCCACCATATTTGTGGCCCAGTAGTTCAGTTGGTTAGAACGCCAGCCTGTCACGCTGGAGGTCGACGGTTCGAGCCCGTTCTGGGTCGCCACATTTGCCTCGGTAGCTCAGTTGGTAGAGCAGCGGACTGAAAATCCGCGTGTCGCCAGTTCAATTCTGGCC
>JAGBFS010000118.1 GCA_017936365.1 Clostridia bacterium
CCAACTACAAATCTTCAGATTCCATGCTCAAAGCAATAAAAGACTATCTATATTCAAGACGCAATAAAGGATACGATGGTTTCTTTATTGCCCAAATCAGCGATACTGAAATAATGGTTGTCACCTTCTACCTTCCGGATTGGACTGAATAAACTTGAAACTGCAGCAGCAAAGAGCTTATCTTTACTGCTGCAGTTTTTCCTTACGCAGATATAACAACCAAAGCGTGCTCTATTTTCGTTCCGACTCGTATTCAAGTATCTGACGGAACTGGGTTTCGTACAGCTCGCGATAGGTTCCTCCGGCTTCAAGCAGCTCCTCATGGCTGCCCTGTTCGGCTATAACGCCGTCCTTGACCACAAGGATCTTGTCCGCCTTAAGTATGGTAGAAAGGCGATGGGCGATAACTATGCTGGTGCGCCCCTCCATAAGTACTTCAAGCGCGTCCTGAATAGCATTTTCCGATATTGAGTCAAGCGCGGAAGTAGCCTCGTCAAGTATGAGTATTTCCGGGTTCTTCAAAATAACCCGTGCGATGGAAAGCCTCTGCTTTTCGCCGCCCGAAAGCTTCAAACCGCGGTTGCCGACCACGGTATCATACCCATCCGGCTGGGATACAATAAAATCATGTATGCTCGCGGTGCGGCAGGCCGCTTCGATCTCCTCCTGCGTTGCGGTATCCTTTGCATAAAGAAGATTTTCGCGTATTGTGCCATTGAAGAGATATGTATCCTGTGTTACCACACCTATGCGCTCGCGCAGATAGGTCAGGTCAAAATCGCGCACATCCACGCCGGCCACCGTAACACTTCCTCCGCACACATCATAAAGCCGCGGTATAAGGTTGACCACCGTCGATTTACCCGATCCCGACGGGCCAACGATAGCAAACATCTGTCCGCCCGGCACGGTGAAATCAATATCGGTAAGAAGCGGAATATCCGGTACATACGAGAAACTGACATGGTTAAAATCAATATCAGCGCATGTGACTTCGGGCTTTTCGCCGTTGGGCTTGGAAACGATGGTGTTTTCCTTATCAAAATAATCGAATATTCTGGTAAACAGCGCAAGCGAACGGGTAAAATCCACCTGAATGTTGAGCAGTGCCTGAACCGGGCGGTAGAGTCGGTTGACAAGCGCAACGGTCGCGGTGATAACGCCGACCGTCAGCGTCGGGTCAAGCTTGGTTATTATCAGATATCCACCGGCAAAGTATATGAGCAGCGGTCCTATCTGGGTAAACATTCCCATAATGACATGGAACCATTTACCGCTTCGCTGTTCCTTGAGCGCAAGCTGTGTGACCTCTTCATTCACATCAACAAAGCGATCGTATTCTTTTTCTTCCCTTGTGAACAGCTTTACAAGCATCGAACCGCTAACGCTGAGCGTTTCATTGATAAGCTGGTTCATTTCGTCATTTTTAGCCTGACTTTCGGTCAGCAGCTTCCATCGGGTTTTGCCAACACTTTTTGTCGGCAATATGAGCAGCGGTATGACGATTACGCCTACTATTGCCAGTTTCCAGCTCATGGAGAACAGCGCAACAAGCGTTGTTACAACGGTGGCAATATTGCTGACAATACTTGAAAGGGTTCCCGATATAACCGAGCTTACGCCGCTGATATCGGTATTCATACGGGTGATTATATCGCCCTGCTTTTCCGATGTGAAAAAGGAATGGGGCATGTGCTGCAGATGGTCATACATCTGGTTTTTCATGTCAAATATGATACGCTGCGATATCCACGCATTGATGTAATTTTCAAGAACACCTATTACCTGTGACACGGTAAGGGTCGCAAACGCCATAAGCAGCAGCTTTATCAGAAGGGAAATATCCGTTCCGACCAGCGCTTCATCCACTACCCGTCCGGTTATTACGGAGGGCAGCAGGCCGATACCTGCCGACAGCAATATCGCCACAAAAACAAAAACAAACTGCAGCCAGTACGGCTTAAGATAACTCAAGATCCTTAAAAGCAGCCCTTTTGTCACTTTTGGCATGTTTTCCTTTTCTTCATCGGTCAAAAAGCCGCGCGGACCCAATCCGCGACCCATTCCTGCCGGCACAAATGCACTTCCTTTACTTTAATAATTTCTAAATTTTTTAGCGATACAAAAATTTCTGCAGTATAAACATTTTCTATCGGCAAAACGATTTCAATACCGACAATCCCTATCCCCTACAAACTATTAGTATAATACTTGAATTTCCGCAAAATTTAGTGTACTGTTTTGATAGAAGAAAAGGGGGATTAATATGCGGCTTTTCATTGCTCTGCGCCTTTCAAATGAAATTATATCCTCGCTGAAAAACGCAATCGACCAACTGAAAAAACAAAGCATATCCGCACGGCCTGTCCGTCTGGAAAACCTTCACTTAACGCTGGCTTTTATCGGCGAAACCGACCGAACCGAGGATATTATCCGCATCATCAATCAGCTCGATATTCATTCTTTTGATATCAGAATTGGAACACACGGAAATTTCGACCGTCTTTATTGGGTTGGGCTGCAGCAAAACCCGATTCTTTCAAAACTTGCGCAGGATATCCGCGATGGTCTAATCCGCGATGGCTTCAACATCGAGAAAAGGCCATTTATCCCTCACATAACCATCGCGAGAAACGTCAGGCCGTATGATAAAATAGATATAGACGTAAAACCGGCGCAGATGACGGTTCGCCGTATTTCTCTTATGAAATCGGAACAATCAGACGGCCGCGTCATTTACACCGAAGTATACGGCCGCGATATATAACTAAACCAGATACCTCCGGCGCAGCTCAATAATATCCTGCTCGGATACCCCAAGCTGTGTTTTTATATATTGCAAAACGGAGGTGTATTCCTGCTCTATCGTGGAAAAGTACGCCTCTATACACGGCGCCATTACAATGGAATGCAGCTTGAACGCCTCAAGCTCGGATTGTGATACATTGTTTTCTCTCATTCGATTTATTACAGGCTCCATTGCCGTATTCGTTTCAAAATAGTCATCCAAAATCGCATCTTTTGAAACACCCAGCGAGGTAAGGAGAAGTATTGCGGCGACACCCGTCCGATCCTTACCCTGACGGCAATGCCAGAGTATGCCCCCGGACGAAGCCATAACCACAGCGAAGAAACGACGGTAGGCATTTTGTGAATGTTCATTTTTTGCAAGGCGAATGTAAAGATCGCTGTATGCTTTTACCGGATCTTTTTCAAAAAGCTTTGTCAGCCCCTCGAACGAAAGATCCCCCGACTGATTAAAGGGCGGCAGCGCCGGGATAACAAAATTTTCCGCACCGCGTATCACTGCATCGGGATTTTTTTCCGCTTCTTCAACATCGCGCAGGTCGATTACTGTTTTTATCCCATATTCATCCGCCAATCGGTCGGTATCTCTTTTCGTCGCGCGGCACAAATCGCCCGACCGAAGCAGCACGCCTGATTTTATGCGGTATCCGTCAGCGGTGCATATTCCGCCTACATCACGAATATTAAATATACCCTCGAAATCCAGAATCATCGGGAAAGCTCCAATCTTTTACAAATTTTAATCCGCCTACATTTTACCACCTAACAAAATACGCGTCAAGTTTTTACAAATTGAGTATGGAAATAGTATGTGCCGTATGCTATACTTATTTAATAAATTTATAATGGAGTGACTTTGGTGTTTTGCAAGCAGTGCGGTTACAACAACGATAAATACGCCAGCGTGTGCAGACGCTGTGGGTCTGTTCTGCGCGATATAGGCAATTACGCTCCGGATACGGTCGCTTCGGAAGAAGAGGAAACGCCCGTCCGCGAAGGCTCTCTTAAGCTGGCAAAAAAAAGCGAGCCTATACTAACGGTCATAAAAAGGCGGTTCAAAAAACTCGAATACGCCTCCGATGATACAAAAAAATGGCTCATCGCCGCTTGCGTTGTCGGCGCGGTCATCGTGTGCCTTGCGGTTTTCGGAATCGTAAAATGGGCGGAAAGCTGTTCGGGCTATACCCAGGACATCTACGGCTCCGATTCATCGAGCATATCGGCCGATGTGTGCGCTGTTATTGATGAAGAGGGCGAATGGATATATTTTTCACGGCTTTACGGCGATAACCCCGGCCTGTACAAAACACCGGCCGGCGGCGGTGAAGAGCTTAAGCTCAGTTATGTCCGTCTGTCCCAGCTTCTGTATATAGAGGGCTGGATATACGGAACCGATATTGAAACCGATACATTATGGCGAATTCGCGACAACGGCGGAACCGCACAGCAGGTTACCGAAGATACCGTTGAAGATGCAAATATAGTAAACGATACCCTTTACTATATCGGCTCTGATGGCTGCGTATGGAGCGGCGAGCTTGACGATATTGACGAAGAACAGACCATTATCGCCGAAAAACTCAGCGATAAGCAGGCGATGTGCCTTACCGTATATTCCGGAAAGATCTACTTTATCGAGCCCGACAAAAAAGAACCGGAACCCCAGCCCACAACCCAGGTTTCCTCAAGCAGCGCTCTCCCCTATTTCGGCGCCGATGAATCAGATAAAATAGTCAGCCCGTATGAGGATACCGTATACGGAAAAATAATCCAGATGAACACCGACGGCAGCGACGCAAGGATGGTTGGCAGCGAAAAGGGCGCGTTCATGACCATCGATTCGGGATATATCTATTACGCCGTTCCTGCAACGATAGTTGTATCCACCGGCGATGTCAACCTCATAACCGGCGAGCCGGAAACCACGGACTATGCCACACTTCAGATGCGGCGGCGTTCAATCAAGGGCGGCAACACCGTCAATTTCGGAATGGAAAATACCATCGGCGGCACTCTTGCAATAAGCAAGACCAATGTGTTCACCGTTTCGGTCGAGGGCGTTCTTGTTGCCTGCAGCTACAAGGGCGGCGAAACAAGCCCGGTCTATACCGGCGAGTCGGATATTGATGCGGTCAGTATTGTAGGTAGCTGGATATATTATTGGGCCGATGATTATACGCGATATTGCCGGATACCGATATCGGGAGGACCGGTCGAAACCATCTTTCAAAAGAACTGAACATAAGAAAGGATGCAGCGCCAAATGAGAATGGCGGAAAACTGGAAAGACTATAAATTAATTGACGCATCTGACGGCGAACGTCTGGAGCGATGGGGGGACAAGCTTCTCATCCGTCCCGACCCGCAGGTTATATGGAAAACCCCGCGCAGATGCCCCGAATGGAAACGCGCCGACGCAAGATATGTGCGCTCGTCCTCCGGCGGCGGTGCATGGGATGTAAAAAGCAAGCTTCCCGATTCGTGGACAATCGGCTACAACAATCTGAAATTCGGTATCAAGCCAATGGGCTTCAAGCATACCGGCCTTTTCCCCGAACAGGCTGTCAACTGGGATTGGATGATTGACAAAATCAAATCAGCCAACCGTCCAATACGGGTGCTTAACCTTTTTGCCTATACCGGCGGCGCGACCCTCGCGTGTCTTTCGGCCGGGGCTTACGTCTGCCATGTTGATGCGTCAAAAGGCATGACATCCTGGGCAAAGGAAAACGCCGCGATGTCGGGACTTGCCGATATCCCCCAGCGATGGATAGTTGACGACTGCGCAAAATTTGTCGCAAGGGAGATAAGGCGCGAATCCTTCTACGATGCCATTATCATGGATCCGCCAAGCTACGGACGCGGACCTTCGGGCGAGGTCTGGCGGCTTGAAGACCAGATCTATGACCTTGTCGGTCTTTGCCGCGGCGTACTTACAAAGGATCCGCTCTTTTTCCTGCTTAACAGCTACACCACCGGACTCAGTCCCTCGGTAATGAAATATATTCTTTCGGTTCAACTGTCAAAATCCTTTAACGGCGGTTCATGCAGCGCCGATGAAATCGGACTTCCGGTTCAGGAAAGCTCGCTCGTTCTGCCCTGTGGCTCTACAGCCATATTTGAAAAATAAAAACCGAGAGAAAGGAATGGTCATGGAAATGAAAACGATTATTTTTGCGCTTGCGGCGCTGATGCTCCTTTGCTTTGTCGGCTGCGGCGATGACGCCTCCACATCCGGTGCAAGCGCAAATGCGGCGCTGTCGCAAAGCGACGCAAACAAGACCTTTGCCGCAACTGTCGATGTGCGAGGAAGCTGGACCTTCTCTTCGGGCGGATATTCGTATCTGATATCCTTTTATGATGATAACACCGTCGAATTTGTCCGCAGCAACAGCGCTTCCGAAATCGAAGCCATGTTCCACGGTAAATGGTCAACCTCCGTCGACGAGGTAACGGTAGA
Organism: Clostridia bacterium; assembly: GCA_017936365.1. Classification (GTDB taxonomy): domain Bacteria; phylum Bacillota; class Clostridia; order Oscillospirales; family Acutalibacteraceae; genus SIG598. Next base: position 6,269 of record JAGBFS010000118.1, read on the forward strand.
GCTTGCCGACTCGCTCAGCGAGCAGGAATTCACCTGCGTCATGACGGCCGTTCGCGCCGATCCGAAGCTCACGCTTACATCAATTTTGGGCGAGCCGCTTATATCTCAATTTGATTACGGTCAGGCAATGGTTTTCACAGCCGTATAATAAAGCAATCCACCCGGGACAGCCGATATCGGCTGTCCCCTTTTTATTACAGCTATATCGGCGAATAATTTTTGTCTGCCGTGCGACAATAATAAAAAACGATTGGCGGCGACAGCTTTATGATATCAGTATGGTCAGACAACACGCAGCTCCCCCGTTTCCCCTCTCTTCACGGAAGCACCAAAACCGACGTTCTCGTAATCGGCGGCGGTCTTGCCGGTATACTTACCGCTTATATGCTTAAAATATCCGGCATCGACTGCATTTTAGCCGAAGCAAATACCATCTGCAGCGGTATCACAAAAAACACTACAGCAAAAATTACAGCCCAGCACGGAGCCGTATATGGAAAGCTTATCCGTCAATTCGGCGAAGAAAAAGCAAAAATGTATCTTGACGCAAACTGTACGGCTGTGGAGAAGTACCGTATTTTGTGCCGGGATATCGATTGCTCGTTCGAAGACATGGACTCCTTTGTATATTCGACCGAAAGCCGGAAAAAGCTTGAGGATGAAGCCGACGCACTTCGCCGTCTGGGCATGATGTCGGATATAACCGAGAGCCATGATCTCCCCTTTGAAAACTTCGGCGCCCTTAAGATGCCGCATCAGGCACAGTTTGATCCGCTGCGCTTTGTTTCGGCCATTGCAAAGGAGCTTAATATATTGGAACACACCTTTATCAGAGAGGTCAGAGATAACACCGCCATCTCCGACAAAGGCACTATCCGTGCAAAAAGTGTGGTCGTCGCTACACATTTCCCTTTTATCAACAAACACGGAAGCTATTTTCTGAAAATGTACCAGCAGCGCTCATACGTCACAGCGCTCGAAAACGCTCCGTCTATCGGCGGAATGTATGTCGACGAAGCCCAAAAGGGGCCTTCGCTGCGCAATTACGGCGGCCTTCTTCTCGTTGGCGGAGGAGGGCACCGCACCGGCAAAAAGGGCGGAGCATGGCACGAGCTGGAAAGCTTTTCCCAAAAATACTATCCCGAAGCTTCGGAAAAATACCGCTGGGCAACGCAGGACTGTATCACTCTTGACAACGTGCCGTACATCGGACAATACAGCGCAAGCACCCAAAATCTGTACGTTGCGACCGGTTTCAACAAATGGGGCATGACCTCATCTATGGTCTCCGCCATGATACTTCGCGATATGCTGATAGGTCGGGATAACCCATACCGTGAGGTCTTTTCACCGTCAAGAACTATGCTCAGACGTCAGCTCCCGATAAACGCATTTGAATCGGCGATAAATCTGCTTACTCCCACAGCCCCAAGATGTCCCCACCTCGGATGCGCACTGAAATGGAACAAAAACGAACATTCGTGGGATTGCCCGTGCCACGGCTCAAGATTCACCGCCGAAGGAAAGCTTATCGACAACCCCTCAACAGGTGATATGACAAAAACCGGGACTCCTGATAATTAGGACGTCCCGGTCTGTCATTATTTCAAGATTTTTAAAGACCTGCTATTATTTATATAGTATATTCGGTTTCAAAAAACGTGCTTAAAACCCTTTATTTTGAATAATTTGTTAAAAGGCAAAACCAGAAGTTGACAATTCAACAAGTCGGGTATATAATTCACAATGAAATTTCAACTTCTCGTATTTTCCAAAATAAAGGAGTGCAAAATATGGTCGAAAGATTTGAGCGATTTTCTTTTGCTATATCGGAAATATCTCGACATTGGCATAAACTGACCAGTGACGAAATGGAGAAATACGGATTAAAGGGTCCCCATTCGGTGTACCTCCTCACGCTTAACCGTTATCCCGAAGGTCTTACCGCGCCGCAGATATGCGAGCTTTGCGGCAAGGATAAATCGGACGTTTCCCGAATGATGTCCATCATGGAAAACAAGGGACTTGTGACCAAAGCCGGCATCCATCAAAACCTTTACCGCGGCGTATTCCGCCTCACCGACGAGGGGCAGGCCGCCGCTGAACACGTCCGCAAAAGAGCCAGTCTTGCCGTGGAGCTTGCCGGAAAGGATCTGACCGATGAAAATCGGGCGATTTTTTATGAATCTCTGGAGTCTATTGCCTCTAATTTACGCGAACTCAGC